>JBCBIX010000004.1:0-68325 GCA_038523965.1 Bacteroidota bacterium
CTCAGCAAGATTTATCATGAGATTGGGAAATCAGATCTGGCATTCCGACACCTATCTCAAGCTAATGACATCACGAACGAGCTGTACAATCAGGAGAAATATGCGATGGCCAATCAGATTGCTGTGAAGTATAAAACCATGGAGAAAGAGCAAGTAATCCGAGAGTTGGAAGAGAAGAACGAATTATCCGCCTTCAAACTCACTCAACGGACGCGCTTTTTCATCATTCTTTGCTTCTTTTTGGCAATGGGTGCTTTCGCTGCATTCAACTACTATCGACTGCAAAAGCATCGCTATGACTCCGAAAAATTACTGAATACCCAGAAGGAAGAAATCGCCAAACAGAAAATCAACGATCTCGAGAATTCACTCCGCATCAAAAACCTCCAAGCAGTAGTAAGAGGACAAGAAGCAGAACGTACGCGTATAGCCACTGATCTTCATGATAGCCTCGGTGGTATGCTTAGCACTCTGAAACTCCAGTATGACTCTCTACAGGTAGATCACGAGGCACTCATTGATGATAAGGACTATCATAAGATTATGGGTTTGATCGATGATGCATGTCGTGATGTACGTGACATCGCACGAAACCTAAAGCCGAATGCATTGGAAAAACTGGGGCTCACCGCGGCACTTAGAGATCTTGTGAATCGATATCGTATTAAAGACACACTCGACATTCATGTGAACACTAATCAGGTGGACGGCTTGCTTGACGAAGAAAGTAGTCTGCATGTCTATCGTATCATCCAGGAGCTTCTTAATAATGCGCTCAAGCATGCACAGGCAACTGATATAGATGTACAAATTATCAATGTGGCTGACGAGCTGGTTATTATGGTGCAGGATAACGGCAAGGGATTTGATCAGTCCTCGATCCAAAAAGGGCTTGGGCTTGACAATCTGGCGTCTCGTGTGAATGTGCTGCAAGGTGAGATGGAGATCGATTCATCGCTTGCGCGTGGTACGTCGGTGACAGTCCATATCCCATTAGCCAAATCAGAAGCTATTCAGAACGCGGAGCTTGTGACGGCATAGGCGTCGGAAATACATGTTTTCCCCCATCCCGCCTTAGTAGAAACCAGCACGGATCTTGCTTAGTGTGCAGACTACATTTGAAGGAGCAAGGATTGAAAGTCAGCAGTGATATAGAGGAAATACCTTGAGAAAATAGATTAAACAATGCCCAAAAAGTTGGGCCAATCAGACAATTCAGCCAAGGTGATTAAGAAAAAGCCCTACCAGCTTTCCGTGGTCTTTCCTCATACGTTATATACGCCGCATATCGATCCTACTGGTGGGGCTTTTCTGTGATTATGCCAGCGTATACGAACTACCTGGCTTAGACCGAATTACTCCCTTTAATTCCAACCCAAGAAGTACCGCTGATAGCTGGCTCAACGTCTGTCGTGTTTCTATGTGAAGCAAGTCAACAGACACTTCATCCTTTGCTTTAATCAGGTCGACGATTCGCTGTTCTTCTACAGTTAGGTCTACGAACAACTCTCGTTGCTTTGGACTCGGCTTGTCTTCGCCTATCTCCCAACGCATGATATATCCTATGTCCGCAGCTGATTCGATAAGGTGCGCCTTGTTTTGTTTGATCAGTTTGTTGCATCCCTCGGACTGTTCATCTGTAGCCCTACCTGGGTAGGCGAAAACATCTTTGTGATAGGCATTGGCGTATTCGGCTGTGATTAGGGATCCACCCTTGGCGGCAGATTGAATAACGACGGTTACGTCGGCCATGGCGGCGATAATTCGATTGCGACGGGGAAAGTTTTCGCGATCTGCCTTGGTGTGGAGGGGATACTCGGTCATCACTGCACCATTGTCTTGAATTGCTTGGGCGAGTTGTCGATGAGTACCAGGATAGATGGTATTGATGCCGGTACCCATGATGGCCAGATTCTCGACTTCATGTTGATTGGCACTGCGATGTGCCACTGCATCAACGCCATAGGCCAAGCCGCTGATGATCTGAACTTCGTAGGCCTCTAAGTCTTTGACGAGATGCTCGCAGCAGGAAATGCCATATGATGTCGGTTTTCGAGTACCGACTATAGCTACCGTACGTCCTGGATTTGGGTCAAAATCGCCTTTGTAATAGAGTAGTAGGGGGCCATCCTCGACGTTAAGCAATCGTTTGGGATAATGATCATCCAGATAGAAGCAGGTTTGTATGTTATGGCCCTGGATATAATCGAGATCAGGCTCAGCTAAAGCGTATGGATCTGCATTTCTTATAGCATTTGCTATTGTCTCACCAACTCCAGGAATACGAAGAAGACGCGATTTGGACTCTTCAAATACTTCTCTCGGGCCACCACAATAAGCAACTAACTGTTTACCAATCTTCGCACCGACTAATGGGATGCGCGTCAAGGCGATCCGATAGACCATCTCTTCTTCCATGGGTTGTAATATGGTAATTCTATAAGGAGGGCACCACCAAGTATTAGATTTGTCTTATGAAAGGACAAGTCTTCATCTTCTTTTGTGCGCTTGTGCTACTTTCCACGTACAGCGCTGGCTACGCGCAAGTGCAGGTCAAGGTGGGCTATAATATTGGGTCTCCATCTTTTGGTGTTAACTCCATGATATTATCAGAGTATCAGCTACCTGGAGCGGAGATAGTCGAACCGTTTGGACCTTTGGGCTTCATGCATGGCCTACAGATGGCACTGCGCTATCGTCTACAGTCGTCAAGTATCGAGATCGGCTGGGAAAGAATTAATAGGAGTTTATCCGCCTTGGCCTATTTAGCTACCGATGATCGATTCTTAGATCGGACCTATGATTATGGACTGACTTCATATCATCTGGGAGTAGACCATTATTTCGGTATGTTCGGATTCGGTAGTCGTCTCTACTGGACTACCATTGGAATCGATAGAGAGGTTGGAGATAACGATCTCGAACTGGTTTCGGACTCTCATTTCCAACTTGATCTTCATCTCAATTGGGTGGTGCAGAGGAGTGACTATGTTTCTTTGGTGGTACAGCCCTATTATCGCTTTTCGCTCAGTGATCTTGAGTTATCTTCCCTGGCAACTGATGTGGGAGGTTCGAGTCCAACTTCAGTTGGAGGAATGTCTCTATTTGGATTGACGTTGGCTTTTTACAACGGGCGACAGTAGCGTTCTCAGGTGTTGACTTTGTAATGTTTCTTTTTGCTCAAGTTGTCGAGGATGATGTCCCAGAGCTTTTCGTACGGGATGATCTCGATCTCAAAGGGCTGGTTTATCAATTCGATCTCTGAGCTACTTAGACGTTTGTGATATTTAGCAGCATGACGTTCTACAGCGTATCTATTGAATCCCTGCTTAGGGATCTCGAGCAACATTTTAATAAAGCAATTGCTGCGAAATGTACCGTCATTCTTGAGGTATCGGGTTGAATATTTTTCGAGCGCAGTGATACGCTCGGTGGCGTCGTCATATTTTCTTCTTACGATCAAAAAGCACATCTGCGCGATGAGTAGAGGGATATTCATCGCTCGCTTGTCCTTTGAAAATGTAGGTTGATCGTTGACGAATTTCTGGATGCTGTATGCCTTTTTGGGTCCACTATAGGCGATAATGTTGGTCTCGATAAGCAGTCTGATATAAGCCTCATACAGCCTCCATCGGCGCTGATGTAGTTCTCCAATGTTCAGGTATGCCGTCGACCGATATGCAGGGAAGAATAGCTCGCAAGCGACGCCGAAGGTTCCCCTATGGAGATGTAGCAGGATCTCATTCTCACGGAGTCGATACCAGTGATACTTTTTATCAGGTACGAGGTCATAGCTCTGATCGATGAGAGTAATGGCGCGGGTGTATTGTCTCTTTTGAATGTTAAAGACGATCAAGACATAGGTATGGATGAGGATGCCCGGCAGATAGGTGAATGGGAGTCCATTGAAATATTCCAGTGCTCTATGTGCATTGTCATGGATCGCGAGATGGTTGTTTTCGTTGCTATATCGAATATGTCTAATGATGTAAAAGTGGTTATGAAAATAAAAGGAGGGAATGTCTCCGACATACGATTCGAATCGCTGCTCAATCTTTCTGCACATATCCGATATCTCGTCGCTTTTTACTTGTGAGGAGTTAAAATGCCGAAAGACTCGATTACGCTCGATCTCCATGTCTTTTTCGATGCGGTAATACTCGAGGTACTTGTTAAATTTTTCTACAGCACGTTCCTCAGCTTTGGTGTCCCCTGCTTGATTACAGGCGACATAAACGATTCGCTCAGCCTGGAAGGCAATGTTCAGGAAGAAGTATTTGCAGGCTCTTTTACTAACCATCGTTGCGACAAAATGTGCCGCATCTCTCATTTGGATATTGTTTAGAACTTCTGCTACCAATTGTAGCTTCAGACATTCGTAGTACTTTCTCCCAAGACTTTGTGCTTTTGGGATACCATCATTTATCAGCGCAATCCGATCTGTCAGCTCCCTAACATTAGCGATTACATCCGCAGTCTTTAACGCGTCCGTTGTATGAGCCTTAGATGCAACGTCATCAAACCGCTTAATGAAGCCTTGGATCTTCAGCTTTTCATCTAAACGGTTGATATCAATGCTCTCCAAAACAGGTTTTGCCGCGGATGCGGTTTGGAAGAGTTGATATAGTGCTCGATTATGATTCATTTGCAAGAATCGTTATCAATTGATAATCAATTAATTAGGCATTTTTTTAACGTTTACACTCTGTCTATAAAGGTACAAAAATCGTGTTCAACTGTCCTTTCGATCACGAGAGCCTACCAATACTTTTAAGCCATTGTTAACCACCTAATTTGACTGAGATGATAACGGAAATCTTAATTCTACTTGGAATTATCAATGATGATTCAGAGGGCTTTTAGGTAAGCCATCAAAGAAATATGTACGAACGGAACCATGAGTCCATCCACTGCATGAAGGACTTCATGGTACCTTTTTTTCACTATCCAACACATCGCTATGGGTATCAACCAAAATTCTGGTCCTGCTGAGGCGATATCTGCTGAAGCAGGTGAGAAGAATGAACTTAGAGATGAGCAGTTTGATACGAATAGGGTTTTTAGAGCCTCTTTCTCTGACTTATGTCAAATGAGTCTTGGAGTGACGGTAGAACCCATATTCGAGAATCAGCTCTAACAAGAGGCGAGACAGTCGCAGATGTACTCATCAGGTAGGTTGCATTAAGATTGTTTTTTCGGGGAATAGTTTATCCAAAGCTATTCAGGGATTATGGGAGATCGGGTGGTTCTGGTCTCCCTTTTTTTATAGCCTATATAGCATACCTTCTTGCTGATATCCTCTTGTAGTCCATCTATAAAATAGTACACCACGCGAGCTACAATCACTCATGTCAATTTCGCCATGCTCTCCATGAGAAGTGCTAACTCTATATACAGCCCCTCCCATAGCGTCGTAGATCACCAATTCACCAGGACCTTTATTCTCATCCTCTAATTGGTAGGTTAGTCGATCTCTAAATGGATTCGGAAAGAAGATGACAGCTTTTTCTGTGATGTCTTCTATAGGTGATTGTAACTCGAGTGATTTCGTACTTCCATCTAATAGATAAATCTCGGATTGGAACCCTTCTTCAAGTTTGAGTTTACTCTTATTCGCTTGGCTCCACTTGTCCGTAATAAGCTTGATAAGTTGGCGATTGCCGTTGAGCGTACTCTTGGTAGATGTGATCGCGCTGATGCGAATGCCACGTTCATCCACATGCACTAAGCCTGAGGTAGTAAGCGGCAAGATGTAGTCTAATTTGTCGATCGGACCTTGTCCGATATCCAGACTCAATTGCCAACCCGTCACTGAATAAGCCTCTTCTGTTAGAAGTATTAGCGTGTCAGCACTTGTTCCTGGTATCCACTTTGCTTGGATGTTGATTCGATCCGCGGTTCTTCCTTTAGAAGTTTCAGCACTGATGGGGACTGAGTGATCGATATCGCCCATTTTAATTCCGATAAAGTCAGTGTGCGACCTCTGTAGTGTCAAGTCAACCGTTATTTGGTCAGGGATGTCTCGCTGGAAGGCCCGCGACGGATCTTCGAACTGGTGATTTGCAGGTATAAATCGCCAAGCGTCATACTGATCCATTAGGCTTGGCTTCCCAATTACTGCTTTGCGCAGTTCAAGAATATCTCGAGCGGAAATTCGATTATCCTGAGTTACATCGGCCCCTATCAAGTCCCATGGATTAGATAAGGTATGAGTCCCCAGGATGTGGTTTTGGATAAAAATTGCGTCTCGAGTGGAAAGCCCGTAGCGAATCTGACCTTGACGGACTGGGCGAACGACTAAACTGTCAACCCGATCAAACTCACTGCGGTAAAAGCCCTGGTCATCTGCATAGTAATGAGTATCCACCGCAGATGAGCGCATCTCGATCATGGTATGTGGTAGAAGTACACCGTAGGAAGTAGAAACGTAACCTGATACTTGCCCAGAGGGGACTGTTGTGCTCGCTGTGATGTTGTCACAGATATCTGACGCCGCCACAACTCTCACCACAACAGTAGTAAAGTCATACGTGAACCTCCCGTCTTCCATCTGGCGATAGGCGAACACCTTCACCATATTATCTCCTCGATGAGAACATGTAAATGTTAGCCTGTCTCCACTTTCTTCGAAATCGGCATCACTGTGAGCGATGCTTATCTCAGGTGTTCCGTAGCAGCGATCCTCGGATTCTAAAGCTAAATCGGACGCCCAGATGGTGACAGAGCCAGAGGCGTGGAGTGAGGTAGAGATGCCTTTTGCATATGGTGTCGGAGGTTTATCATCGATAACTGTAATCGACTGAGTACACTCGCTATAGTTACCGCACTGATCGACGACTTCCCAGTGGACCCTATATTCCCCAGGTGACACAGTCTCGGTGATCGAATACTGAGAATTAGTTGGGTCATACCCTGCAGTAGTTACAAGAGCTCTTCCTTGCCCATCAACAGGTACGAGTTTGGCTACAACCCTTAGATCCTCATCTCTACTGCAGTCGTCCGACGCTTGGAGCGAGAGGTTTATCGGAATTCTTTCACAATCGATTCGGCTCGCATAGAGAAACCTTGGTTGAGCACAATCTGATACTATCTGTGGCTTCTCGATATCAATAACCTTTATGGTCTGTGACCTTCGAGCAATAAGAGTATTAGCTGGATCGCACCAGTCAATGATAGACCATGTCCGGATTACCTTCAGGCAATTATCATCCTCACTGATGACGAAGACTTGATCATCATGGCTGACTCCTGCTAAATCACATTTATTTACGGGTAGGACGGGCGGGCTAACATTCAGCTTATTGAGATCTGTGTTGCCATCACAGGTCGTCAGAAAAATCTCTGACTGTGGCCATCGAATCCTTGATGTATCCAGAGGTTCGGGGCGCAGTATGGTGATGAGTTGAGTGCATTCTTGACTACGAAGTCCAGCCTGATCTATTGCTACGAAAGTTCTGAGGATTTCTCCTGAGCCACATTCATTGAGGCGAGTCTCGCTGGTTACGATGATATCTATCTGTTCAGGGCAGTCATCTTCATAGTATCCATCCAAAAGGGCGTCCGTCGAGGATATCAGATATCTCTCTGACAAGCCTAACGACTCTCGAGACTCCAGACTTCTTATGGTTCCAAAAAGATGATGATATGGATCACTACTATCTGGATCAGATGGTAATGACACATCACAGTCCACCACTATGTCAGGAGGGCAACTGGAGATCTTGGGTCGGATATAGTCTCTCACGTCTATCTGCCCATGACAGATATTTTGGTTTCCAAACACATCCGTTACCAGTAGTGTCAGTTCGATGGTCTTGCCTGCATCCTCGCAGCAGAATTCAACCCAGTCTCCAAAATCATCTGGCCAACCAGAGCAATCGCCATTCTTACGTTTGATCTCTATGCGATCTATTTTGCAGTTATCATATGAGCCTTGGTCCAAAGATGAAGCTGGTAGGCGTGCTGTTCCATTCGTAAGTGAGATAAGGTTGTCATTCAGGCAGACTGCCACTGGCAGTTGATTATCAAATAGAATTACTTCTGTGGTGTCGCGGGAGGTGTTACCGCATGGATCGGATGCGATGACTACTAAGGTTTGGTCGTCGACACCTACTTCAACCCCTTCAAGATTGTCATGCAATATTCCCTGGATAAGGTATTGTATTGATATCGACTTGGGATCCGCACAGTTATCTTGAAGAAGAAGTCTTGGCTCTCTGAGTATACCAATGCAGTGTTCACCATCGATGGGAGCGGCATGTATGTCGCCGGTAAATCTTACTTGAGGAGCGACAGTGTCAATGACATGGATAAGTTGACGCCCCTCTACGATTCGTTGGCCACCACCACATATGGGTTCGTATAGATACCATCTCCGTTCGATGGTCTGCTGGCAGTCTTCTCCATTAATAATGACATCGTCGAAGCTATAGCTTAAATCACATAGCGAAGTGGATGCTTCTATAGCGATGGAATCAAGATATGGCTGTCCAAAAGCCGTAGCAGACAAGTCAAGTCTGTCACAAGCGATCGTTGTATCCCCGGGGAACCGGATCCTCCCATTTATGTCTAACTCAGTGATGTCAGCAGGTAAGACTGTGAATGTGGTGGTGCAAGGAAGAGATTCATTCCCATATGAGTCGATCGCTGTATATGTTCTTACGATGGTACCGAAGGTGTTCTCGGAACACCCATCGGTCTGACTTAGACCGGAAACTTTCCAAGAGACTGGGCTGCATACACCATCGACTTCTGGGCGATAGTCAAGTAAGGACTGGTAGCACATAAAATCTCTCGGGTCATCGCACTTGATCACAGGAATACTATTGCTTTCAAGAAGAATATCATTCTCACAGCATATTCCGGTATCGTCATCGCAGAGAATATACCTAATCGAACTACCCAGATAGGGGCCAAGATTTATCGTATCACCCCGTAGTGTGTCCAGGCCAGCGATAACTGTCACCGACAGATTATTCAGACAGGATAGCTGAGTTGAAGACAGAAGTGAAGTAGGCTGAAAGAAGGCGTCGCAATTATGATCCAGCATCACCTTAACCTCTTCACATTCGGTTGATTCCAGAGATCCTGGAGAGATCACCAGATCGAATTCGCATACCGCCCGATTTCCAGCACCATCCAGGGCCTCATAAGCGATAGGGTAGGTACCTGAACTTAGGGACGTGGATGGGCTCGGGCCAGAGATTTGTCTGACAATAGCTACTTGACAATTATCCGTTGCCGTAGGAGTTTCCCAGATGGCGGTGGCAGTGCAAGTACCCAAGTCAGTTAGTGCCATTAGTTGAGTATTTGGACATTCGAACATGGGGCTCATTCCGTCGATAGCATTGACAGTGACGGTATCTTTATGGAGTCGTCCACATACGTCAGCAATACTGATAATCACATTTGAAGCGCCGATTTCAAAGTCTCGCTCCACCACAGTTGTATTAGCGAAGCTTTCCATAAGATTCCAGTCTACATCGTAGATATCGATGCCTACCATAACATTGGCGTGGGTTAAGCTGTCTATTGGTATGCTAATCATAGCTTGCTGAGTACAAGCAGTTTCCACCATGACAGTGATGTTGTCCATCTCCGGCATATCATTGATGAAGGCGGTATCAGGATGAATGGTGAATGATCTGGTGATTGAAGCTTCATTAGCACAAGAGTCTCTTGCGGTCCATCGATAAGTGACTTCATAGGGCTCACAGTCGGAAGCTGTGAAGGGGTCTACAGATTGTGTCACGGTTACACCTCCTTGATCACCTGAGGCAGTGGTTGCTTCGGCTAATGGGGGGGGAGGTAGTGGCTCGGTAGAGCGAATGTCAGCTATCGTATCAGGAGTAGTAATGAAGATTGGCGGACTTCCTACAGGCTTCACAAAAAATGTTCTGACGATCCGAGCAGTGTTGTTGCAACTGTCGGTCGCCTCCCAGACGTACGATATGGGATATCCCAGGCACAAATTCTCTTCAAATGGTTCTATGTACTTCGTGATCTCAACATCAGCAGAGCTTCCATCGTCATCAACAGCGACGAGATCACCAAAAAGTGGTAGCGCTTCACCAAAAGATATCGTGTCTAACTCCACAGGTACCGTGATGAATACTGGAGGAGATATGTCAGGACCAACTTCGAACGATCTTATAACCTCGGCTGTGTTACCGCAAGAATCACTCGTTGACCATCGATATTCGACGCGATATCCCTCACATTCATCTGCGTTTATCAAAACGACTTCAGAAGCCACTTCAAGTAATCGGATACTACCATCAGCCATCGTATCGCGAGCATTTATCTCTTGGATAGTCGGGTAGGGGTGTCCATGATCGATGTCAGATAGATCTTCGGGCTCATCAATTATGGGAGAAGTGTCTAAGATCACTTCGATGTAAATATCGCAGGTAGCGACGATTGTGCCTTCAACATCCATTACGGATACCTCAACAAATTGATTATCCGTCACTACCGTTCCAGGGCTCGGACTCTGCACCAGGGTATAGTTCATTGTGACCTCTGGAAGATCAGTATCGCATGGATCGATCAAAGTGATCTCTGAGATAAAGTCCGGAATACGGTGCATGCAGTCGAGACCTACATGCAGTCTTGACTGGCCAGGACAGTTGATTTCCGGTGGACACTCGACTTCTTCACACTGCGGGGATGGAGTCGCACTCACCTCGATGATGTTTTGATCGGTAGAATCTGTCTTGCAGATGAGCAAAGTCAGTGTATCTCCTTCCGACAGGGAGGAAACATCTATCTCATATCGATCGGGATGATCATCGGATTCGATATACTCATCACAGGTTAGTGGATCATAGATATCAACAAGATCCTTAACCTCTCTCCACCATCGTTCTGTCAGAGTGATCGAAGGACACATGAGCTGAGTCGTCTCACCTCTATGAGTGCGCTGCATGATGACTTCTACCAGTTCACAGTAGCGGGCCTGATCGTCACAACCACAGTCGGCACGACCTTGACCAATGATAGTGTAACCGATGGATAAATCAATTGTAGAAGGGGCACTGCAGGGTACCTGAGATTGCCCTGATGAGGATAAGGCACTCCAGAAGACCAGACAAAGGCTGGCATGAAGGATGTTCAGGCGGCAGTAGTCGATGACCTAACAGTTTTTTCAGGTTCCTATACGGATGGCCCATTATCAAACTTGCGAGGCTGGTTTATGCCGTAGCATTAGAATTACGGCAGAAGTGTCGTTGGTTAAGTCGACACATAACAGTTAGGGTATAATTGGTCTCGTAAGAGGTATCGATAGCGGTTCAAACTATGATGTCTGGCCTCTCACATCTCTCACAAATATAGGCCGTATTCATATATAAAAAAACATAATGTGTGCCGCCGCCACCTCCGTCCCTTGTTTTTTGGATGGCCGGAGAATCGCTATTCTTACGAATGTAAACTCGTTGACCTTATGAAACTCATCGTATTCATTTGTTCCTATCTGTGCTATACATGCATATCTGCTCAGCCCTACTTTTTGCACTGTGGGAAAGTACTTGACTGTACAAGTGAGTCTGCCAAGTTAGAACAGACAATCATCATAGAAGGGAATGCTATCCAATCTGTCCTTGAAGGTTATGCTGATGTTCCGGACACAGCTGTGCGGGTGGATCTTACAGAGCACACCATAATGCCTGGTTTTATGGATATGCATGTGCACATGGAAGGTCAATCGAGTCCAAAGCGCTATGAGGAGGGATTCCGGATGAATGAAGCAGATGTAGCACTCAGGGCAACAATCTACTGTGAGCGAACGCTCATGGCAGGATTTACTACAGTCAGGGACCTTGGTGGCTCTGGTGTAAATGTTTCTCTTCGCAATGCTATCAATCGAGGTTTCATTAAGGGGCCACGTATCTATACAGCTGAGAAAAGTATTGCAACGACTGGAGGTCATGCCGATCCAACCAACGGTGTTCGCAGAGATCTAATGCATGACCCAGGTCCCAAGGATGGAGTGATAAATAGTGTAGCCGATGCAAAGAAGGCCGTACGGCAACGCTACAAAAATGGCGCTGACTGTATAAAGATCACAGCAACAGGTGGAGTTCTAAGCGTAGCTAAAGACGGGAGTGGTCCTCAATTCACCATAGAAGAAGTGAGGGCAGTCGTGGATGCGGCGAACGATTATGGTTATGTGACGGCTGCACATGCCCATGGTGCAGAGGGGATGAAACGTGCTGTCCTTGGCGGTATACATAGCATAGAACACGGTACCATGATGACTCCCGAAGTCATCGAACTCATGAAGGAGCATGGCACCTGGTATGTTCCAACAATCTCAGCTGGCAAATTCGTTTATCATATCGCTAAGACCAGACCACAGTACTTTCCAGCGGTAATCCGTCCAAAGGCCTTGGAGGTTGGACCGCAGATCGCCGAGACATTTGCGAAAGCATACAAAGCAGGTGTAAACATTGCATTTGGGACAGATAGCGGAGTGTCCCCACATGGAGATAATGCCAAAGAGTTTGAGTACATGGTAGAGAGCGGTATGCCAGCTTATGATGCCATCAAGTCGGCTACCATCAATGCGTCAAAGCTTTTACGAATTGATCAACACTATGGGACTATTGAGGAAGGTAAAATGGCCGATCTCGTAGCTGTTAAGGGTGATCCGATAGAAGATATTACGCTATTACAAGAGATGGTTTTTGTGATGAAGGATGGAGTGATTTACACTGAACAATAAGCCATGCTACAGTCTTTCGACCGACGGAATCAGAGTCTTAATATTTGGGTAGGAGATCGACTGTACCCTCGCCAAGAGGCAAAGATTTCTGTTTTTGATAGCGTCGTTCAAGGAGGTGATGCAGTATGGGAAGGCCTACGTCTCTATCCCGAGGGAATCTACCTTCTTGACCGGCATTTAAAACGATTGTTCGATTCTGCGAAGGCCCTACACTTTACGGATATCCCTGATGAAGACTATGTTCGAACTGCACTTCGGCAGACCTTAGTTTCCAATGAAATGGATAGAGATGTGCATGTCCGCCTCACCCTGACCAGAGGAGAGAAAATCACCTCGGGTATGGACCCGCGCCTAAACCAGTCAGGTTCGTGTTTGATCATTTTGGCAGAGTGGAAGCCTCCCGTTTATGATAATCAGAACGGTATCACCGTGATAACTTCTGCAATCCGAAGAAATAACCCTTCATTCTTGGACTCCAAGATCCATCACAACAATCTGCTGAATAATATACTTGCGAAGATTCAGGCCAATGTAGCCGGAGCTGATGCGGCGCTAATGCTGGACTACGCTGGCTTTGCGGCAGAGCTCAATGGGACGAATCTATTTATCATCAATGATGACGTCGTATTCACCCCTCATGCTGATGCATGTCTGCATGGAATCACGCGTGGCATTGTAATGGAACTTTGTCACGACAGTGGAATCAAATGCATAGAAAAGAATATCTCCATTGCTGAGCTCTACGCTGCAGACGCTGCGTTCTGTACAGGTACAATGGGCGAATTGACTCCAATTGCGTCGATAGATGGTAGGGTCATTTCAGGCTCCGCCTCACATGGTGTTTTCAGACAGCTTAACCAATCGTTTGTCAGAAGTATTCCTGACCGATGTATTGTTCCTTAAGCTCGACTATAAGCCAGGATGGACCTGATCACTCGATTTTTAGGAAGATACTGCTGTTGTGGTAGAGCTTCGTAACCTCCTCTAAGTACTACATATGAGGCCATCCATTCAGGATCGTTTCGTATAGCATACTCCGTCTCCAGATGTTCTGGAGCGTCGAGTTCGTTGTAGAGGTACTTGATAATTTGTTGGGCTGGGTAATCTTGCTTCATGCGCGATAGTTGGTATGGTAAATTGTTCGTGAATAACCTAACCAGTAGAGGGAAGAAAATATTGTGCCACGATTGAGGCATGGCACAGTGTAAAGCGCATAAAAAAAGCTGGTCGCGATATCGAACGACCAGCTTTAGTATAATCCCATGAACATAATTCTTGAGGGCTCCTTTGCCCTACTCTTAATAACCGATATAATAACTCAAAGTAACTTTCTCGCGTGCGTGTCCTTGGTGCTTATTCGATAATAGAAAGCTGCACGTTTTCTGCTATGCAACTATCTATTATCAAATTATAATCCCATGAACATATTTTGAATCTCTGATTGCAACTCGTTAGCCGCCGTTTTCAATGATTCACAATACAAGTATCAGGAATGAAGGAGGTGTAATCAAAGACAAAAATCAAGCTTTGTTCCTTTTAAAAGGGGTCTTAAATCAATAAATTAATTGATTATCAACGGGTTATGATAGTGTATGGATATGAAGATGCCTAAATGGGGACAAGGATTAACCGTTTTTGAGGAGAAAAAAATGCGGCACTTAACCCTGAAAAAATCGCGCTACTGGGGGAAACCCGAGATTCTTAATCGGCTAAAATGGGCTCTGATGCATCGGTTCTGACATGAATGATGGATCCTTGAGAGTCTTGATGAAGGCGACAAGAGCACTTCGGTCTCGGTCCGATAAATCCAGTGGACGAATTAGAGGGTCCAAGTTGCGGGCAGGGTGTCCTCCACTTACATAATGATCGATGACCTGATCCAAGGTCTCGAACCGTCCGTCATGCATGAACGGTGCTGATGATTCTATATTGATTAATGTCGGTATCCTGAAGGATCCACGATCGAAGGCTAATCCTGTCACCTCTTCTTTGCCCAGATCGGTGAGCGTGGCATTGTCTGTATCATCAAGGCCATTATTCGTGAACTCATTTGTCGTGAATAGTGGGGCATTGTGACAGTGACCACACTCCGCATGCTTTGTGGCATCAGGCTCGATATCGAAAAAGATATTATGACCTCGTAGCTCCAAGTCCGTGAAAATTTCGTCTCCTGAGATGACCTGATCATATTTGGATTGGCCAGAACTGATAAGGGTCCGTTCGAACTGAGCCAATGCCTTGGCGGCAAGATCCCGAGATATTTCTGAGGGTCTGGTGATCCCAAAAGCCTTGCGGAACATCTCCGGATAAGTAGGATGGCTTTGAAGTTTAGACTCAACTTCTTCCCATGTTGTATTGAACTCGATCGGATCTTCGATCGGATGCAGTGCTTGTTCCTCTAATGTCTGGGTACGCCCATCCCAAAAGAAGCCATTTGTATTGTATCCTACATTGAGCAGACTCATGGAGCTGCGTCTACCCCTGATTCCATCGACACCGGGGCTTGTAGCCAGATTATCCGTAAAGTTTCCTTCTGGCAGATGACACGAAGAGCAGGAGAGTCTATTCCCCTTGCTTAAGATAGGATCGTAAAAGAGATGTCGACCAAGCTCTACTCCCTCGATAGTCAAAGGATTATCGGCAGGGATAGCCATTTGTGGATAGTGATCAGGTGCCGTTAAGATATACGGAGAAGGCGCATATGGAATGCTAACCAATGAACCTTGGCCCACGTCTGGATCAGCATTGCTGCCGCACCCATAACCCATGCCAAATACGATGATGATATAGATCCACTTTTTCATCGTGGCATAAACGCCCGACAACTTGCCAATGTTTCCTTAAGTCGTCTGACTACTCAGACGATCCATGATCTCCCTTGTGATTCTTTTTACTTGTGTGCTAAAGTCCTTCTGTTGGATCCAACTGTAATAGTTTCGATCGCGAGTAAATACTTCTTCGACCTTCTGTCCAGAGTACTTTCCAAAGTTAAAGATCACATTGCCTTTATAGTCGCGCTTCAGTCGATTAGTGAAGTCCACTCGACTTGGATCTTTGATGAAGTCATGTAGCGCAGCCATGTCATTTTTTATCGGTGACTTAGTGATAAATCCATCGCCATCCTCATAATCTACACCGGCATAGGTCTTAATCTGTCCAGCCAAGACATCCACTGTGGCACGGACATCTGCCAAGGCATCGTGTGCATCGCTAAGGTCGCCATCGCAGAATTTCTTGTAAGCTGCCTTAAGGGTGCGAGGTTCCATCTTGTAGTAGATCTTCTGGACGTCTATGGTGCGTCGTTTCTCAAGCTCGAGATCGTGACCACAGCGGGCTAATTCCTCGCTCAGCATAGGTAGGTCGAATCGATCAGAATTATATCCTCCCATATCAGCGTCTCCGATAAAATCCTTGATTTGGTCGGCTACGTCCTTGAAAGTGGGCTTCCCTTTTAGCATTTCGGGAGTGATTCGATGCACCTCCATGGCTTCTCGGCTGATCGGCATCTCTGGATCGATTAGTAACTCAAGCTCTTCTGGGGCTCGCCCATCAGCAAAATGCTTGAGCAAAGCAATCTGTACGATTCGATCCTGAAGAACATTAAGACCAGTCGACTCAATATCAAAAAAGACGATATCTCGGTCTAACTCAAAGGGAGTCTGACTCGGATTGGACGGCGTATCGAATAAATCCATCGGCAAAAATTGTGGCTAATGATCCATCCGCCCTACCGATAATGTAGCACGCCGTCACATCGTCCAGTGATTCGATAAAGGTAGAGGCTTTGTCGTAACCCATCGCCATACACGCGGTTGCGATACCATCGGCATCTATACACTCATTAGTGATGACACTTACAGATAGAAGGCTATCCTGATACGGGATACCGGAAAAAGGGTCGATGGTATGGCCATATTTCTGGCCATTTACCTCGTGATAGTTGCGATAGTTACCAGAGGTAGCCAGAGAAGCATCCTTCAATTCAAGGATTAGTACAATGTCGTCCAGTTCTGCTTTTGGATCTGGCCGATTGATACCCATTCGCCAAATACTACCGTTTTGTTTTATTCCTCGTGCTGTGGATTCACCCCCGATATCTACGAGATAGTTGGTGGTACCAAAACTTTCGAGGAGCTCACCGACCTGATCCACTGCATATCCCTTGGCGATAGAACTGAAGTCTAACTGTTGACCAGCGGCTTGCTTGGTGATGATATTTTGATCGGTGTCGTAGGTCCACATATCAAGTCCAACAAAAGCCTTTAGACTATCGACTTGCTGTTGGTCACGGGAGGTGACGGCCTTCTTTGGGGTATAACCAAAGCCCCAGTAATTCACCAAGGGCATTAAGCTGACATCGAGATATCCCTCTGACTGTTCATACCAGTACATAGCTCGATCCATGTTCGTCTTGAAGTGTTCGAACTTATCAAGAGAGAATTCTCCTTCGCTTGATGCGTTTACTCGGCTGATGGTCGAGTTGGGATCATAAGTATTGACCTCGCCATTGATTTGGATGAGTAAGCTGTCGACAGCTGATTTCATATCCGAAGGCATCCGAGTGGACTGATAGGAAACCGCATAGTAGGTTCCCATGGTTTCTCCAGTCATCTTATAGTAAGGCTTAGGATCGGTAGGTGTACAACCCATCCAGAAGATGGTTAACCATGTGAATAATGCAAGCTGAATCCACTTCATGAGTTAGATGGATATGTTCTCAGTGTGAGCCTGTTGTGTTGCGTTCCGAAGTTGGACAGGTGCCCCACCTTTGCGAAGTCGCATGTTCAAAAACTCCACCAGTAGTGAGAAAGCGATTGCGAAGTAGAGGTAACCCTTTGGTACTGCACCAACTTCCGCACCCAATATCTTTAGATGGCCAAGATGAGCGCCTTCGATGATAAGCATGAATCCGATCAAAATGAGAAATGCAAGTCCAAGCATCTGGATTGTAGGATGCTTGTTTACAAACTCACCGACAGGATTGGCAAAAAGGAGCATGATAAGTACCGAGGCGACCACCGCTACAATCATGACAAATAGTGCTCCCTCCAGCCCATTGGTCATACCAACTGCTGTGAGAATGCTATCGAATGAGAATACGATATTGATAAGGGTAATCTGAACGATTGCACTTGTCATCGTACTCTTTCCCTTGCTTGCTGTGTCATGTGAATCTACGCTTGTCTCCAGTTTGTGATGGATCTCAGATACACTTTTATACAGCAGAAAGACTCCGCCTGCGATCAAAATCAAACTTTGTCCGGAGAACCCTCCTTCGATCCATGAGCTCTGAAATGAAATCCATGGCTCTTTCATCGCAATCAGAATAGAGATACCAAACAGTAAGGCAATACGCAGAAACATGGCTAAGAACAAGCCAATGTTCGTGGCCTTACGCTGCATATTTTTTGGCAGCTTACCTGCGGCTATGGAAATGAAAATGATATTATCCACACCCAGTACAATCTCCAAGAAAGTCAACGTCAGCAGACTCATCCAGACGGCCGAGCTACCCCAGTCGGGCATGGTAATCAGAACTTGATAAAACATAGTAGTTGGTCTGTGATGAGATTATTTCTCGTCGATCTCTTGGTGATGGACTCCAAATCCTATTCGGTTTGGTGCTTGTTGCCCAGGTTGATCATCGTCGTAATTCTCCCAATCGATCAACTCCTTGAAGAATGAATCAAAGTCGCTTAGGATTAACTCCTCAGTAAATTCCTCTGGTGCATAGATCCCAAGCATCTTTGGAGGTTTGGGTTGCATCAATCCCTCGATCAGAGGATAGGTCATCCAGGCTTGAACCTTTCCGTTAAACAGCTGACTGTAGATCAACGAGCCCTTATCCTTGATAATGTTTCGTTTGGTCAGGTCGTCTACATTCTCTGCGATACCTGAGATAGACTTGCCAAGAGCTATTGTGATCGACTCGAGATTTTCGAATCGCTCTTCGATTTCTATTTGAGCACTAACATCTGTATGATCCAAGATATCCGCCGCGGTGTTTTTGATAAACTCTTTAAGCGAAACTCCCCACTGATCACGATAATTCATGACCTGCTGGAGCACCTTGTGATACTTCGAGGCGCGCTCTTTGATAGCTGTGTACTTCTCCATATACATCGATTATAAATCTTCTAACATGAATCTTAGCCCATCCAGGGTCAATTGTGGATCTATTTCAACAAATAGACCCTCTATTTCCGACATGACAAAGGATAATCCACCAGTGGCAATGGCGGGTATGTGATGATCAACCTCTGACCGGATTTTTTCGAGTAGCTCCTTCACAATGCCAACATATCCCCAAAGGATACCTGCTTGTATGGCGTGAGTGGTGTGGAGCCCTAAGACACTATCGGGCAGTTCAAGCGGAATTTCGGGAAGTTGGGCGGTATTTGAGGAGAGGGCTTTCATAGCAGTCTTGATACCAGGGGCTATGGCGACCCCAGCAACATATCCAGTATCGTCCAGTGTAGTGAATGTGAGTGCCGTCCCAAAGTCAACAACTACGCAGGCTCTTGATTGTCTACGATAAGCAGAGTAGGCATTAGCGACCAGATCCGTTCCGATCTCATAGGGTCTGGGAACCTTATAATTCAGTGTATTGTAGAGTTCGGGGCCTACGACGACCACTGGTTGCTCGAATGCGGCGGTGAGGATCTCCGCCATCAGCTCTCTGATCTGTGGAACGACAGCACTTAGGATCACTCCTGTAATTTGTGATAGATCCAGACGAGATTCGAGTATCAGATTTCGGATTTCAATATCGTAGTAGACAGCTGCATCCTGAGTGGTTACTGTCTGTAGTCGCCAAAAGTGGGCCCAATCCTCTCCGTCATGGCAACCCAATACTACATTGGAATTGCCTATATCAACAGCAACGATCATCGACTAACTAACCAGTTTTTTGAGCTCATAGTAAGACCTGATGCCCTCCATAGATGATGGTATCTCCACCGCAGCGATATTCCTTCTCACGATACGGAACAAGGTTTTCCAATGAGTTCGTATCGCCCGAAACACATCCCACATGCTCATCCTCGGATCATAGATGTGGAGTGGTTCAGACTTCGCTCCATTGATCTCGAGGAGCTTGAAGTTTCCCTTTTTGAGCTCGTTTAGACTTGCAGCCTTGACGTCAAGACGGCAGAAATTCATCCCTGGAACATGTGTGAAAAATGTGCGCATGGAAGTCGTCAGGGTAGCATCAATCTTGCCATTAAGATTCTCGAATTTGGAACCTCGAGCAAAGTTGCCAACATGATCTATTAATAGGGCTTCCCCATCATCAAGGATTCGGTCCAGATGCTGTTTGTTTTTTTTCGTGACCCACTCATGATTGAGGAATGGATTATCAAGTGCCTCAATCAGAGAACTCACCGTGCGCTTGCCGTCTCCGATCACTTTGGGCAAATGTTTTTCGACCAGAGAACTAATACCATGATCATAAGCATCTACCCAATAATACATCACTGAGTATTCGTGCTCTTGGGCCAAAAATTCCTGAATGAGGAGTTCCTTGCCGATGTATTGTTTGATCACTTCGCTTAATTCCAGTTCGTTGTCGATCCTCCGGACTAAGTAGCCGCGAAATCCAACATTAGGTTTGGCCATCATCGGAAACGAAAACTCCTGAAGAATCTCTGCTATGATTGATGTGTCCTTTGGGACGAATAGGCGAGTTACCGGAACATATTGTTGAGGCACCTGATCATAGATGTCAGACTTGCGATCGTCTAACATGCCTCCAAGATAGATCTGAGGATTAGCCGCTGAAAAATAGGTGAGCGTCCTAAAGTAAATACTGTAACAGAACCAGTGTACCAATGAGATCCAAGTGTAACACTTAGATACCCAATAGCCACGCTCCGTAATTTTCACATCAAGCAGTCTTAGTCTGCCTTAAATCTAAGCATATCTTCTTAGCCCATCGATCAGAAAAAAGCACCCTTGATCTGTTCGACATAGTCGAGTTTTTCCCAAGTAAAGGTTTCGACTTCCATAGTTTTGATGTTTCCTGAGCCATCTGTGAAAGACACAGTCTTCGTCTCACTCTGTCTACCCATATGTCCATATGCTGCAGAATCAGAGTAGATCGGAGTGCGGAGCTTTAGGCGTGTCTCGATGGCATATGGGCGCATATCAAAAATGTCATAGACATGTTTAGCAATCTCGCTATCAGTCATATCGACGTTGCTACTGCCGTAGGTATTAACATAAATATTAGTGGGATGGGCCACCCCGATCGCATATGATACCTGAACTAATACTTCGTCACAGACCCCAGCGGCAACAAGGTTTTTGGCGATATGGCGGGTAGCATAAGCTGCAGATCGATCCACCTTTGATGGATCCTTTCCTGAGAATGCGCCACCTCCGTGGGCGCCTTTTCCTCCGTATGTATCCACGATGATCTTTCGGCCGGTAAGGCCAGTGTCTCCATGTGGGCCTCCGATTACAAACTTGCCAGTAGGGTTGATGTAATACCTTATCTGCTCATTGAATAAGGCCTGCACATTCTCTTTGCATTGTGCCTTTACAGCTGGGATGATGATGGCGACCATATCATCCTTGATTTTGCTGAGCATGACCTCATCGTCAGTGTCAAAATCGTCATGCTGCGTACTAACGACGATCGAATCAATACGAATCGGCTTATTGTCTTCACTATACTCGATCGTGACTTGTGACTTGGCGTCAGGGCGGAGGTAAGTCATGGTCTCACCGGCCTTGCGCACCTCGGCTAACTCCTTGAGAATCTTATGAGATAGATCTAATGCCAATGGCATGTAGTTTTCGGTCTCATTAGTCGCGTATCCGAACATCATTCCCTGATCACCTGCCCCTTGATCTTCGGGATTCGACCGCTCGACGCCCTGATTGATATCTGGACTTTGCTCATGGATAGCTGAGAACACTCCACAACTATTCGCCTCGAACATGTACTCCGACTTCGTATATCCGATGCGCTTGATGACATCGCGGGCGATCTGCTGGACATCGAGATAAGTTGTTGACTTCACTTCCCCAGCAAGAACTACTTGACCAGTAGTGACGAGTGTTTCACAAGCCACTTTTGAAGACGGATCAAATGCTATAAAATGATCTACTAATGCGTCCGAAATTTGATCTGCTACTTTGTCAGGGTGCCCTTCAGATACTGATTCTGAGGTGAATAAATATGGCATTGAATTGTAATTTCTATTCTTTGAAAAGGTGCGAATATCTGCAAATCCCTACTTAATGTCGGTGATGAGGAGGTTTTCCTCACCGAGATAGCCTTGCAGAACATCACCTCGACGAATAGGTCCAACACCTGCCGGAGTCCCAGTAAATAAAAGATCTCCTTTCTCGACTGTGAATCGCTGAGTGGTATAAGAAACTAATGCAGGTACGCTATGAATCATATCCTTAGCCTGGCCCTGTTGAACTACAGATCCATTGATGTCGAGATGGAAGGATAACTCCAGAGCTTCAATAGGTGATATACCACTCCAGGTACCTACTGCAGCACTCTGATCAAACGACTTGGCAATCTCCCAAGGATGTCCTTTTTGTTTGCATTCGTTCTGAAGATCCCTTGCTGTAAAGTCGATACCAACCGACACTGCATCGATGTAGTCCATCACCTGGCTCGTCGGAATAGACTTACCAGGTCTTCCAAATCTGAATACTAATTCCACCTCGTAATGAATCTCATCAGAAAAACTTGGATAGTAGAATGGTTTTCCATTCTCTAAAAGAGCTGTCGATGGTTTGATGAATATGAGGGGTTGCTTAGGTGCTTGGCCACCCATTTCTAAGGCGTGGTCAGCGTAGTTCTTTCCGATGCAGATGATTTTCATGGCTTCAGAATATTGGAATTTATAATGGGAGTTGGGCTATTGGTGGGCCTTGAAGTATGCATCAATATCGCGCATTGTATCTGTGAGTACTGTTTCTGACATCGGTCCTGACTCGGGGGTTATGGAGCTTCCAAGTAGAGGAAGCTCCTCGACGTGAACGGTTTGTGTCGGGAATGCGAACCGTACATCCAGTCGATGAGCCAGCATGATGATCCCATGCAAGACCTGGTGCTTGCTTCGAAGTTCCTCTGTCCAAGAGGGTACTTCAAAAAACATGTACAGGAGGATATTGATCGAACTGGCACCAAAACTATTCAGATGAACTTCGAAGTAATCCTTCCGTGTCTGCGGATGCCTCCTAATGATCTCGCGGATGCCTTCGACGAACAGGTCGATTCGATCAGGTGGTGTGTCATAGGTAATGCCAATGTCTGTTTTGAATCTGCGATAGACACGGAGCCCCATGTTGTCCACGACTGAGTCGGCGAGCTTCCCATTGGGCACATAGGTGATTGAATTCGCAAATGTGCGAATGCGTGTCGACCGCACGCCTACTTCTTCCACCGTGCCATCCACTCCACCAAAGCTGATCCAGTCGCCAATCTGAAAGGGCTTGTCCAAGAAAATCATGATCGAACCAAATAGGTTCTTGACAGTATCCTGCGCTGCCAGCGCAAGTGCAAGTCCTCCGATCGATATACCCGCGAGTAGAGCCGTCACATTGACATCCAGATAGTCCAGGATGGCGATGATCCCTATACTCCAGATGACGATGGATGCCAGTTTGTGAAGGACCGGCAGTAGTTGATCATCGAGAGTGTTTTCTGTCTTGCTGGTGATGAGCCCGAGATATACGAAGACGATTCGCATGACATTTCGCAAGAGCAGAATCACAAAGAAGATGCTGAGGATGGCCAGTCCACGGATGAAAAGCGCATTTATCCTGGGTGCTAACTGGAGCATAGGCAGGAGATACACGAGGAACCGTACCCCTATGATCAACCCGATTAGTCTCGTAATCTTGAATAGTGAGGTGTTGACTTCGTCACTACTGTTGACTCTTCGATTAACGAGTCGGCGTAAGGCACCGACGCTTAATTTGTCAATCAAGAAAGCGACAAGACCACTGAAGAATAGCAGAACCACTAAGCCGAGCCATTTCCAAATGGCAATACCAAGTAAGTTCATCTGCCATCCAGGAGCCTCAAAAGCAGTCACGAATGCCGTACCAAAGGGATAAAGTTTTTTGTGAAGACCATCAATGGCATCCACTGTCGTTCGAGAATAGTACCACCCGTCTTCGCGACGTTCGACATAGATGAGCGGTTCACGGCTATCAAGTAGATAGATCGCTTCTCGGCTGAGCGTGTCGACATAGTTCGGAGATGATGGAAGACGATTTAGATCGATGAAGAGGCCTTTACCGTCCAGGATCTGTTTGAGTTGGATGGCTTTCGTCCTTGCAGTTTCAGTGGACGCAGGTAAGGATCGTGCAGACTGCGATGGGTCATAGGAATCTGACTGAAGGTAGTAGAGGTGATTGTAGATGACAGAATAAGGACTATCATGAATGCCCAGCGTGTCTTCTTGACAGAAGATTTGGCTCCCCACCACAACGAGAATAATTAGTACGAGTAACCTTACCAAGGACTTTACCATAGCTGGCAAAGGTATGATTCACCATAGTTAAGACAGAGGATGTCTGCGCAGAGCGAATGAAATGTACGAGGGCAGGGATTGGATCTTAAAGATGTACCGTTAGGTGCAACAAACGTCCTCTCTACACCGACAATAGCGAAGATTATAGAAGTGTAATCCAACTAATGACCAGGCGGGGATATACACCAGCACTTCTGGTAAGTGCAGTAGATGTAATCGGTCTATCACGATCACGGCTAAGAGTAAAGCCCATGCCCCATACATTGCCCTCGGGATCCAGTTACTGGTGGTATGTCTAACTGTCTGTGATATAGCCAGATAGGAGATGCCCAGAAATAAAAAGTCGATTGTACGCCACCATAACGGACCAATCTGTGAACAATGTTCAGCTGTAGGCGAAGCCACAAAAATGAATGGCGTAGCCAAACAATGAATCGTACAAAGAAGGCTGCTGCACATGCCATAGATATCAGACCAGTGCGAATCCTTTGGTATAGCTTGCTCGATAGTTTTCATGGGATGGGTAAAATGGTCTGAATGCGCTCCTTACTTCTGTGCCAGGATTTTAACAGCAAATACTACGTCAGGCATTTTATGCGGGGTAAAAGCTTTATCAATTCAGAGACCCTAACGCCCGCATAGGACATTGACAGGTGAATCATACTGTCTACAAAGATGGTTATGCGTGTTCCAAGCTGCAAACTAAGCGATTCCATGTATTTATGCAACATGGTTGCATAATAAGAAATGAAGGATAAAATATTGGTGGCAGTGGTACCCGCCATTTCTCAATATCGACTAAGGGTTAGAGCGTTTTCTCGAATGCCCCAAGGATCGTTACCAGAACATCACAGCACTTTTATAGGAGGCGAGCGCTTCGATCTATGTGCTACTGAACTAAATATCAGGGCGAGGACTGGACTGTCATTGGACACGAAGAACTTAGCAAAATTCTGGGTGGTGACTTGCTAATTTTTAGTAAGCACAAATACTGCATCACAATCTCGATCCAAGGTGAGTGATGACCTTGACTCTAATCGTCCATCTATAAACTGATAGTAGCTGCTACAGTCAAAGGAGGATCCAAAACAATAGCGGACCTCATTATCTCTAATCGTGTAGCTGATCGGAGCATCCTCCATCGACCCGTTGATTACCGACCAGCGAAAAACACCCGTACCATCTGAGTTGAATCTTACGTTGATGCATCTCTCAGCATTACCAAGGATATCAGTTGGTCGAGCACAACCTGTGGCATCAGCGATATACTCATCTGGTGAACTTGGGCCGTAAAGAAGTTTACAGTCGCCGCCTTCGACTCGGATTTCCTCCAATTGCCAAAGCCCTATCAACTGTTCCGTAAGTGATTGACCAACGTCATCACTGTCATCAGTACAAGAAACAAGAGTCAACAGGGATAGAATAATGGTGGCAGTTAATCTCACGGAAGATTTTTTATAAATGCGACCAAAGTAATGGCTGTGCATGATGCATAAGCCGTGTTTGGGTAGATCGACCTGAGAAACCCAAGAAATAGGGACACCGGATGTGCATCGTTAACGGAGTGGGCTGTTGTAGTGGAACTGTCCGAAAGGGTGAAAGTAAGAGCCTGTCGTGACCCCCAACTGCAGGCTTGGAAGAGTAAATCTCAAAGGGACAACGTCTAAACTCATGCATATACCAGAAAAAAAGGATCCTAAATCATCGACTTAGAATCCTTTCCAAAGTAGCGTGAGGCAGGCTTGAACTGCCGACCTCAGGATTATGAATCCTGCGCTCTAACCAGCTGAGCTACCACGCCATCGTCTCAAGCGCCGCAAATATAGGATACTGATAGAGCCGAGGCAATCTTCATAGTGGAATCGTCGTGTAACACTTGAAAGTTGGAGGTCAGCAAGCAGTTCAGCCGGGATCACCCCATTTTTGAGCTTTCAAAGAGAGGAATATGAATTCGATTCTTCAGAGCTATCGCGACTACGGAGGATATCTATGGTATGAAATCACTCATCCGAGTTGGCAGAACTACTTCTACTGGCTGATAGTCGTTTCTCTTGTTTTTTTGGTTTTAGAGGTTTTGATTCCATGGAGGCGTAGCCAGAAGGTGCTTCGCCAGCATTTTTGGCTGGACGGGTTCTACATGTTCTTTAACTTCTTTTTGTTCTCGTTGATCGTCTATCATGCGGCATCAAGTATTGTGGTGGATTGGTTTAACGATGCCATTAAGGCCATCTCAGGTGGTTGGGATATGCAGGCCAGTAATCCAATGCAAAGATGGCCGCTGTGGGCTGTTTTGTTGACAGGGTTTGTTATCCGAGACTTTGTTCAGTGGTGGACGCATCGTCTTTTACATCGAGTACCGCGATTATGGGAGTTTCATAAGGTGCATCATTCGGTGCAGGAGATGGGCTTTGCGGCGCACCTTCGTTATCACTGGATGGAGACGGTGGTTTATCGCACGATCGAGTACATTCCATTAGCCCTTCTTGGGATTGGCCTTTATGACTTTTTTGTGATTCACCTTTTCACCCTTTCATGGGGGCACTATAATCATGCGAATATCTCCATCGACCACAGGATTACGGGTGGTATTGTTGGGCTATTATTGGGTGTAATCTTTGCTTTTAGTCTCTTAGATGTAACCATTTTTGATGGTGCTCCTGTAATGGCTCAAGTAGGTATTTTGATAGGATTTTGTCTCGGCGGTATCATTCTCCTCGGACCGATCATGAAGTATGTTTTCAATAGTCCAGAGATGCACATCTGGCATCATGCTAAGGATCTCCCAGATGAGCGACGCTATGGAGTCAACTTTGGACTGACCTTGGCGATATGGGACTATTTGTTCAACAAGGCATATGTCCCACGGGACGGCAAGTCCATAGCATTGGGATTTGATGAAGTAGAGTCATTTCCACAAACGTTCCAAGGTCAGATCAAGCATGGGATCCTATAGCGTGCGCCTAACGATTCTGTATGTCGTATTGAGTTTCGGTGTTACAGCGCAGTCGACCTTACCTACACCCATCCAGAGTAAACCCTATGCAGCTATGCTTTCGACACTTCTGAATCGTGATGTAGATGAAATTAGCGTAACAGAATTGTACGAATTAAAGGAGCGTCCAGTCCTGTTGGACGCCCGCGAACATGAAGAATATTCAGTAAGTCATCTTCCGGGGGCTCGGTATGTGGGTTATGATGACTTTGATCTCGAGACCATCGCCGACCTTGAGTATGACACACGGATTGTAGTCTATTGTTCGGTGGGATATCGAAGCGAAAAGATCACACAGCGGCTGCGAGAGAATGGGTATCGGCACGTGTCTAATCTGTATGGCGGTTTATTCGAATGGATGAATCGTGGATACGCCGTGGTAGACTCAGAAGGGAAAACGACGGATCGTGTACATGCGTTTGATCGTATCTGGGGTATCTGGTTGAAGCGTGGGCAGAAGGTGTATTAGCGAACTTGGCCTACTATCTTCGTCAGTATGAAAGGTACAGTACTTGCTCTCGCGTTCTTCGCCTCCGTCGGTTTATTGCCTGCACAGTCATTCATATTTGGTCCGAAGTTGGGCCCGACACTTGGCGTACAGACATGGAATGGTATCGATCGTCAACCACTGGTGGCTTATCACGCGGCACTCTACTTAGAATCATATAATCCAGATCGTAATGGTTCCTTTTTTGGCCAATTGGGATATCACCTTCGTGGCAGTTCTCAGAATGTGACCTTTTTTAATGTAGGGGGCAACCCAACAGGGCGTAGTCGACCAACTTTTGAATTTAGAAATGTTGCGGCTACAATCGGTGCGAAGAGAAGGATAGACACATTTGGTGATAGTAAGCCTTATTATAGTTTTGCTATGCGCGTCGAGTACACCTTAGGGACGAACCTGGACCAATACAATAATGCACAGTTTGCCACCTATTTTCCAGTTGACCCTTTTGTAAACAAGTTTAACTATGGCGCTACAGTGGCCTTCGGTTACGAATTCCCGTTCTCGGAGTTGGTCGGAGGATTTGTAGAGGCGAACATTAGTCCTGACCTGTCCAGACAGTATGAACAGCCGACGATTCCTAATGTCTTAGACCCCTTCACAGGTAACAGCATCTCACTGCGCGAGCAGACGATTCGAAATATCACCTTCGAGGTCTCAGTGGGGTTACGGTTTCTACGTAAGGTGATCTACTTAGAAGACTATTAGTACTATGCAAAAGATCGAACATATAGGTATTGCAGTAGAGGACTTAGAACATTCTAATTCGCTATTTGAAAGACTTTTAGGTGAAGCCCCATATAAACAAGAAGAGGTCGCTGCTGAAGGAGTTGTAACTTCTTTTTTTAGAAATGGACCGAATAAGATAGAGTTAGTAGCTTCTAAGAGTCCAAATGGACCCATAGCCCGTCACCTTGAGAAGCGCGGAGAAGGGATCCATCATATCGCCTTCAGTGTAGCTGATATCCGAGCCGAAATGAATCGGTTACGAGAGCAGGGTTTTCAACTATTGAGTGACCAACCCAAGGAGGGTGCGGACAACAAACTCGTGTGTTTCGTACATCCAAAGTCTGCCAATGGAGTCCTCATTGAGCTTTGTCAGGAGATGCCCTAATGGATACCTGGGTTTTCGTAGTGGCTGTGGGTGGAGGTTTTTTCGCCGGTGTGATCAATACGTTAGCAGGTAATGGCTCAGCGATAACCCTCACCATTCTTACAGAACTTCTTGGATTACCGCCCAATGTTGCTAACGGGACGAACAGGATAGGCGTCCTGTTACAGAGTGTTTCCTCTGGAGTTGGTTTCATACAGTCGGGGCGCATTGATCTTCAGAGATCTCGATGGCCATTGCTTGCGGCTGTAGTAGGAGCTATAGCAGGGGTATGGTTAGCGGTATCAGTATCTCATGATCAATTTAGGTTAGTGTTTAAGTATATGCTCATAGTGATGCTGGGCGTTGTACTGATTAATCCTAAGCGTTGGCTGCGGAAACACACGGATCCTGGTCCTTTGAATTTGTGGATTGCGATTCCTTCATTTTTTGCTCTTGGCTTCTACGGTGGATTTATCCAGATGGGGATGGGCGTCTTTTTTTTGGTTGTATGTGTGGTGATCCTCAAGTACAATATCATCGATGCCAATGCTCTCAAGACAGTTGTCATCGCGATGTATTCACTTCTCGTTGTTGGTATTTTTCACTACCACGATCTGATCGATTGGCGCTGTGGTCTCATTGTCGCCTCGGGGCAAGCTGTTGGAGGATATTTAACAGCAACTTTTGCAAGTAGATTCCAGGGTATTGAGATCTGGGCTTACCGACTCTTGGTCTTAGTAATTGGATTGGCAATACTAAAGGCATTTGGTGTGTTTGGATGATTCCTCGACTGTTACCAAGCTGTTGTGTTGTACATTCATCTCATCCAACTAATCCTTCACACACTACTGATGAAAGAGTACAAAGTCGAAACCCGAGCATACTATTCTAAGCTAACCACAAATAGAAATCATATTGTCGAGAGTTCTCAGATGGAGATCCAAGACATCATCGACAGCAGTGTCTCGGATGGCTGGCAGTTGGCGTCAACGGATGCAGCAGCATTTGGAGCGGCTATGTATGTCTATCTGTATTTTGAAAGAGAAGTAGATGCTTCGTTGCGAGCTCCTTTCGGCTAAAATCTTTAGAGGTCTTATCGTACAGCAATGCGAATGCTGGCGATTGTAAACGTTAGAGGTCTTGGGCCCTGGGAGTGCTCACTTGAATCAAGTTAACCTCGCAAGGACCAAGACACTTGTCATCAGTTGTCCTACCTCACTAATCGCGATATATATCCTCCCTGGTAATTTGCCACATACATCGTATCAAGATGCATGAATACTTCAGTTGGCTTCAGAAACCCTTGATCTAAGAGTTGTACAAAGGCTCCATTGTGATCGAAAACGATGACACGATCATTTTCAAAGTCTGTCAACACGATCTGATCATCACTGACAAAAATACCTGTAGCTGCATTCATCTCTTGATCCGACCCAAATGTGAGCAAGTGCTCCCCATCGAGTGTAAAGACCTGTCCACGATGATTATAAGCGTCAGCGACATATAATCTATCGCCGACGATCTGAACGTCTGTTGGATAGTCAAACATTCCATCAGCCTTACCCTTCTCAGGACCTCCAATGGTATTCCAATTTTGGTTCGGGTTACGTAGTAAGATGCGATGATTGTAAAAGTCGGCGATAGCGATGTAGCCTTTATAGACATCCACACCTGCTGGTGCATCCATATCATACTCGATGTTCAGACTGTGAGTGCTGTCACCGACTACAAAAACCTCATCCGAACCATACGATGGGACGATAGGTGATCCATCATCGACGTCGATATGCATAGGTCTCTCGATACCAGTGACGGTTCGCTTGATAGCTCCTGACTTATCGATAAGACTCAATAAGTTGCGATCTCCATCTGACAACCAAATTCCCTCATCATCCACGTGCATTCCTATAGGAGATATATCATCAAGCATAATTGGGGTGATGGGATGCCATTCTGGTGAAGACTGACATCCGAGTAATGTGATGCTTAGAAGAATTCCGATATATATCCTCATGACTTTATGCGCTTGTAGTGACAACAGCTTGGTAGATTGTCGTAGGTAGAGTCCTCAGCTTTGTATGCTTCCGTATCATGACCAGCTGTAGCAATGGCTTTGGCGACTACGTCTGGAGTGGTTAGGGTCTTATCATATCGTAGGTCCAGCAAGCCTGAGTCCTCGTCCCACTCGGCTTCGGCGACACCTTCTACACCGAATGCCGCTTTGCGAATTCTGGCATAGCACATGTTGCATTGGCCACCTACAGGTAGGACGGTTTTGACCACATTTTCAGCGATGATCTTGTCCGAGGCCTCCACCTTAGAGCGATCTATTGTTCCATCTGCACGTGTGATAGTTGTTTCGATCGATGTGTATCCGGCCGCATCAACTTGTGCTTCGACTTCCATGGTAGATAGTGGATCATCAGCAGGATAGGAAAATGTAAAAATTCCAGTTTCTAAATCCAGACGCAGCTCTTTAAGACCTTTGAATTTTTTGAATTTCTTTTCTAATCCATATGCGCAGAATGGACAACCCAAGCCATCAACTCGGATTGAGTATTGGTCTCGGTCTGCATTCTTCTGGGCCGTACTTGGCGTAATCGCTGTGCAGCTAAGGATAGCAATGAGCGTTATTATAATTGACTTATTCATAATCTTCGAATTTTTAGATGTTAGAAATGTGACGTCGGCATTCTTTAAAAAATGAACCTCGCACCGACTAATAGATTTGAGTTAAGCGCATTGCGCTGCACTTGTTGATAGAGAGGAACTTGGACTGCTACTTCCCATGTCCATCGGCCCTTAGCATATTGGATTCCTTGGGCATAGAGCAGCTCACGTTCGTCGAGAGCTGGTCGTTCGTTATAGGCATACTCGAAGTAGAGATTCACCTGATTCACAGGGTAGAGTGGTTTGAGAAGTGGTAGGCCTGCACCAATTTTCACTCGGAATTCGTCAAAGTTGCCATTTGGTACCCAATTGTATCCGATCTCCCCAGATAGACCATACTTGATGCTTTCTCGACCGACGACTATGGCATAGTAGCCTTGGTATTGACCTGAACTGATCATGGGTTCTGGAAAGGATTTACCTGTGGGAAGTAATTGATAGGTCTTTAGCACCATACGCAGGGTTTTTCCTTTGCCGTCTTTTCGATAGAATTGGTACTTACCCAGCAGCCCAATATCCCCAAGCCCAGAATCAAGGTCTCCACGATCACCCTCAGGTGAGGCGCTAACCCAAGGTAGGTGGACAGCCAATAAACTATTAGAAGATGGGAGATAGTGGAACATGAGCGGCGTCCTCAGATATTGGTACTCATCAGTACTCCGATACTCGGATAACGTTTTGATAACCACCGCATTAGAGCCCAGCATAATGGGTTTATCGGCTGTTATAGGAGGTCCCTGTCCATATATCTCGATGATGTACGAGATGGTCAATAGGACCCCGTAAAGGATCTTTTTCATAAGAAAGTGAAACTAAGAATGATAAATAGTTGAATCGAGTCGATCGCTAATAAGGCGTCAACAGTCACATGAAACAGTGACAGCAAGACAACTACCTAACAACTAAAGGACTGGTACCAGATTCGAAGTGTCGTGCCAGAGGGCAACGTCGTTTCTGGAGGTGGGCGTAGACGAAGAAGTGTTGGAATCTGATCTTCTGGAGTTATATGTGCTTGGTGTACAAAGGTTATTCCAGTATCAGGGCCGTTTACAGTGGTATAGTTGATGGCTAATGCGTGGTCCAAGTCGCCATCTGTGAATGCAATTTCGTCGGTGCAGCAATCTTCAGCCGCCTTTTTTTGAGCACAGCAAGGGGAAGTGGAAGCAGCCTTACAGCCTTCCATAGACGGAAGGACAAGACCCACTCCTCGCAGCTTATCCTGACAGTAATGGACCTTCACCATAAAAGATCCGCTGGATAGCATGATCAAGCTGATCAATACTCCGATATGGAATTTCTTCGTCATCAGCCTGAAGAACGCTAAGTAATTACAAAACGTTACATCAACAACACAAAAAGTCGCTTTTGGCAGTCTTTTTGAACCGCCACTGATATGGCGTCTCAGCGATATAGTGTCTATGTGGTAGAACTGAAGCGCTCTGTCTGGACAGAGCGCTGGCAGCTACGACGACGCAATCCCACATATAATGGAATGAAGGAATGTCTCTATGTGGGGATGACAAGCCTCTCGCCCCAACAGCGCCTTACTAAACATATGACCGGAGCCAGATCCAAGAGGGGGCATCGCATTTCTTCTTCGATAGTCAAGAACTATGGTCTCTATCTGAGGCCAAGTCTATATGCTCATTTGAACCCTTTGACAAAGATGGAGGCTCAGGATATCGAAATGCGCCTGGCCAAACGCCTTCAAAAACAAGGATATGCGGTCTGGTGGAATTAATAAATCGTCGAAATAAAAGCCTCGAAGTGAGTACCGTAGGAAGCCTAACTTCGGCGCATGAAGCCCTTGCTTCCTGGAAGGTTCCAGGTGATTTCACTGCCGTGCCCACGTACGCTAACGAAACGACTACGAGCGTTTCTCGTGAACTTAACATTCTCGAGTTGGACAGTACAATTATCGGCTACGATGGTTGGGCTACAATCACCATCGCAGTCGATGGTGATCGTCTGTCCTGGTGCTGAGCGGATCACGGTATCTTCTTCGAGTATCCAGGTCGAACTAAGTGTTGTATCTTTTGATATAACAATTACATTTTGAGCAAACATTTGGGTGCTCATGAACATGACAATAGTCAGAATGATAAGTCTCATTCGTGGTTGGTTTGGGTCCGCAGGGCGGAAGGGATAATGGAAAAAATGATCCTTCGGGGAGGGCAAATGTCGATGCGATTCTTGACCTAAACAAAGTCATGCGCGCGCTTGCGACACGAGCAAAACGAATGAGTTTCAATTAGAATCGACCAATGCTTTCCTTTGATGGCAGAAGTCGTCCAAATTTTTGTTTGCCCCTAATTTGGGATGACATATTTGAAAAAATATAAACTGAGGAATTGGCTCGTTAAATTGAGCTCTTGTCAGACAGCTGCTATATTTCAAGAACAAGAGGAGAGTTAATTCGGAGTTCAGAGTTGTGTAAACAATTTCGGAACGAATAAATCGACAATTTGAATTTATGCATGCGATGAAAAGAATAGCGACACTGGTTTTGTTCCTGGTATTGGTAGGTCAGCTCGCATCGCAAACACAGCGATTGGTGATCACTGCTGATGAAGATCCTTATCGCGACGTGAAGGGATCGCAGTACTTCTACGCAGAACCAACCATGGCTACGCTAACTATGTATCTCGGTCAAAAACCACACCGGGTCAGCCTTAATGTAGATCTCTACGAGCGTTATGTCGAAGTGTACAAAGGTGAGCGCACGTTATATATCCCCTTTGATCAGATTGTGACTATCGAACCAGACCAAGGAACATCGCTCATCTATAGCGCAGGTAAGATGATCGCTTTGCCTTACATCGGAGAGCGTTATAAACTGTCGAATGAACTCAGGGTCGTATTAGACGAGAAAGTGCACTACCCGCCGGGCCAGATCATCAGGGTTCGAAAGTTTGTCCGCAAAAACAAGTATCAACTTACTGACGGTGACCGGACAAAAAAGGTGCGCTTATCTGCGCGCCAAGTCAAAAGATTTTTGGGACCAGAGGCATTGGATATCGCTCAGGATCACAGTCTGGATTTGAAGCGGGAGTCAGGAGTGGCGACTCTATTAGATCTTATGGAGCTAACTGCTGTGGATGCCTCCATGCGCTAATACAACTGAGTACTATTCTGTTCGGTTTCTATTCCACTACAAAATCAAAGTATCTATTCGGATGAGGCTCTTCTCTTAGCGTGTAGTGCCACCATTCCTTAGCATATGGTTTGAAACCATACTTCATCATGATCGATTTGAGCATCATTCGATTTGCCTTTTGGTGCTCTGTGATTTGATTAAAAGAGTGGTGGGATAGTTCTCCAAAGAAGTCAAACGGACCGCCCATATCTACCTCCGCGCCAGTGTGGTTATAGCAGATTGTCAGATCGATCGTGCTACCTCTCGAGTGACCTGATCGTGTTGCGATGTAACCGAGTCGAAATAAGTCTTGCTTGTTGACCTCTGGATAATACTGATGCTTAGTCAGTGTGTCTGATAAGTCACTGGCCCACACACGAAATTCGTTTACTGCTCGCTGAGGTCGGTATGCATCGAAGATTTTGAGATGATAACCCATGGTATTCAGTTCTTCTTCGATCAGAGTTATCTGTGATGCTGCTTGTCGAGTTATTGCTACATGTGGCGCACCATAACCACTTACTGGACGTCCTAAGAAGTTGTTTCGATATGCATAGCGCAGATCAAAATTGGCATGCGATAGTTCCTGGTCTAAGTAGACAAAGCCGTAATGATCCAAACTGTCTTGCTGTGCAGATAGATTCATGCAGAAACTCTGATAAAATAGTGTCAAAAGCAGGACGTCACGTAGCATATCTAATGGTATTCAATCAGGTTTGTAAGGTAGAATCTTAACTACGTCAACTCATCAGAAAATTATGCCCACTATGATCCAAATGACTCTGTCACTCCTGATGCTCTTCGGGGTGAATGCATGCTCTCCATCGCAACCACCTGCTCCCATAGACATACAAACCAAGAGCCTTGATGGCCTATCCAAGGCCTATCTCGCCAGTGGATGCTTCTGGTGCGTCGAAGCAATCTATGAAAGTCTAATCGGTGTAGAAGAGGTGATCTCAGGATATGCGGGAGGAACCACTGATGATCCAACTTATCGTAAAGTGGGTAGCGGCAAGACTGGACATGCCGAGGCCGTTGAGATCTACTATGATTCGACCAAAATCTCCTTTGAGACGCTTATCGATGTCTACTATGCGTCTCAGGACCCAACGACCTATGGGCAGAAGCCTGATTTTGGATCTGCCTACCGTTCCATTATTTTTTATCAAAATGAAAGTGAACTGCGCATCGCGGAAGATGCGAAAGCTACCGTGGCAGCCTCCATAGACAAGGAGGTAGTGACGGAAATCAAAGAATTTGAAGTGTTCTATCCCGCCGAAGACTATCATCAAGACTACGAAAAACGAAATCCTAATCAACCTTATGTTCGAGGCGTTTCGATTCCAAGGCTCAAACGGTTTCAGGCCAAGATGCCGGAGTTAGTTCGAAAGGATCATTGATCCGTCATCGATCACCTGTTTAGCAATATTGGGATGGCATATTGCTATGCGTCAGAAGTTGATATCGTTATTCTGACGTTGGGTGTGACCTTGTGTGATGGTGAAGCCTGCCTCTTTAAGCGGCGGTCACCATCTCGGATTTCAGTTCTCTGATCTTTTCGGATCTGATGTAGTCGTCATAGCTCATCAACCGATCGATGATTCCGGCAGGGGTGATCTCAATGATACGATTGCAGGCTGTATTGAGTAGCTCATGATCATGAGTAGTCATGATGAGGTTACCTGGGAAATCACGGAGTGCATTGTTTAGTGCAGTAATGGATTCGAGATCAAGGTGATTCGTAGGTTCATCAAGCAATAAGAAGTTAGGATTCTTCAGCATCATCTTGGATAGCATGCAGCGGACTTTTTCTCCTCCTGAGAGGACACCAGACTTCTTGTACACTTCTTCTCCAGAGAATAACATCCGACCCAAGAATCCGCGAACGAATTGCTCATCCTTTTCTTTGGAGTATTGCCGAAGCCAATCCATTAATTCCAAGTTCTGACCTTCGCTGAAGAACTCGCTATTCTCGTTTGGCAGATAGTCGAAGGTGATCGTTTGACCCCATTCGATCGTGCCGCTGTCAGGCTCGATTTCGCCAGCCAGGACTTCATATAGTGCAGTAAGAGAGGTGGAGTCGCGTCCGAGGAGAGCAATCTTGTCCCCCTTGTTCATTCGAAAGCTCACCTCCTCGAACAACGGTTCACCAGTCTCACTTCGTTTTGTGAGCTTCTCGACATAGAGGATCTGATCACCAGGGTGCCTCTCTGGATTGAAGTGGATAAATGGATACTTGCGTGTGGATGGCTTGATTTCATCCAGATTGAGTTTATCGAGGGCCTTTTTGCGTGATGTAGCTTGCTTTGACTTCGAAGCGTTGGCGCTGAACCGCTGGATGAACTCCATCATCTCCTTACGTTTCTGCTCTACCTTTTTGTTCTTGTTAGCCATCTGCTGCGCCATTAATTGGCTTGACTCGTACCAGAAGGTGTAGTTACCTGTGAAGATTCTGATTTTGTTGAAGTCGATATCGACCATGTGAGTGCACACCATGTCGAGGAAGTAGCGGTCATGTGAGACCACGATCACAAGATTTTTGAAGTCAGCCAAAAAGTCTGATAGCCAAGTGGCAGTTTCTGCATCCAAGTCGTTTGTCGGCTCATCGAGCAGCAGGATGTCAGGTTCGCCAAACAAGGCTTGTGCTAACAGCACTTTTACTTTCTGGGCATTGGTCAGCTCCTTCATCGCCTTAAAGTGATGCTCTTCTGCTATACCCATGTTGCTCAAGATCTCAGCGGCATTGCTCTCGGCTTCCCACCCCCCCATTTCACCGTATTGGTTCTCTAATTCTGCTGCGCGAAGGCCATCTTCTTCAGATGCATCTGGATCCATGTAGATCGCATTTTTTTCCTGAGCGATGCGATACATCTCTTCATGGCCCATCATCACTGTGTCAAGGACTTGGGTATCCTCGTACTTGAAGTGATCCTGTTTTAAGACAGCCATGCGCTTACCTGGTTCGATGCTCACAGCACCACTTGTAGGATCGATTTCTCCTGATAGGATTCTGATAAAAGTTGATTTGCCAGCACCATTAGCACCGATGACTCCATAGCAGTTGCCATTGGTGAATTTGAGATTGACATCATCAAAAAGAGTACGCTTACCAAACTGAAGACTTAGATCCGATACGGTAATCATAGCAAGTAGTTGGGTCCTTAATTTGGCTGCAAAACTATGGTTTCGGATAGGTAATATCTACTCCTACTCGAAGCGATTACATTAGCCATATGAGTCGTCGCATCATTGATATCATCCTGGCAGCATTGTTCGTGCTTTTTGCGGTTGTTCAGTGGAATGATCCAGATTCCCTGGTCTGGATGATCATGTACGCATTGGTGGCTCTGGTAGCGGGTTTAGCAGCTTCAGGGCGATTATTTCCTATTGCCACCATGATCATGCTGATCGTCTTGATAGTGGTCTTGCTTTCGTACATCCCGTCTATTAGGGAGTGGTTTGGTGATGGAATGCCATCCATTACTTCGAGTATGAAGGCGGAGTCCCCATATATCGAGTTGGTGAGAGAGTTTTTTGGATTGTTGATCAGTGCTGCAGCTATTGCCTACTATGTTGTCCGAGGTCGCAGGATTGGATGAGCCTGATTATTCTCTTTGAGTGGAGATAACTGATACCTGAGGATCAGCTTTCTGAAGGCCGAGGAGATGGTCTTCCATCTCGACGGTATGATCGAATACCATGAGTGGAACAGGGGTGAATAGCTTTGCAATCTTTCGTACACGTTTCATGCGTCGCCGATCGTCCACAGAGCGGATGTAGATGGCCCTCACGCGTTCAGGGTACTTAGCTGCGATATCGCGATAGATGTCAACATCCACCTCTCCCGCATCGCCGATAAGTACAAAGGCGATGTCTGGGCAAGCAGTGAATGCTTTCATGATCTCCTTGTATTTATTCTGCTTCTCGAGTGTGGAAGACTTGGGCGAGAGGAAGTTGTAGTCCCTGAGTAGCAAAAACCCGTTGGGAAACTTGTTGTGCTGGAGATATACTTTCAGATAGTCAAATAGATTCCAAGGACTATTCGAAATGTAAAAAAACGGATTCCCTCCTGAGGCCAACTTGCGATAGAAGGTCGAGACGTTTTTAAAGCTCTTACGTTTTTGCGGATTTAGGAACAAGGTATTGAGCAGGAGCCTCCACTTGAACCAGGAGACCACCCCAGTGACCAGTATGGTGTCATCAATATCGCTGATCACACCGTATTGGACGTCGTCATGAAGGATCGTTGGTATCACTTCCGTCTCTATAACTGAGCTAAACCGAGGATGATTTACTTCCACCCGAACGGTATCACATAGATCTTGGATCCTAAAAGTCCCCTCATAAAATCCCTCCTCATTAGAATGGATTGTGAAGCGCTCTCCACACGCGATCACATCCACACGGGCATGAGCTACTTCATGAGAAAGGATGCGTTTGGCGAGATTCACAAAGTTGCGAAACCAGTTGTCGGTGGGTAGTGAGACAATCTTATTGTCCTCGATAATACGGCCACGAAGATGTAGTTGATGTGCTGAGATGAAAGCGTAGTAGTTGATTACAAGTATCTCATCATACCTGAACCACCTCTTCACAAGTCGTGCTAACCGAAATAACCATGACACAGTGGTAATGTACTGAGCCGCCCTGTCTCAAGCAGCAACTGGCGCGTCATGGTTTCATTAATTTTTGACCTGCTCCAGGATGGTATCCAGATGGACATTGGCTTTGATGAGTTCTATAGCGCGACTGATCTTCCAGGGAGTGCTACGGTTGATTTTGACTTCCATGCGACTGATCTTCAGAACAGCTCCATAAGTATCGAATTTGGTGCGGAGTAAGGGTAATTCGTTATCGGTGATGTATTCCATAGCGGACTCGGATATCTGGCCATCACCAGTTATGATAACACCCGAAAGTGGACATTTCTCGACCCCTTTGAATACACTGAATGACTTGACCTTCTGGACGGCGCGGTCGATGGTGCGTTCGCTCGCGATAAGTAGTAGATTCTGAAAGCTCTTTAGTTCTTTTAGGTCGACCAGAGATCCTGCCAGCATATTTTCTACTCGATTAGCGAGTTTATCCTCGTGGAGTTCGACTTCGGCTTTGAGTGTCTGTGCGATGGACTTCATCAGTGGATAGGCCAACACTTCGTCGTAGGGCATGAGGCCGAGTAGCGGGATGCCATGCCGATCGAGCCAGATACGTAGATAGCGCTCTACTTTTTCGAGTTTGTCAGGGCGAACTTTATTGATAATTACTCCGAGTAATGGCACCTGGTGCTCACGAAACAGAGCAGTACACATGGATAGCATATCTATCGTGCTACCGATGCCACCCTCCAAGATCATGATAACTCCTGCATCCAGCATTTTAGCGACATGCGCATTAGACAAGCCTACTACACTGCCGACTCCAGGATGGCCAGTCCCTTCGAATATGGTTAGATCGTGTACCTTATTGAGGACAGTCTTGGCGCGGAGGATATCCTTCTGGAAGCTGCTTGTGGTCGGATGTTCGATAAGGATCCTAACCGTAGAACTTGGTAGGACAACAGGACTGTGATGCTTAGGCTTGATATCGAACTTGATCAGATCAGCGAATAACAAAGTGTCCTTATCGACATAGAGATTTTGGAAATTGAGAAACTTCTGACCTACGGGCTTACAGTAACCTACATTAATCCCCTGCTGTAAGAAGGTGGAGACTAAACCAAGCGTGCTGGTCGTCTTGCCAACATGTTGGCTACTGGCTGCTACATAGATGTTCTTATACTTCATCGCTTACCTTACTCTTGCTAAAGCTACTCAAGATGAATCTGAATGATGTGCGATTCGCACCCTTTCCAGTTCTTGGAAAGAGGTATAAGCCGAATGACTATCACGCGATTGACTTAGATCGGTCGCATCTGGAGCGCATCGGGATCAGTACGAACAATGAACTCCAGATTCATCTTCAACAGAAGTCCAATGATTGGGAACGCGTTTTGTATGGAGGCTACCTCGAGCACCGAGCTCTCTATCAGGATAGCCCCTTGTTTAACTCAGCAACAGAAAAGCGAGACATTCATCTGGGTATTGATCTATGGCAGGTGGCGGGACATCCGATCTTCGCACCACTCGATGGAAAGGTCCACAGTCTCAGATATAATGACCAAGAGCTGGATTATGGATATACGCTCATCATAAGCCATCAGGTTAAAAACATGCGTTTCAACACGCTCTATGGGCACCTTAGTGATTCCATCATGGATCTTTGGACAGTGGGTCAGCCCGTTAGCCGGGGGAACGTCATTGGCCATCTCGGTGACATGGATCAAAATGGAGGGTGGATACCTCATGTACACCTTCAACTGATACTGGATATGACTGGCTATCATGGCGATTACCCAGGTGTCTGCTCAGAGAAAGACGTTATGTTTTATCAAAGCAATTGCCCCGATCCGACCCCAATTCTCATTTTGGGTTAAACTATCTGTACAGGGTCCACATAGGTAGTTGGCGATAACCATCACCTCAGCGTTCTCGTTACTTCTTTTGATAAGAAACAGCACGATGGCTACAACACGAAAATCCAAGAAGACTACTGCAACAGACTTCATAACTCCATATCTGCAGTACGCCCTCGAAGTCAAAAAGCATGACAGAAATGTTTACAAGTTCTGTAAGCACTTCAAACTGGAGGAGGCAGACTTCTACAAGCAGTACGGCTCACTTCATATGTTGGAACGTGCGATCTGGGATCATCTGATGACGGCTGCGATCAAGACTGTTGCCAAGGATGAGAGCTACAGCGCATTTAGTGATCAAGAAAAACTCCTCTCGCTGTTCTACACCTTCTTCGAGAGTCTGACGATGAATCGTAGCTACGTCACGAATAATCTCCGTGAGAACATGGACGTACGGGACAGAATGACGTTGCTCAAGCCAATGAAGAATACCTTTCGCAAGTTTGTGGATGAGTGCTTTGAGGATAGTCCCTTTACGAATCAGTCTGGAGGAATTGAGCGGCTAAACGACGTACGTCGTCGTGGCTTAGAGGAGGGTTTTTGGACTCAACTGATGTTTTTGATCGAGTTCTGGCGTAAGGATGATTCCCCAGGCTTTGAAAAAACGGATATCGCCATCGAAAAATCCGTTCGCGCTGCAATGGATCTGATTGTTGCTACACCAGTTAGGAGCTTGGTTGACTTTGGTCGATTCATCTGGAAGAAAGGTTTGCCAGAGGATGAAAACAGCGGAAACAATCCCAACCAGTAAGTTCAAGCGAGCTGGTAAAATCATAAGAACAGGCATCAAAGTCGGTACCAACTACGCCTCCTACTACGGAGAGAAATTAGTCGGTGGTGATGCATCCAGGGATAAATTAGACGAGAAGAATGCGACTGAGATCATGGACAGCCTTCAGGAGCTGAAGGGTAGTGGGCTGAAGGTCGCTCAGATGCTTAGCATGGAAGAAAACCTCCTTCCTACAGCATATGCTCAGCAGTTTTCGTTAGCACAGTTTAGTGTACCACCTCTATCGTCACCCTTAGTTAAGAAGACATTTCGCAAGTACTTCGGGAAGTCGCCCGAGGAAGTCTTTGACAAGTTTGATTACGATAGCAAGTTCGCAGCCAGTATCGGTCAGGTTCATGAAGCATGGCTCAACGGGCAGAAGTTGGCAGTTAAGATCCAGTATCCTGGTGTTGCAGAATCAATTCGCTCTGACCTGGCTCTACTCAAGCCCTTGGCAAGTCGCATTATGCGCATCAAACTGAAGGATGCCGATCGCTACTTCAGGGAGGTTGAGGATAAGTTGATCGAAGAGACAGATTACAACTTAGAATTGGAGAACAGTGTACAGCTCACTCGAGATTGTGACTGGATGCAGGATGTCATCTTCCCCAGTTATCTCCCAGACTACAGCAATGAGCGGATCATTACGATGGAATGGATCGAGGGTCAGCACCTAACTCCATGGCTGGCGACGAATCCGTCCCAAGAAGAGCGCAATCGCATCGGAAAGCTGCTATTCGATTTCTTTATGTACCAGATTCATGAGCTGAATATGGTCCATGCCGATCCACATCCGGGCAACCTGCTCATCACCAAAGAAGGGAAGTTGGCAGTAATTGACTTTGGCTGTGTGAAGGAGATTCCGACAAGTTTCTATGACCCATATTTTGAATTGTTGCAAAAGGAAGCTCTGGATGACAAGATCAAGTTCGAATCACTGTTGGAGACTCTTGAGGTTCTGTTAGCCAATGATGCGCCTGATGAACGCGAATATTTCAGTGACCTTTTTCACCAGGTCTTATCTCTGGCCTTAAGACCTTATCACCAGGGGCGATTTGACTTTAGTAATGATGCCTACTTCAAGTCGATGACCGAGATGGGGGAGCAACTAACATCGCAGTCGCTGAAATCTAAATACAATCCTAATCGCGGATCAACCCACTTTATCTACCTCAATAGAACGAATTACGGATTGTATAGCCTACTACATATGCTACGTGCAGAGATCGATACATCGATACCGTCTAAGCAGCTCGCTACAGTTGGATAGGATTCTGAGTGTGCCCAAAATCTGACCACGAAGTGCCTGCTTTGATGTTTGTTATTGGGATGGTGAGTGTCTTGATTTTACCGGTATGGTTGGTGGCTACTCTTGCACCACCAGGTAGTATCTGCCAGTCCTCCCAAGACGTGTAGACTCCTCCGATCGGGATGATTTTTACCCACATCTTGTACCCCGTAGGAAGACCGTTTTCATCGACATACCATAAGTATGAATCCCCTGGAGTCACTCCTCCGCTATCATATGTAACTAACAGTCCTTGCTTGCCATCTTTATCAAGGGCAATTTGTCGCGACGCCTCCTCATCCATTACTTTGAATGGAGCTGCGAACCACCACATGTCATTACACCAGAAGGACCAAGCTGTTGCCACAGCCTTTGAAGTAGCTGCCTCATCTGTTACGAGCGCATCATTCTGATAGAGTTTTCCCCGTACTTGATCCATATCAAGATGGACTTCCTGATCATCCCATGAGATGATGGCGGTATTAGATGTGCGGTCCCACAGATAGTGATGTTCTCCCCTAAACGTCCATTCGACGATCGGCAGCGAGTCCCAGGCGGGCTTGTTAACCTGCTTCAGTATAGACTGTGCCATTGCATCGGCATCGCCATCGACGATGGTAGGTCTTGGTTCATGTACTGCAAATCTGATGTACACGAATCCCACTATGATGAGTAGGAGGATACCGATTAGCAGATACTTGAAGAACTTGAGCATAAGAGTCTATTTGCTGAATGCGAATTCGATCGTGAGAAATATGGTTCTGGGCATAATCGGAAACACCACAAAGCTACCATTCGGATTTTCATTGATGAATGCTTCGCTTGCTGCGTCGCTGTTACTACCAAATTGGTTAGGTCCAAAGAAATTCTGTAGCCCTGCCGTATTCAAGATATTACGACCTCTCACTCCTATGCTCCAGCGATCTGAGAGCGCATAACCCACATTCATATCTACGGTGCTGTACGACGGAAGTTGAAAAGCGTTGGAGAGGTTACCTTGACGTTGGCCAGTGTGGTTCCAGTGCAAATCGACATACCAGTCAGCCTCCTCATAGACTAAACCTATTCGACCAAGAATACCTGGATTGTGAGTAGGAGTATTGTCATCAAAGGATCGAATCTCATCGTCCTCAGTTGCTATAGATTCATTAGCATCATAGAGCGTGAACTCATCCAAGTTGGCATTTTGGAAAGTTCCCGAGGCGTTCAGGGAGAGGGACTTGGTGAGCCGTACTGAGGTGTTCACCTCTATACCGATGGAGGAGGCACTGTTCAGTTGGGTTGGACTGTAGAAGATCTGATTGGTACTCTCATCGAAGGCAAAGTTGGTGTAGGGTACATCATCGAGTTGGCTGTAGAACCCGATAATCTGGATACCATAGTCTCTTTGGTTGCTGACGAATCCTAACTCGGACTGCGTCACGGATTGAATAGGTGCTGGTCCGTCTACTGGCTGATTAGCAAAGTTATCCATGTAGTAATTCAGCTCAGGAGCTTTGTTGCCAACCGAATGTCGAGCGAAGAGACTATGATTCTGTCCCAGATCATAGCTTAGTCCAGCACTGTAGGACAAGTAGTCGTAACTAAAATCGATAGGATCAGTATCACCAGCGATGAGAGGTGCTGCATCATACGATGTCAGTGGATTAACATCCAGTCCTCCCTCTATAGGATCCTGGGCACTGCGATCCTTACTCCCAGAGTGATTGATGCGTTCGTAGCGCAAGCCAACATTCGCAGTAAGAGGAGTCGTCAGCTTAAGTGTGGCATCTGTGAAAACGGCAATTTGGCCGACTTCAATTGATGCTGCCTCGTAAAAAAGACCTCCATAGTTGCTCACTCCAAATCGATCAGACAAGTCTCTGATAGGTTCACCTGGATTCTCTAATTGGACTCGAAGCGGTCGCGATTCATCTTCATATGTAGAGTACAGGAAGCTGGCATTCGTGAAAACATCAACATCACTCAGAGCCGCAAATGATCCGACTGTAAGCTGAACATCATTCCAATCAGCACTCAATCGGAGCTCATTCATCCATTCGTCTATGGAGTCATCTTTTTTCCAAGCTCCAGACGCCATGATTGCATCATTTGGAAGAGTGCCTTGTGTATAGCTGAATCCCGGTGGCAAGCCCTGGAAGACTCCAAAGGCTTCGTTATTATCTACTATGGCGAGTTGTTGGTTAGAGACTACATCTGTGAAGGTCACCAGACCTGATGGAAATGGATCGCCACTGATAAAATAGGTCAAGAAGTTCTCTAAGCCGAGTGGTTGGCCACCGATCACCGTCTGCCAATCGACGTCCTTATCTGAATATTTGAGTCTGTTTGTCAGCCGCCATGCTCCTACGGCCAGATCGACATTAAGTTGTGCCGATAACTCTTGAGTTTTGATTCCATTTTGGGGATTGTAGGTGTAGAGACCTCCCAGATTATGATCTCGGTCGTCCCAGCCAGGGGAGAGAAGTGTGCTCTGCTGAAACGAAAAACCTTCAAGAGGTTGAGGATTGTCCCAATCTGTAGCTGGCACTCCAGTGTAGCGGTTGACTTTGTCATCGAGGAATTTGATTTTCAGATCGACGATTCCTGAGGGTATAGTATTGTACAATCCCAGCTTGAGTTGTCCACCGTTGTTCATGCTTTGGTTGACTTGTCGCGCTCCATCGTCATACCTATAGAGGTAGGAGAAGTCATATCCCCAATTCGAGCTGGAGATAGGACCTCCACTATATCCTTCGATACGTCCCTGTGGTCGACCTCCATCGTAGAGTCCGAGGGTTAGACGGTCTTGACTTTGGTAATTCTGCGTGGGACGCTTCGATACGAAGTTGATGACTCCGCCTGGGCTATTAGGTGCGATGATGGCAGACTTACCACCTTTGATAACCTCTGTCTTCTCATGACTGACATCAGGACGCAGAAAAAAATCAGGTGAGAACTGCTGGAATTGCACAGCGCTAATCGGTAGTCCATCTTCTTGCAGCGACATGTAGTACCATCCGATGTCATCCTCTGCACTTAGGGAAACTCCCCGTGTATAAACTCGTCCAAAGACTTCTCCAGTGGACGCGTCAGCAAAGAATCCATTGATCTGGCGCATGACATCTGAGGCTCCAGCAATACTATAATCTGCTGGTCTCTGTAGTATACTCGCGGACCCGAGGTGTTCTCTGACCTCGCGATTTGCAAAGTCACTGATCACCACTTCTGACAGCAGTAGTGGGTCCTGGATCGAGTCTATTTGTGCTTGGATACTTACTGAGATGGTCGCCAGAAAGGAGAATAGAAGATGCCTCATTCTTGGTTTTTTTTGAGATACGTACCAAAGCATGGTCAAGGTAATTTGTTCTACACCCTAAGCATATCTTTGACGTCTGAAGAGCATGACATATGAGACGTAGTCGGATCAAACAACTTCTGAAAACTGCTGACATTGGAGCCGAAGTAAAAGTCTGTGGGTGGGTACGCACATTCAGAAATAACCAATTCATCGCCCTCAATGATGGCAGTACCATCAAGACGATCCAATGTGTGGTGGATTACGAGAATACCGATGCTGAGTTGCTAAAATCCATTACCACGGGTGCCGCAGTAGAGGTCGCAGGAACCGTAGTCGAATCACAAGGGCGAGGACAATCGATCGAGATCAAGGCTGTTTCTGTGACTGTCCTCGGAGCGGCCGATCCTGAACGCTATCCCCTTCAGCCGAAGAGACATAGTCTGGAGTTCCTTCGTGAGATCGCTCATTTGAGATTTCGGACCAATACATTCGGAGCGGTCTTCCGCATTCGACATGCTACTGCCTATGCGATCCATCAGTTTTTTAATGATCGCGGTTTCGTCTATCTCCATTCTCCGATTATTACTGGATCAGATGCTGAAGGCGCGGGCGAGATGTTTCAGGTTACTGCGATGGATTTAGACAATCCTCCACGCACGGAAGATGGAAAGATTGACTTCAAAAAGGATTTTTTCGGCACCCCGACCAATCTCACTGTATCCGGGCAGTTAGAGGCTGAACTTGGGGCACTTGCACTGAGTGATGTTTACACTTTTGGACCTACGTTCAGAGCGGAAAACAGTAACACCTCTCGCCATTTGGCTGAATTTTGGATGATCGAGCCTGAGATAGCCTTTGCGGACATCCATGATGACATGGACTTGGCGGAGGACCTTCTGAAGTATGTCATCGCATATGTGATGGAGCACTGTGATGCTGATCTGGAGTTCTTAGAGCAACGACTCATCAATGAGGAGAAAAACAAACCACAGAACGAAAGGTCAGAATACCCGCTGCGCGAAAAACTTCAGTTCTGCTTAGACAATGACTACGAGCGTCTGACCTACACTGAGGCCATTGATATCTTGATGAGGTCCAAACCCAACAAAAAGAAGAAATTCCAATTCGTCATCGAGGAGTGGGGGGCTGATCTTCAGTCAGAACATGAACGATATCTGGTTGAGAAACACTTCAAGAAACCAGTTATTCTAACCGCCTATCCAAAAGAGATAAAGGCATTCTACATGCGAGTCAACGACGATGATAAAACTGTTGCGGCCATGGATATCCTTTTCCCAGGCATAGGGGAGATCGTCGGTGGATCACAGCGCGAAGAGAGAATTGATATTCTGCGCCAGCGTATGGTGGACTTTGATATTCATGAGTCAGAGATGGATTGGTTCTTGGACACACGGCGGTTTGGGACCTGTCCTCATGCGGGCTTTGGTCTCGGTTTTGAGCGATTAGTCATGTTCGTTACAGGTATGACTAATATCAGAGATGTTATTCCGTTTCCACGATTTCCGGGCAGTGCTGCGTTCTGATTGTAGTGCTTTTCATTGCTACAACTATGCTCCGCCAGACATACACACTTTTGATAGTGATCGGTAGTCTGAGCGCTTTGATATCGTCATGCCAATCTCGTTATATCGATAGGGAGATACGTAACTCCGATGGTGAGTTGAGTCAGATCCTGCGGATGGATAGAGACAGTGTTCTTCAGGGTGAGAGCGTTACTTTCTTTGAAAATGGAGAAGACGTCTTTGAACGAGCCACCTATGTTGACGGAGAGCTGAATGGAGTCAGGAAGCTCTACTATTCCAATGGAACCGTCGAAATTCAAGAGTACTATGAGGATGGGATACTAATCGATACGCTCTATACCTATCACCAAAATGGACAAGTGCGCACCAAGCTTAACTATCAGAAAGGCACAATCACCGGAATAGGCCTGAAGTATGACAATTCTGGAAGGCTACTGGAACGTGTCACCTTCGCCAATGATTCGGAGAACGGTCCATTCGAAGAGTACCACCCTAATGGGCAGCTACACTGGCAAGGATATTACCAAGATGGTCCCAATGAGGTTGGAGAGCTACGCGAATATGACACAGAAGGCATGCTCATCAAGATCATGTCATGCGACAGTCTGTCCACCTGTAGAACTATCTGGACAATTGAAGACAACCTGGCCGATGAGAACGGTTAGTCTTCTCTTGCTGTCCTTCTTAATCACTCAAGCAGTGAGGGGTCAGATAGGGGGCTTAGCGACATACCAATTTTTGAACTTAAGTCCATCGGCACGGGTCACCGCACTGGGAGAACATACGATCAACATCAGAGATCGCGACGTTACCTTGGGATTACTTAATCCAGCTTTGCTTTCGGATACAATTCATCAGATGGCCTCTGTCAATCATAATCTACATGTCAGTGACATAGGCTACGGCTACATCGCGTATGGCCATCATCTTCCCCAGCTTGGGGTCTCAGCCAGTGCAGGTATTCAGTATGTGAACTACGGGTCTTTCATTAGGGCAGATGACTTTGGAAATCGGCAGGGTGAGTTTGATGCTGGGGAAGTTGCGGTTGTATTTGGCGCCTCCAGACAGATGGACTCAAGACTATCTCTCGGTGCCAATATTAAGCTCATTAGTTCCTCGCTCCAGGAGGCCAGTTCACTCGGTGCCGCGCTCGATATTGGTATGTATTATCAGATGGATAGTACTGGAGCAAACGTCTCGGTAGTCCTTCGAAATATGGGTGGTCAACTTACTGCCTCCGGCATCCAAAAGGATCCTCTACCATTCGATCTTATGATTGGATTCTCTAAACGTCTGAAGTATCTACCCTTCCGATGGATGATGACGATCCACGATCTCCAGCAGTGGGATCTTCGCTTTGACAGCGGATTAAACCAGAATGCATCTTTTATAGGTCAGGAGGATCGAGAAGAGACCTCATTTAGCCAAGGTGTAGATAATCTACTGAGGCACTTTGCCTTCGGTGGAGAGTTATTAATCGGGCCAAGAGAGGGTTTCGCTCTACGATTCGGCTATGATCATCAGCGCAATCGAGAGCTTCGGGTGGCTGGATTTAGAAGTCTAAGTGGTTTTTCTTTTGGAGTCGGGATTAAGGTCAAACGATTTCAGTTTGACTATGGCATCGGCGGATACCACCTCGGGGGAGGAGCCAACCACCTTAGCCTACGTATTGACCTGGCGCGATCGAGACCGTATTAATTCACGATCTTATCTGCACAGCTTGAGCTGGCAAAGGCGTCTGGCTTCGCTTTGAATACGAATCCCATACCTAAGATGTAGCCCATAGCTTCCTTAAGCGCTGTGTTCGACTTGAAGTGGGGATCCGTATTAATATCCGCATGTACTTCGAGTTCCACCTTGTGCTTGTCGAGCAGATCGCACAAGCTGTAGGCGACTTCTACACTCATTGCCACCTCCGTGATCATACGTTCTTTGATACCCATGCGGTTGTCCATACGAGAGTTGTGAATGAACATGAATCCACCTTTCTTCTCACGCAAGAACACGATCACTGTTGCGAACTCTACGATTTTACCTTTTACCTGTGAATCAGAACCGATGCATAGCTTGAGTCGATGACCGGCCTCCTTCTCGCGAAGAATAGCGTTTTCTACAGAGGTAATAAGAGAGCCATCGATCTTGGTCCCATCGAGGCGTCTCCATTTTCTGGCTGTTGTTTCCATCGTTAAGATGATTTGGTGATGATACCTCAAGTCGGTTGATCGTAGGACAATGCCATTGACCTTCCGTCAAATTAGGTACAAAACGAAGCCTCGACGATCGATGTGGTGTTAATTGTTGATTAACACTGCGACTCAGCGTTACATTAAGGTTAGCTCCTGATACTCGAAAGCCGTGGGATAGTCTGTATTGAAATGTAGCCCTCGACTTTCGCGCCTCATCGAAGCTCCTCGAGTGACGAGATAGGCGATGGTGATAAGATTTCGCAGTTCGCAGAGTTGTGGGGAGATTACTGTCTCTGCATATAGGCGCTCTGTCTCTTCATAAAGCAAGAACAAACGATCCATGGCACGCTTCAGCCGCACGTTAGTACGTACGATACCCACGTAGTAGCTCATGATCTCACGTAATTCTTTGGAGCTCTGGGTCATCAGGACCATCTCCTTGGGATGAGTAGTGCCTTCGGCGTCCCAGTCAGGAATACTATCGACAATATTGTAATGATCGATATGTGCAGCGATATCATGGGCTACTCGATCGCCATATACCAGTCCTTCTAAGAGTGAATTGGAAGCCAGTCGATTAGCGCCATGAAGTCCGGAGCAGGTACACTCACCAGCTGAGTAAAGGCCGCTGATTGATGTTCGACCATGCTGATCTACATAGATGCCTCCACACACATAATGACATGCTGGAACTACTGGTATCATATTGACAAATGCATCGATGCCTACACTCTTGCACTTCTCGTAGATATTAGGAAAGTGCTCCAGAAACTCTTCTTGGTTGAGATGTCTACAGTCGAGTGACATATGATCGCTACCAGAGATCTTCATCTCGTTATCGATGGCACGGGCCACTATGTCTCGAGGCGCAAGCGAGCCCCGCTTGTCATAACGATGCATGAACTCATCCCCCTCAGGAGTTTTGAGAATGGCGCCCAACCCTCGTACTGCCTCTGATATCAGGAAGTCTGGACTCTCTCCCGTCGTTTGGTAGAGCGCCGTAGGATGGAACTGAACGAACTCCATGTTAGCCACTCTTCCTTTAGCACGATAAACCATCGCAATACCATCACCGGTGGCGATAACAGGGTTCGTCGTATTGCGATAGATCTGTCCGGCGCCTCCCGTACACATGACAGTCATCTTCGCCAGTATGGTGTCTATCTCCTGCGTTTCCTTGTTAAAAACATACGCTCCATAACATTCAATATCAGGAGTCAGGCGAGTCACGTTGTGCCCCAGATGGTGCTGGGTCAGAATGTCCAGCGCAAAATAGTATTCCAGAATGTTGATGTTCTCATGCTTCTTGGCAGTCTCATTTAGAGTACGTTGGACTTCCCAGCCTGTGATGTCCTTATAATGCAGGATTCGATTTTCGCTGTGTCCTCCTTCACGTCCTAAGTTGTATTCACCGTCATCTTCTTTGTCAAAACGTGCACCCCAGGTGATTAACTCCTGAACTCGTTCGTGACCCTCTTCGATAACCATCCTTACCACATCGGGGTCACATAGGCCGTCTCCTGCATCCAATGTGTCGGCAATGTGCTTGTCATATCCATCTACACTAAAATCCCAAACAGATGCGATCCCCCCCTGTGCCCAGCTTGTGTTTGATTCCGTTGTATTCGTTTTCGATAGAACAGTAATCTGTAGTTCTGGGCGGTGCGTGGCCAACTTGATGGCAGTCGATAGTCCGGCTACTCCAGCTCCGATGATGAGGACATCCGTCTTGATGTTGTGATTCTGGTTTGACATGTCAGTTAGGTTTATCCTTATGTGTCGTTAGGGAAGGTAAGAACATTCAATACGGGCGGATGCTCGTGAAAAGGTGGCTTTTTTTGGAAGCGGCCAGATTAAGTGGATCTCACAATTCTGTCAGCGAACATTCTTATCCACCCAAAAGGGAATCCATCTGATGCGAAAAATCCCCTTCACAGATGATCCCATATCCTGGCGTCTGAGATCCAAGGTATGTCTTCCATGATCCAGGGCAGATATGTCGACCACCGTAAACCAACCTTCTTGGTCGGTGATCGGATGATTACGATACATCCAGAACATGGAGTCTTGGGCTTCTCCATCGATGATGACTTGAAACACTCTGTCGAGGATATATGTCAGTTTTTCTCTTTGCTCAGTAAGCACGGTGCCGACCTGATTGGAAGTATCTACAATCGATGAGTAGTCCTTGGCGATCTTTAATGAGTCACGATAGAAGTTGATGATGCGATCGTGATACTCATCGTAGGCGATAAAGATCGGGAGTTGTCCACCGCGAATGACTTCGGAAGGTATACTCGCATCTCCGATGATGTCATGAGGTCGGAGGTGTTCATCATATTCGTCATTATCCATGCGGTAGTCTGCAGCAGCGATCATCCGATTGTCCCGTGCGTCAAATGGTCTTATCGGCATTGACATTGACGTCCCCTGGATGTCATTCATAGATAGTAGGATGCTGAGCAGGAGATAGATGAAGACAACAGTGTAGATCTTCCACTTCGAGATGTTACTACTGATCACTCGCCACTCGCGCCTGAACAAAAAGGAAAGATTCACGATCGACAGGACCCGAATGAGATGGAACAACCAGGAACGTTCCAACCTGAGTTTTCTGAACAGAAATGATTCTAAGAGTCCGAATGAAATCAGCAGTGATAGAGCAAAAAAACCGTAGTACACCACCTGTATGAATGTCTCATCAAGTGGAATCAATAAGTCCTGGATTAAAAAACTGATGAACAGTACCATCAGAACTGCGCCAAAAAAAAGAACAGATAAAAGGATCGAAAGCGAATACGATAGGCTCGCCCAAGACTCTAATTGGATGATTTTAGATAAGGTATTATTCTCAGTGGAGAGCTTGTCTCGATAAAATTCCGTGAACTCAGGAGATGAGTCCTCAATGTCAGTTGGAAAACTAAAGTGAACGCCGATATAGGCTAACCATATCGCTCGTAGAAAGAGGTTAACGCCAAATCCGATCAGCAAGGCTTTGCTAACCAGGAAGGCCGACATGAAAAAGATGAAGTGCGCATCATTCAGCTCGCTTGTGATGATGGTCTTAAGGAGATGCTCATTGATATTCTCTGGCAGACTAAACAGGGTATAGAGTAATCCACCACTAATGAGTACTTCGATCTGCCAGCTGTTTTGCTCGATGGTCTCGAGCCATGCGGGAGTGTCTTGTGATTGACCATTTACCATCTGCTCCAAATTATCGATCTCCGTCGCGCTAACACAAAAAAAGCCCTCCTGACTGAAAGGAGGGCTTCTGATGGTTCATGTCTCTTGCTTGAGAGGGGTCGAAAACTACTCCTCAGACATGTCGCGATTGCTTACATCTTCGGTTTGGGATCGGAGTGAAGCGATTTCCTTGGCTAATGAGGCTTGCTGTGACATCAGTGTCTCCAGCATGGCTTGCTGTGCGGTGATGACATTGTTTTGATTGTCGATCTGTGCTTGTTGTTCTTTTATGGCCTCATTAAGTAGGGCTGTCAGCTTGGCATAGTCTACCGCTTTGTAGCCATCTGCATTTGTGATAACTACTTCGGGGACTACTGATTCTAAGTTCTGTGCAATGAATCCTAATTGACGAGTCTCTGGGAAGTCATATCCCTTGAATTCACCGACCTTGAAGTCGTAGTTAACACCATTGATAGCTTTGACCTTGTCTAAGGCACCATCCACAGAGGTTACGTTCTTTTTGAACCTCGCATCCGAGCTTGCAAATACCTGTCTGGCCAGAATATCACCATTCACCTCGAGGCGAACATTAGTCTCACCAGGATTTGGATCAGCAGTAAAGGCTGTAGTGCCGATACCCATTCGACCATCCCGAGTAACGATAACTGACGAGTCACTGCTTGTTGTCTCGTTGCCTCTAAAGGTCAAATCAAATCCTGCCATGTTCATGGTACGAGCACCTGTGAGCGTACCGTCGTAGATGTAAATGGTACTATCGATCTCACGATTGGAGGCTTGAATGGCATCATCTACGGTTGTCTCGAGAGTTCCGTCCTCATCCAGATCTACAGGAGAACTCAGTGTGGCGTCACCTCCAATGGAGTCAAGTGAGACATTAACAACCTCTCCTGTGGGCGTCACGCCAAGGAGGCGTGATTCAGTTCCGGGAGTATTTGTGCCGCCGTAAGCGGTGAAGTTGACAGTACTATCGGCATTGAGGACGCCATCTATACTCACCTCGTCAGCCGTAATGTTCACATCATCATTGAGAGAGGTGATGTTGACATCGTTGTTGGCTTCTAAGCGGATGGTATTGGATTCATCTACATTAAATGAGTCGAGTTCGGTGAAATTCAGATCATATAGATTCTGGCCTCCGGCAGTACGATCGCTGCTAAACTGACCATCGATCTCGTAGAATATTAAACCACGCAGCGTGGCCGCGGTGTCTGCAATCTCATTCCTAATGGTAGTGAGCGAATCCGTTAGCTCAAAGTCACTTGTGAAGACCAATCCAAGATTCACAGATCTCGTGTTATCGTAGACTGGTAGTGAGGGGTCAGTGTTTTCTGTGATAACCATAAATATGTCTGGATCACTATTGCCTAATAAGGCAGCAGAATCCACGATATCGATAGTCCGGATGTGCTCATTACCACTTATCGTATCGCCATCGGCCGCTACACTCTGATCGATCAGAGTGGTAACATCGGCGTCAGTGGCAAATATGCTATCCAAAGGATTTAGACCAACGTCACCGAATGTCACATTGCCGTTATTCATTCGGAGCGTTGCTGTTGTGCTGTTGATATCCAGGTCGAGTGTCAATGGAACTTCCAAAAGCTCTCCTTCATTAGTAATACCCATGAAAACATTGGCATCAACACTGGAGATAGTCTCCTGTCGCTGGATGTAGGGTGACGTATTGAGACCAGTTGAGAAGCTACCGAAACCATAACCGTATAACTTCAGCATAAGTGCATCCGTGTTAGGGCTGTAACTGTTTGCTGCTGATGATCGTCCGAATCGCAAGCTGTCCGTGACGATAATGAATTCTGGAGCTCCATTGAGATTTTCCTCGATCTCCAAGAGGCGATCAGCGCCAACATCAAGTGGGTTATCTCCGATTTTTACCTGGGCACTTAGCCACTGGAAGGAGCAGAGACATACTCCTATCAAAAGGATGATTCTTGTAGTTTTCATCGTCAGTCAAAAGGTTTAAGAAAGTGTAAGCAATCAAATCACTACAGGTGGTCTCCAGCACCGTTGGGTGCATAATGGTCCATACTCTGGACCTTGCTTACTGTTTGGGGGAGGATGACAGATGAATTACTCCATCTGTGATGCAAGTATAGAGGTTAGAAAACACATTACAAATTTATTTAATATGTTTTTGGCTCGAAATGTGCCTTTTGTATCAGTTAGGCCTTGTTATGTGGAGATGTGAGTGAAACGGCCCAAGGATCTCGCTACATGTTATGGATTAGAATCTTCGTCTAACTGATCGTGCTGCCAGCAGCGACTGCATCAGCAGGAGATACGAAAGATAGTCGCCCATCTTCATCCTCGGCCATCAGGATCATCCCCTGAGATTCTACACCTCTTAGTTTTCGTGGTGCCAAGTTGGCCAATAGTGTCACTTGCTGTCCAATGATATCTTTTGGGGCAAAATGTTTGGCGATTCCCGAGACAACAGTACGTTCATGATCACCTACATGCAAAGTGATCTTCAGAAGCTTATCGGTTTTTTTGATGGCCTCCGCATGAGTGATTGTAGCTACGCGCAGATCCATCTTGATGAAGTCGTCATACTGGATGGTCGACTTAGATGATTCTTCTTTTTTTGATGGGACTGCAGCCTCCTTCTTATTGTTTATCTCATGAGCTGCCGTATTTCCTGATAGCTTTTCCACTTGGACCGAGATGGTTTCATCAGTGATGCGACTGAATAGATGCGTAGCTTTATTCAGTTGATGTCCAGCTGGGAGGAGTGTTTCACCTTCAGAAAGTGAGTTCAGTGCGGCATCTAACTCCCCCTGACCTTGAAGTCTTGGAAGGTTAATGATGTCCCTCAGTTTACCACTGGCAAAGGGCATGAACGGATACATCGCAAGACTTAATGCAGCCACATACTGAAGGCCTAAGTTCATCACCGCCTTAATCATCTCCGGCTCTTCCTTGACTTGTTTCCACGGTTCGTTGAACTGGAGAAGTTGGTTTCCAGATGAGCTAATTTTCATCAAAGCGGTCAGCGCAAATCTGAACTCATAGCGGCGGATATACTCTGCTACCTCTTGTAACTCATCATGTAACTGGACCAACTCGCTGTCGTGCCACCCATCATAGTCCTCGGTAGAAGGGGAGATGAAGCATTCATTCTCATCAAAGGCGGGAACCACTCCGTCATAGTATTTATGGGTGAGGACGATGACTCGATTCGTGAAGTTGGCCAGGTTATTAACCAGTTCATTGTTGACAGACTCTTGATACCCTTTCCAGGTAAATTCGCTATCCCGCTGTTCGGGCATGTTCTTGATCATGTGATAGCGCAATTCATCTTGGCGATCTGGCAAATCCCTCAGATAGTCGTTCACCCAGACAGCCCAGTTGCGGGATGTCGAGAGCTTATTCCCTTCGAGGTTGACGAATTGATTAGCCGGCACATTTTCAGGAAGGATATAGTCGCCATGCGCCTTGAGGATGGCTGGGAATATCAGACAGTGGAAAACGATATTATCCTTACCAATGAAATGGACGAGTGCAGTCTTTTCATCTTGCCAATAGGGTCTCCAGTCTTTGCCCTGATCCGCCGCCCATTGCTTTGTTGCGCTGATGTACCCTATCGGAGCGTCCATCCAGACATAGAGCTTCTTTCCTGCGGCGCCTGGTATGGTAGAGGGTACGTCGATTCCCCAATCCAAATCTCGAGTCATCGATCTTGGTTGGAGTCCTCCTTCCAACCAAGATTTACATTGGCCTAAGACATGGTTTTTCCATTCGTCAGGATCGTGCTTTTGCACACCGTCAACATAACCGGTCGTAATCCATTCTTGGAGCCAACTTTCGTATTTGTCAAGAGGTAGATACCAATGTGTCGTCTTGCGTAACTCGGGTGTGGTGTCCGACAGGGTGGATACAGGATTGATCAGTTCTGTCGGACTGAGAGAGGAACCACAATTCTCACATTGATCCCCATAGGCGCTGTCATGACCACATTTGGGGCAGGTTCCCTTGATATAGCGATCTGCTAAGAATTGCGAAGCTTGGGCGTCATAGTACTGCTCAGATTCTCGTTCGACAAATTCTCCTTTGTCATATAGCGTCTGAAAAAACTCTTGTGAGGTCTCGTGATGAATCTCAGCAGATGTGCGATGATAGATATCAAAGCTGATGCCCATGCCTTCAAAAGCGGTCTGAAACAGCTTGTGATAAGTATCGATAATTTCTTTTGGAGTCTTCCCCTCTTTGAGAGCTCGTATGGTAATTGCTGCACCATGTTCGTCGGACCCGCAGATGTAGGCCACATCCTTCCCCATCAGTCGAAGAAATCTTACATAGATATCCGCTGGTAAGTATGCTCCCGCTAAGTGTCCTATGTGTAGAGGACCATTGGCATAGGGTAATGCAGAGGTAACCAGATATCGGGCGGGAGATTTGAGCATGGACCGAGTAGACTTACAGTTGCTTGTTGAAGTAATCGATGAACTCGGTAATGGACATGGAGCCTTGATCACCTTCTCCCTGCTTACGGATTGAAAGTAGGTGCTCTTGCTCTTCTTTTTCGCCGATGATGAGCATGAATGGGATCTTTTTCAACTCTGTATCTCGGATTTTCCGACCGATGGATTCGGTTCGGTGATCGATGATTCCCCTGATGTCATGTGCTGTTAAAGTGGCCTCTACCTTTTTGGCATACTCCAGCTGATTATCACTTATTGGAAGTATAGCGAACTGTTCAGGGGTTAACCATAGTGGAAACTTGCCTGCACAATGCTCGATGAGCACACCGATAAATCGCTCCAAGGATCCAAAAGGAGCTCGATGTATCATCACTGGACGATGCGGCGCATTGTCTGAGCCGATGTACTCTAATTCGAATCTCTCGGGTAGGTTATAGTCTACTTGGATCGTTCCCAGTTGCCACTTGCGCCCGATTGCATCCTTGATCATAAAGTCAAGCTTGGGACCGTAAAATGCAGCTTCGCCTAATTCGGTAACTGTCTCTAATCCTGCCTCAGCCGTTGCCTCAATGATTGCTTGTTCTGCCTTATCCCAATTCTCTTGGCTGCCAATGTACTTCTCGTGATTATTTGGGTCTCGCAGCGATATCTGAGCAGTGAAGGCATCAAATCCCAGTTTGCTCATGACTTCCATGGTCAAATCCAGAACTCCGAGAAACTCATCCTTCAGTTGGTCCGGTGTGCAGAAGATGTGGGCATCGTCTTGCGTGAATCCTCGTACACGGGTCAACCCGTGTAGCTCTCCACTCTGCTCATAGCGGTAGACATTCCCAAACTCTGCAATCCTTATGGGTAGTTCCTTGTACGAATGTGGTCGGTGGGCATAAATCTCGCAGTGATGCGGACAGTTCATCGGTTTGAGTAGGAACTCTTCTCCCTCGCGGGGAGTCGATATAGGTTGGAAGCTATCCTCACCGTATTTTTCATAGTGCCCCGAGGTGACGTATAATTCTTTTCTCCCGATATGTGGAGTGATCACCTGCTTGTATCCTCTTCTTGTTTGTTCCTTCTTAAGGTAGTCCTCCAGGCGTGTCCGAATGGCAGCTCCTTTGGGCAACCAAATTGGAAGACCATTACCCACCTTATCAGAAAACATGTAGATGCCTAACTCCGCCCCTAACTTGCGATGATCACGTTTCTTGGCCTCTTCTAACATCTCCAAGTGCGCCGTGAGCTCTTTTTGCTTGGGGAATGTGACTCCGTAGATGCGTGTGAGTTGTTTACGAGATTCATCACCACGCCAGTAGGCTCCGGCAAGGCTTAATAGCTTGATGGCTTTGATTGAACCTGTATTCGGTATGTGAGGCCCCTTACAGAGATCTGTAAATCCACCTTGCTTATAAAAGGTAATCGTTCCATCGTCCAACCCCTCGAGTAATTCGAGCTTGTATTCATCACCTTTATCCTTGAAGTAAGCTGTGGCGTCGGCCTTGGATATATCCTGTCGCTCGAAGGCATTTTTCTGCCTTGCGAGCTCTTGCATCTTGGACTCTATTTTCTTGAAATCATCCGAGGATAACGTATGATCACCAGTGTCAATATCGTAATAGAACCCATTGTCTATCGCAGGGCCAATCCCAAACTTAGTTCCAGGATACAAGGCCTCAATGGCCTCGGCCATTAAGTGAGCCGAAGAATGCCAGAAGGTGGCTTTACCTTCTTTATCTGACCAAGTATGCAGCTTAACGAGGGCATCAGATAAAATGGGTTGATGACTGTCGCACACCTCGCCGTTAACGGAAGCACACAGGACATTTCGAGCGAGACCCTCACTGATCGAAAGAGCGATCTCATGTGCTGTTACTCCGGATTCGTAATCACGAACAGAACCGTCAGGAAGAGTGATGTGGATCATGGAAAATGTCATCTCGTTACTGCCCCGACAAAATCAATCCTGACTGCCCTCGGGTAGGAAAAAAGTGAGGCGAAGATAAATTACGCCACTCAAAATGCGATTCGTGTTTTTCGCAGTTATCCACAGTCGTTAGTAATCGAATTTTGAACACGCTCCAGGAGGTAGACAACTACATGGAGATCCATTTCTGATCGCTCTGACCGGACTCAATCACCTTGTAGATAAACTCCATACCTCGGAGTCCATCCTCGACCGTAGGAAAGTCCTGATATAGTGGGTCGACTTGTTCTCCTGCGATTTTGGCTTGGACACACATCGCAAAGTTCTTGTAGATGTTTGCGAATGCTTCCAAATACCCCTCTGGATGACCAGCGGGAACTCTTGTTGCAGCCTGGGCGGCAGGGTAGAGCTCTCCTTTACCAGTTCGGTAGACCTTGGTAGGACCGTTTTGATCTTTTAGAAGGAGAGTATTGGGTTCCATTTGGTGCCATTCGAGACCACCTTTTTCTCCATAAATGCGAATGTTGAGACTGTTTTCCTCACCTGCCGAGATCTGGCTGGCGTGTAGGATACCGCGTGCACCATTGTCAAATCTGAGCAACACATTCCCATCATCATCAAGCTGCCTTCCAGGCACGATGATACTGATGTCAGCACAAAGCTTATCAATCTTTAGACCAGTGATGTACTCTGCCAAATTCTCGGCATGAGTACCGATATCGCCCATCGCCCCAGCTATCCCAGATCGTTTCGGATCCGTACGCCATGCGGCTTGCTTTTGATCAGAACTTTCAAGAAGAGTTGAGAGCCAACCTTGAGGGTATTCGACGACGACCTTTCGAACGGCTCCGATTACATTATCAGCTATCATGGCCTTTGCCTGCTTGACCATTGGATAACCAGTGTAGTTGTGTGTCAGTGCAAAGATGGCTCCCGTTTCATTTACTGTATGGACGAGGTCTCTGGCTTGTTCGAGGTCGTAGCAGAGTGGTTTGTCACAAATCACATCGAATCCGTGCTCCATTGCCATCTTTGCTGGACCATAGTGGACATGGTTTGGAGTTACGATACTTACGAAATCCATCCTATCATCTGCTGGTCGCTCCTTCTCTTTGAATATCATTTCCTCATAATTCGCGTACACACGATCTGGATCCAGAAAAAAGTCTTCACCTGACAAGCGAGATTTTTCCGGGTCACTGCTGAATGCACCACAGACTAATTCGATCTGCTGATCTATAGCCGCTGCGATACGATGTACTCCACCGATGAAGGCTCCTCGGCCACCTCCGACCATTCCCATTTTGAGTTTTCTTGGCATGCTAACTGGATTTTAAATCGATCTGCGAAAGATAAGCAGCGGCATTTAATCATCATTGGGCGGTCCAAAATCGTCCTTGAACCCAAATGCCTCAGAAGTTGGACCCTGAGTGTCAATGAGGGTCAGTTTGTGCTGGGCTTCTGCAAAATCTGGTCTGTGACCAGCTCGAATCCACCAAAGCGCCATATGTGCCTTTGACGGACGTTTGAACCACTCCTTGCGCCTTATCAATATTTCGGTATGTGCCGTCTTATAGGTGAAAGCGCACAGGCTCTTTTTATCCGTCCAGACGGATAGGTTGATGATAAAATTAGGATCTGAGAGAGCGGCATACGTTACATCGCTACTCTCATCCACTAAGCGCCAAACAAACCCAGGGGTCGACTCGGCAAGTGCATTTATGCGTCCCAGATTATCTCTAAAATCTTTGATTATGGGATCATCTATAGGTGCCAAAAGGGTGCCTACGTTGATTTGAGCGAGATGGTACATTGATACGAAAGTAGCACAGCTCACTGGCTGCGCCAGCCCGGATTTCAGATGTTATGTGTAGTAGGTGATTGAGATAGATGGTCCTATCAATGAATCGGAAGAGGCTGCTTCGTTCGAGCGCTCCGAATCCAATTCGTTGGATTCTTAAGACGACTCTCATCTCCCTTGAATGTCTCCCAGACATTCACTGGCTGCGCCAGCTCGGATTTCAGATGCTATGTGTAGTAAGTGATTGAGAAAGATGGACCAATCAATGCGTAGGAAGAGGCTGCTTCGTTCGAGCGCTCCGAATCCAATTCGTTGGATTCTTAAGACGACTCTCATCTCTCTTGAATGTCTCCCAGACATTCACTGGCTGCGCCAGCTCGGATTTCAGATGTTATGTGTAGTAAGTGATTGAGATAGATGGTCCTATCAATGCGTAGGTAGATGCTGCTTCGCAGTTCCCTCCCTTGAATGTCTCCCAAACATTCACTGGCTGCGCCAGCTCGGTTGGTCATACCTAAAATTGTTAGATGAATATCTCAATGGAACGAATAGGAAATCGTGCCTTCTACTGTCATTTTTGCATCACTGAGGTAGTTAGTGTTCGGCTTATGATAGGTTTCAGAAGTGTATTGGATCTTAAGAAGGGAGAATCTGCTGTTGTACAGCGGTTCAGTGATACTAAGTTGGCAGCAAGCCTGATGAGTCTCGGTATTATCCCAAATGCCTCTATCTCAGTTGTACGTCGATCCCCATTGGGTGGGGCTGTCTACCTACAGTTGGGTATGACCTACATCGCTGTACGTAACAGCGCCGCACAGAGCATTCTCGTCAAGTAGTATGACCTCCAAGCGCCTTCGACGCGTAGCATTGGTAGGTAACCCCAACAGTGGGAAGTCCAGTCTATTCAATGAACTAACAGGGCTAAATCAAAAGATTAGCAATTATCCTGGAGTAACGGTAGAGCGTAAAACAGGACTGGTTGATTTACCTTCTGGAGACCAGATGTTGCTCGTTGATTTTCCTGGGACCTATTCGATGTATCCCAATAGTTCGGAGGAGAGATTAGTGGTTAATACGTTTACTGACCCCTCCCATGAGAACTACCCTGATGCGATCATTTATGTTGCTGGAGCAATCGAGCTGGAGAAGCATTTTCTATTAGCGACGCAGCTCAGAGAGTTAGGGATACCCATGTTATTTTGTCTTGCAATGTCTGACATCGGGGAGCGTAAAGGCATCCAATACGATCTGAATCGTGTCTCTGATTATCTGGGTGTCCCCTGCCTTAAGATCAGCACCATGACAGGGGAGAATATTGATGTCCTCCGAACTCAGCTATTGCAGCTCATCCAAGCTGATCCCCTTTCTGACTGGAAGCAGAGCGCATCCAAAAGTGATATGGAGTCGGAGGCAATCAGAATTGTAAGTAAACATCTCGACTCCGACAATTCGTACCGGTCACTCCTGATCGCTCATCATCATAGCTGGTTGATACATCTTTCTGCGGCTCAGCGGATTGCTATTTCTTCCAGCCTCGCATCTATGGAGTTTGCTTCGACAAAGCTGCAAATCGACGAGACGCTGCGTAGGTTTAATCGATTTACGCCGGTCATCCAAAAGGCGGAACAGCGTGATAGGCCTTTCTCTCAAAGTTGGACGAATCGAGTTGACTCGATCATCACTCATCGAGTCCTTGGACCGCTGATTTTTTTTGCCGCTATGTTTTTCATTTTCCAAGCGATCTATTCGTGGTCCGAGCTACCGACGGTCTGGATAGAAAATGGCTTTGCGGCATTATCGAATGGGATTCGCGATGTGATGCCTCAGGTGTGGTATACCGATTTAATTGCTGACGGTATTATTCCAGGCTTGGGAGGGATATTAGTATTCATCCCACAGATCACCATTCTATTTTTGCTAATCGGCCTTCTGGAAGAGGTTGGTTACATGTCGCGTGCTGTTTTCATGTTCGACGGACTCATGCAAAAGGTTGGCCTTAATGGTCGAAGCATCGTTGCGTTAGTGTCCAGCGGAGCGTGTGCCATACCAGCGATCATGAGCACTCGGACCATTGCTAACTGGAAAGAGCGCCTGATCACCATCATGGTGGCTCCGTTGATCAGTTGTTCTGCTCGCATCCCGATCTATACCGTTCTCATCGGATTTGTAGTCGCTGATCATACGGTATTGGGCATATTCGATAGTCGTGGCCTCGCCTTCATGTGTCTCTATTTACTTGGTATTACCGTTGCCTTAGTATCAGCCTGGGTATTTAAGCAGTTCATTAGATCTGGCGATCACTCATTCTTAATGATCGAACTACCTCAGTACAAAAGACCGATTCTTCAGAATGTAATGCTCTCACTGAAAGAGAAGGTGTGGTCATTTGTCTGGGATGCAGGCAAAATCATTTTTGTTATTTCGATCATCCTCTGGTTTCTCGGCAGCTATGGACCAGGCACGTCCATGGACAAAGCGACCGACCGAGCCATAGAAGTATCACAACAATTAGAATATACTCCTGATCAACAGGAAGGTTATGTAGCTGCTCAGCGAATGGAGGCCTCCTATGCTGGTGTACTTGGGAAGTGGATCGAACCAGCCATAAGCCCTTTAGGCTACGACTGGAAGATGGGTATTGCATTGATAACCTCCTTTGCAGCTCGAGAGGTCTTTGTAGGCACCATGGCCACCATATACAGTGTGGGGGGTGCCGATGACAACACAACCCTTCGGGAGCGCATGGCGCAAGAAATCAATCCAAAAACAGGAGGTCCTCGATACGACTTGGCGACTTCAGCGAGTCTGTTACTCTTTTACGTATTTGCGATGCAGTGCATGAGTACTCTTGCCGTAACACGACGAGAAACGAATTCTTGGAAGTGGCCGATCATACAATTCTTATTCATGGGTGCACTCGCATATTTATCAAGCTTTTCGGCGTATCAAATCCTATCCTAAAAAGGGCTGGCTGTAGAGATTCACTCACGATCTTCTCCTCGTCCGCCGAGATCAAAATCAGCTAATTTTGTAGCATGTTTCCTACGTATGATGTGATAGTGGTGGGTGCTGGTCATGCAGGCTGCGAAGCTGCAGTCGGTGCTGCCAATATGGGTTCAAAGGTCCTCTTGGCTACTATGAATATGAATACCATCGCCCAGATGTCTTGTAATCCAGCAATGGGAGGGGTTGCCAAGGGTCAGATCGTTAGAGAAGTCGACGCTCTCGGTGGATATAGTGGTATCGTCACTGACCATACGATGGTGCAGTTCAGAATGTTGAATAAGTCGAAGGGTCCGGCGATGTGGAGCCCACGTGCTCAGAGCGACAGAATGCTTTTCGCAGCGAAGTGGCGCGAGATGCTGGAAGCACATCCCAACATTGATTTTTGGCAAGAGATGATCCGAGGTATCATCGTCAAAGATGGTAGATGCGTAGGCGTTCAGACTGGCATCGGTCTTGAGATCAATGCGCGTAGTGTAGTTCTTACAAATGGAACTTTTTTGAATGGCCTGATCCATATCGGAGAAAAGCAATACGGTGGAGGTCGCGCAGGTGAACGAGCAGCTACTGGCATCACGGAGCAATTACGCGAACTTGGATTCGAGTCAGGTCGAATGAAAACAGGAACTCCACCAAGAGTGGATGGTCGAACGTTGGACTGGGATCGCATGGAAGTGCAGCCAGGCGATGATCAGCCAAAGCGTTTCTCATTTACGCCTACTCCAATTCCAGAACGACAACTACCATGTCATATCACGTACACAAGTACCGACGTACATGACACACTTAGAGAAGGTTTTGATCGCTCTCCGATGTTCAATGGTAGGATACGAGGCCTTGGTCCGAGATACTGCCCTTCCATCGAAGACAAGATTGATCGATTTGCAGATCGCGATCGCCACCAACTCTTCGTAGAGCCAGAAGGGTGGAACACATGTGAGATTTATGTAAATGGATTTAGCTCATCCCTGCCAGAGGATGTCCAGTATCGAGCACTCAAGAAGGTCGTAGGATTCGAGCAGATGAAAATGTTCCGCCCGGGATACGCCATCGAGTATGACTTTTTTCCACCTACCCAGCTCAAGATTTCTCTGGAGACAAGATTGGTGAGTCACCTTTTTTTCGCGGGACAGATCAATGGAACTACTGGTTATGAGGAGGCCGCTTGTCAGGGGCTTATGGCAGGTATCAATGCGCATCTGAAGGTCAATGATGAGGATCCGTTTGTGCTCAAGAGGTCCGATGCTTACATCGGGGTTTTGATCGATGATCTGGTAAATAAGGGGACGAAAGAGCCCTATCGCATGTTTACTTCCAGAGCCGAATATCGAATACTGATTAGACAGGATAATGCCGATCTCCGATTGACCCCTTTAGTCTCTTCTATTGGAATGCATGGTTTAGAAGACCGCATGAGCCAAGTCGAGGTTAAGGAAAATGCAATCAAGGAGATCCACAACTTCATGCGTCGAACGTCTGTGACGACCACGGAGGCTAATGGGTTTCTCGAGAGCATTCAGTCTGCACCACTTCGACAGACCGTGAAGCTGAAGAGTATCCTCACAAGACCAGGTGTTCAGTTCGATAACCTCCGAGATGCAATCCCTCATCTCCATGACTTTTTGGATCGTCACGACGAGACTTTTGTTGAGTCCGCAGAGGTTCAGATCAAGTATGAAGGTTACCTCTCCAAGGAACAAGAAATGGTCGAGAAGATGAATCGTCTGGAGGAACTTGTGATTCGAGAGGACTTTGATTTTGGAAGCATCAAATCTCTTAGTGCTGAGGCTCGGGAGAAGCTTGTCCATCAACGTCCACGGACACTGGGTCAGGCGAGCCGCATTAGTGGTGTCTCACCATCTGACGTATCTGTCCTTCTCGTCCACATGGGTAGGTAATCTCTTAGTCTCTCGGCGTACTTTTAGCGATGCAAAGAGGATGGATATGAATTTCATAGATGAGCTCCGCTGGCGTGGTATGCTCCATGATAGCACTCCGGGCGCAGAGGAGGCACTTGCCTCCGGGATGACAACAGGATACATCGGTTTTGATCCGACGGCACCGTCACTAACCATCGGCAACTATGTTCAGCTTATGATTCTGTCACTGTGGCAGAAGAGTGGACATCGTCCCATTTTTCTATTGGGTGGTGCGACAGGGCGTATCGGGGATCCATCTGGGAAGGACAAGGAGCGACAGTTAAAGACCGCTGAGGAGTTAGATCGTAACCTGACCTTTCAGCGAGAGCAGGCCATGAAATTCCTTCTGTTTGATGGCGGGGACAACTCAGCCCTTATGCTGAACAATTATGAGTTCTATAAGGACATGAATGTCCTGGATTTCTTACGAGATGTAGGAAAGAATCTCACGGTGAACTACATGATGAGCAAGGACTCTGTCAAAAATCGGCTGGAGAGTGGACTGTCCTTCACTGAGTTCAGTTATCAACTACTCCAGGCATATGACTTCTTGTGTTTGTATCGACAGTATGATTGTCGTTTTCAGATGGGAGGCTCAGATCAATGGGGCAACATCACATCCGGCACCGAATTCATTAGACGCAATGTGACAGACTCAAAAGCTTATGCGCTCACCACGCCATTGCTGACGAAGGCTGACGGCAAAAAATTTGGCAAATCCGAAGAAGGTAATATATGGCTCGATCCTGAGATGACTTCACCATATAAGTTTTATCAATTCTGGATCAATGCAGATGACGCAGATCTATCCAAATTCTTGAGGTATTTCTCAATGAAACCACGAGAAGAGATAGTGGCTCTCGAAGCATCTGATGACCCGCGAATGGTCAAAAGGGAGTTGGCCAAAGAGCTGACTATAAGAATACATAGCCAAGAAGCTTACATGGCTGTGGAGGATGTATCTACACTATTGTTTACAAAGAAGGCCTCTACAGAGCAGCTCTTTTCCATTGGACTTCCCTCGTATGAAGCAATTTCAAAGGAGATCCCATCGTACGCATTTACTGCAGCTCAATGGACTTCATCGATAACTGTATTAGATCTATTGACTGAGATGACTGACATCTGTGTCTCAAAAGGGGAGGCGCGCAGGGCAATCAAAAACAACGCGATATCAATCAACAAGACTAAAATCCAAGACCCAGAGATAGTCATAAATCGTGACCAGCTCATTCACGGGTGCTATCTTTTACTTGAGAACGGCAAGAAGAACAAGTATCTCTTAAAGCTCGAAGGTGAGCAGTGATCACTTGATCATCGGTGTGGGTGGTAGGAGCGGAAGTGGGAAGTCTACCCTGGTGCGGCGCATCCAAGAGGCTTATAGTCCAGAGCAGGTCTGTCTACATGCTATGGATAACTACTACCGACCTCAGGATCAGCAATTCACGGATGTCGCAGGTTACAGTAATTGGGATCTACCTCTTTCCTTCTTTCGAAAAAAGTACCACGATGACCTCCATCATCTTATCCAAGGGAGACCGCTACACCTACTTGAGTACTCCTTTAACAACAAATCCAGTCGGGATATAGTCATTCAGCCGGCTCCTGTGATTATCGTAGAAGGGCTCTTTGTCTTTTATTACCGGGAGATATACGAGATGATGGATCTGAAGGTGATGATGAATGTCGACTTTCCGACCTGCTTTGAACGAAGGCTAAGACGCGATCAAGAAGAACGTAACTATGAGGAGACAGAGATCCGCCACCTCTATACACAACATGCTGAGCCTGCATATCAGAGGTTTATCAAACCGTTCAAATCGTACGCTGATATTC
>JBCBIX010000005.1:0-62995 GCA_038523965.1 Bacteroidota bacterium
CAAGAATTTCTCCAGTAAACTTATAATGCCAGTCATTTTCGTATCTCAACCAGGTAGTTAAAACATCGAGTTTGAAATAACGCACTAACCACTTTGAGGAAAATCCTATAAGCGCACCAAAAAAGGTCACCATAAAGGAATACCCCAAGATTACTCCGAGTTGCTTATCAAGTTTGACCTCTGTGCCTTCAATAATCTCATCAAAGACTGAATAGTATTTGCCTTCACTGAAATACCATAAAGCAGCATGAATAATCACGCTTGGTATAACTATTGAAAATGCCTTTGCTGAATAACCATCCTTAACATATTGGCGGCTAAAGACACCCGAGTAATAGGTCTTACGATAGACTATCCCTGGTAGAAAAAATAGAATTAATGCGAAGGACGATCCAATAAATGGATTCAAGAGTTAATCAGATCAGATACTCTACTTACTGTATACTCCGCGTCGCCAGTACTGAGTTTGAAGCTCTTTCCTGCTACAGCTTCATGCGATCTCCGGATCAATTCATGTCCATGACCACTATCTATTAGCTCACGTGTTTGGGTACTCATCACGTTCGAACCAGTTGAAAATTGTCTTTTGAGAAATTGAACTAAACCTGTCATTAATTTAATAACGTCTATGGGAGTAAAGTTAGTTCATTCTGACCCTTTGCGCATCTACATCAATCAAAACGTACCCCCACTTTCTTTGTACAACACTGCCGTGACAACCTGACCCACGACTCGTAGCGTTCGAGGGTCGATGATGTCGATATCATCATCGTGCGTATGATGATAATATCCAAAACTGCGACGATTCTCGGGGCTGATATTGATGATATCTGTCATCGGTATCTGAGCCAACCTGTTGATGTAAAAATGATCATCCATAACACTACCCGCATTGAAATCCTGAAAGAGGTCAGAGTATCCCATCCGCTTGGCAAGGGTCCAAATCTTATCTGTAAGCTCGGGTGCGTATTCGCGTGAGTAGTCTTCCTTACCAAAAGTGGCATTCTTGGATCCTACCATATCCAGCAGAATACCATACATCGCTCGATATCCCGCTGGAACAGGGTTAGCAGACCACAGCTGAGAACCCAATGCCCAAGTTCGGCCTGTTGCATCTCCTGGGCTTCCTTGGTCTTCGGCATCCAGAAATAGCAGATCTACTCCAAGGTCGATCGGATGCTCCGCGATAAGTCTACCGATCTCCATGAGAACTGCGACACCACTTCCACCATCGTCAGCACCTGGGATCGGCTCATCTTGTCGCTCGTCATCTTTCTCGGCGATCATACGACTATCGAAGTGAGCTGCTAAAAGCACACGTCGTGGATGATCTGGATTAAACTGAGCCATCACATTAGTGCAGTCAACATCAGTCTGATCTAAAAAATCTGCTTTGAAATTCTGTCGAATAACCTTGGCACCGAGTTCCTCCATGGAAGCAGCCATCCATTCGATCTGCTCCTTATGCGGCGCTGTTCCTGGTACTCGATATCCGAAGTCCAGTTGTGTCTGGACATGTTGATAGGCCTGATCTCCTTGAAAGGCAGGAATCGAGACATTCTTCTTCGACGGTGGGGTTGTAACTGTGGGAGTAGGATCACTTTTGCAACCGACCAGTAAGCCCCCCAAAAGGATTACTAAATATGTCCATCTATTCATGTGCATGTCCTTCGTAGGTTAATTGAGACTCCAAGAAGTTCCTTCTTTGCCATCCTTTATGACGATCTGGTGCTCCTTCAGCGAATCCCGGATTTTATCCGCTGTTGTCCAGTCTTTGTTCGCTCGGGCTTGTGCGCGTAGATCAATTACTAACTGCATTACTCCATCTAAGCGATCACTGCCGTTGTTACCAGCGGTGGTTTCATCCCGTAATCCCAGTATATCAAACAGGACGGACGACATTTCCTTCTTCAATGATTGCCAGACATTAGTAGAAATCTGTCTGAAGTTGCCTTTGTTGTCTCGATGGCTATTCACAATGGGGACAAGTTCAAAAAGGCGTGCCAATGCTCGCGGGGTGTTGAAGTCATCGTCCATATCTGCATACACCTGGTCTATGGTGCCTTTGATCTTTGACTCCAGTTCAACATTGCCCTGGTCCAGTGACACTTCGGTCTGTTGGAGATACTTATTGGCTTCCATGAGACGCTTGTATCCCTTTTCTGCGGCTGCCAAAGCATCATTACTCAAGTCTAACGTAGATCTGTAGTGCGCTTGTAACATGAAAAAACGCACGACCATCGGACTATAGCCTTTATCCACATGTTTACTTGTACCAGCGAATAAGTCGGCGGCTGCTATCGTATTACCATCACTCTTGGACATTTTGCGGCCATTCATGAGCAGCATGTTGGCATGAAGCCAATACTTAGCAGGTGCGCATCGACATGCGGCAACATTCTGTGCTACCTCGTTCTCGTGATGCGGAAATTTTAGATCGTTGCCTCCTCCATGGATGTCAAACTGTTTGCCGAGATACTTTGTACTCATCGCTGAGCATTCTAAATGCCATCCCGGAAACCCTACACTCCACTTGCTCTTCCATCTCATTAGATGCCGCTCATCTGCCTTCATCCAAATGGCAAAATCAGCCGGGTTCTTCTTTTCCTTTTGACCTTTTAGCTCACGTGTTTCTGCGAACAAGTCTTCCACCTTGCGACCAGAAAGGTCTCCATAGCAATCATTTTTCTTCGAGAACTTCTTGACGTCGAAATAAACTGAGCCATTCTTCACATAGCCGTAGCCATTGTCGATGATTTGCTGAATCATCTCAACTTGCTCCATGATGTGCCCAGTAGCACGAGGTTCTATACTTGGCGGTCGATTATTGAAAACACGCATCATGTCGTGAAATCCATTGGTGTATTTCTGGACCACCTCCATGGGTTCGAGTTTCTCAAGCTTAGCGCGCTCAGCGATCTTATCCTCTCCTTGGTCTCTATCTCCTACGAGATGTCCGACATCGGTAATATTACGCACGTAGCGCACCTTATATCCCAAGTGTAACAAGTATCGGTAGATAACATCGAAGCTGGTGAACGTCCGAATATTACCGAGATGCACATCGCTATATACCGTGGGGCCACACACATAAAGCCCGACTAAGCCCTCATGGATGGGAACAAACTTCTCTTTTTGATGAGAGAGGCTATTGTAGATATGTAATTCACTCATGGGGTCACTTAGGATAGACTTGCTGAGTGCGAATATCGGTCACCGTGTCAAGGTCAGCATCGACATACTGACTAAAATCCAATATTCGCCTCTCATTTGACATGTGGGATACTGCTTTTACTACGAACGAGGAATCTTGATCTGATACTTGTTTTTGATGACCGTCAAGTGATCATCACGCAACCAAGGATTATAACGCTTGAGTTCACGATAGCTGATGCCATGCTCCTCAGCAAAGACAGCCCAGTCTTCCACTGACTTCTCTACCAAGACTTCGTAATAGTCATTCAGTGGAAGATATTTTTCTTCCGGCTGGAGATAGAATCCAAACTGCTCTGGCGATCTCATGATCTCCTTCAATGCGATAAGGCGAAAGAGATATCGCATAGTCTCTTGGTTGACATTCATTTCATAGAACGAGTCGGCCTTTTGATTTTTCATCTCGCGGGCGAATCTCGTTGGACCCATATTATAGGCTGCTGCTGCATCCGACCATGTGCCAAACCTCTTCTTTAAGTAGAGTAGATAGTCGGCTGCTGCCCGAGTCGATTTCTCGATGTGGTATCGCTCATCTACCTCTTCATTCACCTCCAATCCACGCTCTTTGGCTGCTGGCTTCATGAACTGCCACAGACCTGTAGCGCTCGCTGCGGAGACCACATTGCGCAGTCCTGATTCGGCGACGGCCAGATACTTGAAGTCATCTGGAATTCCCTTTTCTAAAAACACCTGCTCGATCATTGGAAAGTATCGATTAGCCAACTTCAGATACTGCACCATATGTGAGTGATAGTATGAATGAGCCACCAACTCTCGATCAAGTCGTTCGCGAGCGTCGGCAGTGTATGGCATGATCTCACCAGCCCAGTCAAATTGCTTGTTGATGTTAGGAGCCTGTACTACCTGTGGCAGATGATCGCTCTCGACGGCTTCTGAAGGCTTGGGGACAATCCGATTGATCAATACGATCATGGTGGACATAAGAGCTGCAAGAAGGGTGACTCGACCTGTGAACTGATGCATATGAGATGTGCTTAACAACGTGAGGACTTACAATATGAGATGTGCTCCATCCTCAATCAAAAAACAGACCAATAATCTCCTGTTAAATCAGGGCCTTCTACTTTTGAACAAGCCATGAAATTTAACCTCACCTCTAAGTATACTCCGACAGGAGACCAGCCATCCGCCATTAAGCAGTTGGTAGATGGTCTCGATCAAGGTGAGCGCCAGCAGGTATTGCTGGGTGTTACGGGATCAGGAAAGACGTTTACGATGGCCAATGTCATCGCACAGTCACAGCGTCCAACCCTTGTGCTGACTCATAACAAAACTCTTACGGCACAACTCTATGCTGAGCTAACCGAGTTCTTCCCAGATAACTGTGTTGAGTATTTCGTCTCCTACTACGATTACTATCAGCCAGAGGCATACATCTCGCATAGTGATACCTATATCGAAAAGGACCTTTCGATCAATGAAGAAGTCGACAAGCTTAGACTTCGAGCGACATCTAATCTGTTGTCTGGTCGCAGAGATGTCATCATCGTCGCCTCAGTCTCGTGCATCTATGGTATGGGAAATCCTGATGACCTGAGTGGTGGCATCATCCGCATCCAAAAAGGGCAAACCCTCTCACGCAACCGATTTCTCTACAACCTGGTGGAGAGTCTCTACTCTCGTTCTGAGAAAGACTTTAAGCGCGGTACGTTTCGAGTACGTGGTGACTCAGTGGATATCCATCTGCCATATGTCGACTATGGGTTTAGAGTGGTATTCTTCGGAGACGAGATCGAAGAAATCGAGAAGATCGAATTGTCAACAGGCAAACGGATCATCAGTCTGGATGAAGCAGCAATTTTTCCTGCTAACCTCTATGTCGCCCCTCGTGATCGACTCAACATGATCCTTCGTCAGATTGAGAAAGAACTGGACGAGCACGAGAAGTTCTTTGAACAAGAAGGCAGATTCATCGAAGCGAAACGGATCAAAGAGCGAGTGAACTTCGATGTGGAGATGATGCGCGAGTTGGGCTATTGCAACGGAGTGGAGAATTACTCGCGATTTTTTGATGGAAGAAAGCCGGGTACACGCCCGTTCTGTTTACTGGATTACTTCCCAGATGATTATCTGATGGTCATCGATGAGAGCCACGTCACGATCCCACAGGTACGCGGTATGTGGGGTGGAGACCGAGCGCGTAAGATCAGCTTGGTCAACTTCGGCTTTCGGCTCCCTTCCGCCCTTGATAACCGCCCACTTAACTTTGAAGAGTTCGAAGGACTGGTGAATCAAATCATCTATGTCAGCGCTACCCCTGGTGAGTACGAATTAGAAAAGACAGAAGGTCTCGTAGTCGAACAACTGATTCGGCCGACAGGTCTCCTTGATCCTCCGATCGAAGTTCGTCCCAGCATGAATCAAATCGATGATCTCCTCGAAGAAATCCAGCTCCGCATCGAACGCGACGAACGTGTACTGGTCACTACACTGACCAAACGCATGGCAGAGGAATTGACCAAGTACCTCACCAAGCTCAACGTCAAGGTCCGATACATCCACTCTGAGGTAGACACCCTCGATCGAGTCGAAATTATACGGGACCTGAGATTAGGAGGGTTCGATGTATTAGTCGGAGTCAACCTACTTCGCGAAGGGCTGGATATGCCTGAAGTTAGTCTGGTAGCCATCTTAGATGCGGACAAGGAAGGCTTCCTGCGCAACACGCGGTCACTCACCCAGACAGCTGGTCGTGCCGCTCGTAACCAAAACGGTGTGGTAATCTTCTATGCAGACTCCATCACAGAGAGTATGCAAGAGACCATCGATGAGACCAATCGTCGAAGATCAGTACAGATCGCATACAATGAAAAGCATGGCATCACACCATCTACCATCAAGAAAACCAAAGAAGAGATCCTGGCTCAGAAGTCCATCCTCGATATCCGTGGTAAGAAACCGCGACCGTACGTAGAACAAGAGCGAGAAACACTAATGGCAGCGGACCCTGTGACAGAATACATGACAAAAGACCAGCTTACTAAGCTTATTGCCGCGACCGAGGACAAGATGAAGCGAGCAGCTAAAGACCTTGACTTCATCTCAGCGGCACAGTACCGCGACGAGGTCTTTGCCCTAAAGAAGAAGATAAAAGCAGCGGTATAGATCCTCGAAATCACCGTTTACTGGTATTTCAGGAGCCACGACTTGCAGATAGTTTTGAGCTGGTTTACAAAACTCGATTGTCATGCGCTATATCATCATCATGTGCCTCCTGACCATGAGTATCAACGTATCGTACTCTCAGATGTCTTGGGAACAACATGCTGGCTTCGGCCTCTACAAGTACCCGAATAGCATCCATGCATCTATGCGTACCTATTCCGGAGGGATTAACTTTTGGCTTGACTCAACCTACACCGAAGGTTCTATACTGACAAGTCGCTTCATGGAGCTGTACGATGGCAATGAGAATTGTGTGTTTACCAAGAACAATCTTCGACTGACGAAAAACCAAGGTGGTTCGACAGTAAATCGAGTAAACATCGATCAGAATGGTATAAACGGTGTAAACGGCGGCTCATGGCCAACATATGCAATTGACGGAACGACAGATGGTCGCCTTCGTCTTTATAATGGCTCAGGAAGACTCAATGTCTATGCCGGTAGTGCTGGAACGCTAAATCGAGGAGCTGTCTATATCTATGGAGAATCGAGCAATCGAGCATTGGCTGGGATGTATATCCAGAGTAATGGAGGTACAGCACAAGGTGTGCTATTCGCTGATGTCAAGAACTTCAAGGTCCAACATCCTGATGATGACGAAAAGGAAATCTGGTTCGCCAGTGTCGAAGGTCCTGAGGTCGGGGCATATGATCGCGGCACGGCTCAACTATCGTCAGGAGAGACCTTTGTCCCCTTTGGTGAAGCCTACAGACTAATGGCCAATCCTTCGTCCATGACTGTACAAGTCACACCCCATAGCGCGGAGACCTATGGGCTCGCCGTAATCTCTAAGACTTCTGATGGCTTCTATGTGAAGGAGCTAAAGGATGGCAATGGTAACTTTACATTTGACTGGGAAGTGAAATGTGTCCGTCGCGGTCACGAAGACTTCGAGGTGATTCGACCCGTCCTGGACCCGTTGTCCGATGAAGTCAAGCGTACCCAGAAAGCCGAAGGGACCAAGCCCAAGTTGAGGGGTATAATCTCAAACCCTTCTCCTTTCTGAGAGAGAATCCTCTTTCCGTTCAGAACCGTTCTGGTCAATTAATAGAACCGATAGGTCAATTTCATGAGGAAAGTATTGCGCGCATCTTGGCCAAAAAGATCCTCCGATAGCGAATTAAACAGACCCTTATCTGGATCTCCACTATTCGTTGTTCCCTGCGTCCAGACCAAGAAAAACTCACTATTAGGTTTGTACTCCCAACGAAAAACCAAATTCGACCGGAACTGCAAGAAGTTAAAATCTGGATCTGAAAATTCGTAGTCCACTACTCCATCACTGTTTTCGTCGATCATCCAGACAGAGCCATCTTCGGTAGAAGTGATCTCGCTGTCATCATACAAGTGAAATCGATCTTGATATCCCGCGGCAAGTGGATCCGTGATGTACTTGTACTCGGTGTAATTCCCTCGTGAGATGAATGGTTGCCCCCAGTACTCGACTGTCATATTCGGTCCGAGGCTGTAGTTCAGTCGCATGCTCATGCTCAGCGTACGTTGGTCTATCCTACCTGTGACATATCTGTCTTTGCCTTCCATCTGCTCATAGCTCACGTTCTGGACCGCACGATCCTGATGTGAATATCGTGGCCTGAAGGATAGACTCATGGCATCAGTCGGTTGGTATGACAGGAAGAGGCCCACTGAGTTAAAGCTAAGTGCTCCCGCGTCCAACCCTATAGATCGGAAACCTCTAACGTTGAATCCATAGACAACCTTCTTACGGCTATCACTTTCTACATAAAACCACGGGGATAGTCCTTGATTTTGTCGTAGCCGAGGACCTCCGAAGAGTGCTTGTGTGCTGATATCCTTAGCCTCCCATGTGAGTCCTCCGCCTGCTCCCCAATAATTAGTGAATCCGGCATGTGTATTAAAATTGAAAGCCGAATAGAGGTGCTCTCCACCATACGTCCACCGGAAGTAATGATTGTAATTCACTCGGTAGCGGCGAAATATGCCAAATGGCTTTGGCACTTGGTAACCCATCCATGCGACATAGTTAATCTGATCGGCAGTATTCATGAATCCGATGTCATTCAACTCCAGCCCAGGAGATCTCCAAGTGATGCCATGCTCAAAACTTAGGTTGTCTTCGCCGCCATAATTCGCTAACGATAGGGCACCACCATGACCTCCTAAAGAGGTTGCTGTAGTATCGACGGATAAGTGATCTGCATCAGGACGCTGAAAGAAGTGCTCAAAGGATTCTTGAGTCGCTGTAATGCGCTCTGTTGTGCCTGTAAGGTTGCTGAAAATGACATTCCCCTTCAAGTTCCATTCGCGGTCTTTCCAGGTATGCAGAAAATTGACCCCGCCCGTGTACGCCGTCTTATGAAACTGGTCCTCAAGGCCAGTACCCTCTAAGTCTCGGTTGACCGCCGTGAGCGTGAGACCTATCTGTGACTCCGCACCCTTGAAGTCCTGGGTAAGCGTACCGACGAAGTAGTTTGTCAGTGGCTCAGCTATAGCGGAAGTCTCGACTCCGTCAGTACTAATCTTAACACGTTCCTCGGCCGTGATACTTTCTAATACACCTATTGACAAGCCTTTTTTGGTTTTTCCGCTGAATTTGGCCGCACCTATGATAGATGTAAATGTGGGTCTCTCAACGAAGCTCCCATCTGGTACCTCTACACTGCCCCGAGGACTTGCGCCAATCCGACGACTGTAGAACAAATTGTCATTCCAGAATGAACCGCCCGCCTCAAACTGAGATATACCTCGAGAGAAGAGGTTGGCATTCTCGATAAAAAATGGTCTTTGCTCATTAAAGAAGATCTGAAAGCCGTCAATATTGATGGCAGAAGGGTCCGCTTCCACCTGTCCGAAGTCTGGGTTGATCGTGAAGTCGAGCGTCAGGTCGTTCGTCACTCCTACTTTCCCGTCGAGTCCGACTCCGAGACGTGAGTTTGAACCGCTCCGAAAGGGGTTCCCTGCTTCACTTGGCTCCGTGGAGATGGAAGTGGTGACATATGGTTGGATTTCCAGTTGTTTCTTCGGCTTGATATTTTCGATACCATATAGTGTCCCGAAGTTCGAGACAAAGCCTGTCACATTAACTGGCCAAAACTGCCAGGAACTCATTTCATCTTCGGCAAAATCTCGTCTGTTGATGTTAAACCCCCATTCATAGACGTCCTGATCGCCAAACCGTAGTTGGCTAAAGGGAATTTTCATCTCTGCTGTCCACCCATCCTCTTGTTCCTGGGTCGCTCCATACCATATTGGATTCCAGTTTGAATCCCAGTTCTGTCCATTGTTAGAAACGAACTCATCTCCCTTCACTCCCGATAAACTGAGTGTAAAGGAGTACGCCGTTATGTTGTCGTTATAGCTGTCGATATTAATCTCGATCCAATCGCCTGGGAAATTATCGCGTCTTGCGAGTCGACTTTCGAGCTTGGAGATATCTTCTATCAAACAATAAACACCGAGATACAGGTAATTATCATCGTAGGTGATCTTGAACTTGGTCTGGTTCTTTGGCTTATCACCATTATTCGGTTGGCGCACGGTAAAGTCATCTCCCCACGGCAATACATCCCACATAGCCTCGTCTAAAACACCATCGATTTGGATCTCTTCGGTGGCATGGGTAGTCGTATACGAACGAAAGACCAAAGTATCTTGACCGAGCAATACGGTAACGAGGAGGAAGAACGATGCAGCAAGTACTGAGCGCATGAGAAGTATTTTTCAGTTGGATGCGAAAGTCAATGCAATGATAGACAACCGTGAGGCAAATCTACTAACCAGTTAGTTTTGTAGACTAAATAATTAGTTGCCTCCTCTGACCCCGCTAAGGACACCTCAACTTTCATATGGTTGCATACTCAGTCAGCATTATGTCCAACAACAGTACAGTCTACACACTTTTATTTCGTTGCCGCGCTCTTTATTGACTGTTGACAATACATTATTATTCCACGGAGAAGTCGCCCCACACTTCTATTGTACCGTCGCCAAAGCTTTGAAAGGGTATAGTGCCTTGGACATTTCTGATGAGGAAATTAGCCAATGGAACGCCTGCATTCTGACCCGGACCATTGATGATGAAAGTACCTCCATTGCTCAGGCCCTGAATGCTACAATCTTCTATCAAAGCACTACCTCCATGAACAAATCCTCCATTATTGGTGATACCTCGTTCTGAATCCTTGATATTCAGGGTAGAACCGGCAAAGGTGACAAAGTCCCTTACATTACTCAGAGCGGTTGCACTAACTCTCTGGATTTGGATGCTGCCTGCATTATCGATACGAGTATTGTTAGATACAGCTACATTTCCACAGTCTTCTATGCTTAGGTTCCCCCGATTTACGATATATGCCCCCTCAGAAGTATTGGTGATTGCGTTAACCCGTGTTTTACTGATTTCGATGGTCGCTCCCGGGCTATTGATGATCGTATCACGATTGAACACTGCTGTACTATTGATTCGAGAGAAGTAGATGCTGTCATTGTTGATGATCAGGCCACTACTGGTCAGTGCACTATTGGTGCTGCTGTCTATCGAAATCGTCCCATCATTAACGATTGACCCTGTGTTATTGATACCACTAAAAGAGTTAGTCAAGGAGAGTCTGGCATCTGTAGTATTGTGCACGTGGCCACTACTGGAAAGCGTCGACTTGGAGAGCAGGATGAGATCGGTATTAAGAATGTTGCCAATACTTCGAAGGCCAGAGGCGGATCTGGCGATTCTGATTTCTCCAAGGTTTTGGATGGTTGATCTGTTGTCTATGGCAGGTACGCCATCCTGCACATCAGAGATCTCAATGCGGCCTTCATTTTCAAAAAAACCACTGAGGAATATACCAGCTTCGGCGATGACACTCGGATCTGGATTTTCGGATAGATCCTCGATCCTTATCTCACCATGGTTGATCAAAGTGTCAAGTGTGTTGATACCTCGACCTTGAAGGTCTTTGATAAATATCAAGGCGTCGTGATTTGTCAGACCCTCCTCCGTGTTGATCCCCCTTCCCACTATATCCGCGATGTAGATCTCTCCATGATTGTCCAGAGCACCAGCGGATCCTACACTGATCGCAGTACCAGTCATCTCGATGACTCGAAGTACGCCATCATTGTGCAGCGACCCTCCTAAGCTGATTCTTACGCCCTCATCGCCTTCACTCTGACTTACGACGAATTCTACATCTTGAAAGATCTCCAGCCGAGAAGAACTAAGTATGTCGATACGATTGATCTCTGGAGGGGTGGCTTTTACCACGACGGTGTCACCTGTGCGGATAACGACATAGTCATCGGCATTAGGCACTCTTCCCTCGTCCCAATTACCAGCTTCATTCCAAAGTTGATTTTTAGCGCCTGTCCATTCGATGGAGTACTGGGCAAAAGTGCTTGTGGCAAAGGACAAGATGAATAGTGCGAGGTGATACAAATTCATCATGGCGACTTGTTTTTCGCAAAAGTCGCGCATACCTGAGCATTTCCACTATGCCTGGGTATAGTCCTACCTATGCCAGTAGTTCCTTCACGATCGCGGCGAGGGTCTTGCCATCTGCGCGTCCAGCCAGCTTAGCGCTCGCAGCCCCCATTACCTTTCCCATATCCTTCATCCCTGAAGCACCTGTTTTAGTCATGACTTCCTGCACGATAGCTTTGATTTCATCGTCGCTCATTTGAGCAGGTAAGTACTTCTGGATTACGGCTATTTCTTCTTTTTCGACAGAGGCGAGGTCCTCCCGACCTTGTTTCTCATAGATGTCGAGCGATTCTTGTCGTTGTTTGACAAGCTTCTGGAGAAGTTTGATCTCGCCAGCACTATCAAGCTCTTTGCCTGATCCATCGGTCTTTGCAAGAAGTATCGCTGCCTTTATAGCTCTAATTCCCCTAAGCGATGCTTGATCTTTGCTTTTCATCGCTTCCTTGAGGTCGGCCATTAACGTATTTTCTAAACTCATGATTCTTGATTCGTGATGATGTTAGTTAGTTCATAATATTCAGCTAATCCGAGCTGCTCGGGGCGCTGTGTCATGACATCGAGTTGGAAGATTGATTCGTCCTTGATCCAGGGTTTTAAAGTGTTGCGCAGCATCTTACGTCGCTGATGAAAAGCCCCCTTGACGATAGCTCTAAACATCTTTGGATCACACGGGAGTTCATAATCATCCTTGCGCCTCAGGCTGATGATGGATGACGTTACTCTCGGAACTGGAAAAAACGACCCGGGACTCACATGAAAGAGGATCTTGATATCATAGGTGGCTTGAAGCAGGACGCTGATCACCCCATACTCTTTTGTCCCCGGACCGCTGGCAAGACGTTGGGCCACCTCCTTCTGAAACATCCCTACGACGAATGGAACCTTATCCTTATACTTCTCAATGCGAAAAAGTATCTGTGACGAAATATTATATGGGAAATTCCCAAGGACCGAAAAGGAGTCTTTATCAAAGGTCTGCTCCAAAGGCAGTTTTAAAAAATCTCGTTGAATCAACTGAGATTCATCAAACCCAAACTGTTGCTGGAGGTAATGGATCATATCCCAGTCCAGCTCCACAGCCTTGTAGTTGATATCTCTTCTTCGGACGAGGTACTTCGTCAATGCACCTTTGCCAGGTCCGACCTCCAGTATGTTCAGAAGAGGGGTCTGGTCTAAAAATGTATCGACGATTCGCTGTGAGACAGATTCGTTAATCAAAAAATTTTGCCCGTACGATTTCTTCGGTCTCACTTCTCCTAATGTTCGATACGAACCGCCACCGCAGCTCACCCTCCAAATGTCATAGTTAATCGCTGAGTTCCCAAACGGTTACTACTCTACCATCCGAATCACTTTAGATCCGACTTACGGAGCTCGTCAAAAACCAATTGTGCTCGGATGTTTCCGACTACAGCTGCCAGATCCTCGACACTGGCCTCTCGTACACGTTTGATCGAGCCAAACTCCTTCAGCAAGCTCTGTGCACTCTTCTTCCCAATCCCATCGATATCCTCCAGCGACGAATTCAAAAAGGCCTGCGAGCGCTTATTCCGATGGAAGGTTATGGCAAATCGGTGAGCCTCGTTCCGTGCTTGTTGGATGAGTTTTAGCGACTCGGACTTCTTGTTGATGTATAGCGGAACTGGATCGCCAGGAAAGTAGATCTCTTCTAACCGCTTAGCGATACCCACTACTGTCATCTGATCCGTGAGGCCAAGCTCATGGATACTCTTCATGGCCGAGCGCAATTGTCCCTTACCTCCATCAATGATTACTAACTGTGGTAGACTCTCCTTCTGGTCGAGGAGTCGCTTGTATCGACGTCCAACGATCTCTGTCATCGAGGCAAAGTCATCTGGACCTACGACCGTTTTCACATTAAAGTGACGATAGTCCTTCTTCGATGGTTTCGCATTCTTGAATACGACACACGATGCTGTTGGGTTAGATCCCTGCAGATTAGAATTATCAAAGCACTCGATATGCATCGGTAGCTCGGACATGTTCAGATCCTCCTGTAAAGTCCGGAGGATACGCTCTGCCGGGGTTTGCTTTCGCACTTTGTTCATCTCATCCTTCCGCTTCTGGAGCATGTAGTATTTGAGATTCTTTCGTGATAGTTCGAGAAGCTTTCTTTTATCTCCACGTTGAGGGACGATGACCGTAATCTCTGGATCTGGGATAAGGATATCCTCCTCAAGGATGATCTCTGGTGCGATACTGTTGAATTTTTCGCGGATGATCGGAATCGCATATGCCAGCAAGTCCTCTACCTCTGAGTCCAAGTTCTTCTGTAGTTCGCGTGTATCCGTATTGATCAGCGCCCCGTTAACCACCTTGAGATAGTTGACATAGGCACTGTCTTCGTCGGTATCGATCGTGAAGACATCTACATCACGGATGGTCTGGCTTACCACTGTCGACTTTGCTTGATACTCCTCGAACAAGCCAAGTTTTTCCTTCATCGCGGCTGCCTCTTCGAACTTTAGTTCCTCGGCATACCTGGCCATCTCTTCTTTAATGAAGTCCTTGACTGGTTTGAAGTTACCATTGAGGATGTTGCGCACTTGGGCGATTTTCTCATTGTAGGCCTGTTCCGTTTCGAGATTGACGCAAGGGCCTTCACAGTTCTTCATGTGATACTCGAGACAGACCTTAAACTTGCCTGCGTTGATGTTTTGCTCTGTGAGATTAAGCTTACAGGTGCGGAGCGGAAGGATGTTTTTGATGATCTCGAAAATCTGGTTCATCTTCCACTTTGAAGTGTAGGGGCCATAGTACTTAGACCCATCCTTATAGACTTTGCGAGTGAAGAACACCCGAGGAAAGCGTTCATTCTTGATACAGAGATAGGTATAGGACTTGGCATCCTTGAGCATGACATTGTACCGCGGCTGAAACCGCTTAATCAGCGTGTTTTCGAGAAGGAGGGCGTCAGCTTCAGACTCTACCACAGTATACTCGAGGCGCGCGGCATTTTTGACCATCGTTCTGGTCTTGTAAGCTATGTTCTTCTTGCTTCCAAAGTAAGAGGATGTACGATTTCGAAGAACCTTCGCCTTACCGACATATATGATGGTCTCCTCCTTATCTATGAATCGATAGACCCCTGGTTGCTTAGGGATACTATCTGCCATCGCTTTAAAATCCTCTGTTGTCATACCCTATGCTGATGATAACGACAGAACTCAATCGATAGATGCTGCCCTTAGGAAGAGAGCTGCACCGGCTGGATTCGTAGTCAGTGGGACATTATGAACATCACACAGACGCATGAGCATCTGCACGTCTGGCTCATGTGGATGCTTGTCGAGTGGATCCCTAAAGAAGATGACCATGTCTATCTCCCCATTAGCGACCATAGTAGCAATCTGTGCATCTCCTCCCATCGGACCAGAGAGTAGTGGTGTTACCGCGAATCCAGCTTCCTTGATATGTTTGCCAGTCGTACCCGTCGCAAACAGGTCGAGTTTCTTGACCCTGACCTCATTCTGTAGGATGAAGGACACCATCTCGACCTTCTTCCCATCATGAGCAATGAGTGCTACTTTTTTAATCTGCTGTTGAGTCATTCGTCTAAGATAGGAAGGCTACTTTCTGATCAGCTTCATGAAATTGCACCATCTACAGTTCTCGTCATCGCAGCCTTGTTCAAATTCGTAGTTGTGGATAGCCGCCCAAGCCGTGGTCATCTCATCGGTGACTGTCGCGATGTCGTGTGGTGAGATTACAAATGGGACAGATATGAACTCTTCTCCAGTCTTGTCCCATTCTACAAAATCCATGTACCCTCTTGTCATGTGCCATCCCCGAGACCGATCCGCATCACAGAGCATCTGATAGAAAACCATTTGGCGCCAGTACTCTCCTCCGGATTTGAGATTTTTCTTTGTCTTTTGGTTAGTTGGATTTGCTGTTTTAAAGTCTGTTACCTCGACATATCCATCGTGTATCGCTACGTGATCCAGGACCCCTTTGATCGGAATACCAGCAACTTCAACACCTGAGATCGTGGCCTCTAAGGCGTACTGCTTCGCATCAAATGGCCCCTGTAATCGATGATCAAAATATCTGCCTAACTGCTGATGACCATATTCGGTCATGTCTTGATATTCATCTTGAGTGAAGTGGGCTCGATGACCCTTCATCCCCATGTCAAAGTAACTGAGTAGTTGTTCCTGTGACAGTGCCTTGCCACCGTTCACATCGCTGAAAATATCTTCCAGTGCTTTGTGGACGGCACGCCCGTAACCCATGAACTTGGTTCTGGCGGTGGGCACCTTGAGGATGTTTTCGTAATAAAAGGTGATCGGACATTTTAGGTATTTGTTAAGCGCAGTGACGCTAAGTTGAAATCCCTGGAGTCGACGATCCACCAGTTCTCTCTCAATGTGGACTGGCTCTGGAGTTCTTGTTTTGAGCCAATGCATTTGAAAATCTGTCGCTCTGTTTTCTTCCGACTCCACTACATCAACCTGGACTGATGGATGATCCTTGAACTCAGTGATAAAAGCACTTGGCTCGATCTTCTTGTCCTTCTCATTAGCATTGCCATATGAGATCACCAACTCTTGTTCTGCCCGAGTCATGGTGACAAACAATAGACGTCGCTCGTCCTCCTCATTGCTATCAACATCGCCGTTGATACCTGGAGGGTAGGTGAAACTGCGCGAATTCTTACGCCTACCTTCCCACTGGTTCTTATTCACTCCGATCGCATAGACCTTTTTAAACTCGAGTCCCTTAGATGAATGGGAAGTGATGAACTGCACACCATCCGCTGCTCCTGAGACCTTGTGAACAGGAAGCGATATGGCATTCGTCTTCATCAGTTCGACCATGGTGAGGAAGCTGTTCAGGGTCAGATCGGGTTTTTTGGTCGTCTCGTCTTTGATAAAGTCAAAAAGCGTACTTACCACCTGTAGAGGCCACGAACGCTCAGCTTGGGTGAGGATATAGTCCAATATCCCTAACCGATTAATCAACTCCTGAAAAAACACCTGCAGTGTTGTACTTGATACCATCCCAACGAGATCATCCAGACAGTTTGCTAATCGAAGAACGGATCGTGGTTGGGATACCCCAGCCTGTTCGAGTAATTCTTGTGATCTGATCAATGTCGATAGCGGCGCATGGTGCTGATCCGTATCCTCTTGAGATCTACGTGCCCAGACTATACGAGTAATGTCGCTCGCCTCGAGTCCGAAATACGGGTAGTGCATGAGTTCAAATAGTGCTCGATCCGTATATCCCTTCACCTCATAGGTGTCTGAGATATAGGTCATAATCGAGATTAGATTCTTAACCAGTGGAATCTCGAGAATATTCACCTTGCGTCTGATGAATAGTGGTACTCCCTTTGACGCCAACACTTCGGTCAGCTTTTCGACCTGTTTGTGCTGATGATAGAGCACGGCGATCTCACTGAGTTGATCCCCTCTCGCATGAGCAGCTACGATCTCTTCGACAATGGACGATTGTTCTTGTGTAGTATTCGCATAAGACTTGATCAACACCTTCTGGTCGTCAGACTTATAGCGTCCCTTCGCCTCAAGCGTTTTGGCAATGGGAAAGTCCGGCTGTGCTGCGAGTCGCTCTTTATTGTATTCGATAAGGGTACGGGAGGCATCTAAGATGTGCTGGGACGAGCGATAGTTCTTAGTGAGTACGACAATGTGAGGATTGTACTGCCGTCGAAAGTCTTCGATGTTCCCCAGGTTCGCTCCCTGAAACTTGTATATCGCCTGGTCGTCATCTCCAACCACAAATACGTTTGGTTCGTCTATCCAAAAACTGACCAAGAGATCAACGATCTTTTTCTGTGTGCCATTCGTGTCCTGAAACTCATCGATCAAGAAATACTGAAACCGCTCTTGATAATCCGCAAGTAGATCTTCATCGTCCTCCAGAGCCTTTGCGACGAGGAGTAGCATGTCGTCATAGTCATAGCGACCTGCATCTGTCATTTTCTGCTGAAAGCTCTCGAATAGCTCAGCACCAGCGCGAAGCTGCTCCATTTTATTGACGATCTTATCGAACTCCTTTTGTTTGAAGTCGCCCTTCTTGAATCCCTTGCCCGCTCGTTTGTAGAGAAGCTCTGGACTGTTGCGACGTTCATCCAGATGTTCACTTATCGCTTGGTTGATCTCTGATAGCGTGTAGCTTTCCTTCTTCATCAGACTGAAAAGATTCTGAAGTCTTCGGATCTGATACTGTGGATCTGTCTTCAGCGTCTTCAGCAGATGATCGGATGGGAGATCACGCATAAAGGATTTATACAGTTCTGCGCGCTCCAGATCGGTGATGGGCTCCATCGCCCTGAAGCTGCTGAAGTGGCCGAGATTATCCTGAATGACCTGATTACAAAGCGCGTGAAACGTGTAGATATTCACACGATGTGCATCTGGTCCGATGATCTGAACCAATCGCTGCCGCATGGCTATCGTACCAGCATCAGTGTAGGTAAGACATAAGATGTTGTGAGCTTGAGTGTCTGTCTCGAGTAGAATCTTGGCGATGCGGACTGCCAAGATCTGCGTCTTTCCGGTACCCGGGCCAGCAACAACCATGACAGGTCCCTCTGTTCGATCTACGGCTTGTCGCTGTTCTGGATTGAGAGCCTGATAGTATTGGTCGAAGTTGGCCTTATTCATGTTGCTCCGATTGGATCATATGCCAAATATCCATCATATCAGACCTCCAAGGCCTGGTTTACCGAGACAACTTATCTGCGAGGACCCACATTAATAACGAGAGCATGAAACGATTCACCCAGCTGTACAAAGAGATAGATGCGAGTACCAAAACCAATGTAAAATTGGGAGCATTGGTCGACTATCTCCAGAATGCCCCTGAGGAGGATCGTCTATGGGCCATCGCCCTGTTCACCCATCGGCGGCCGAAAAGAACTATTAAGACTAATCTGCTACGTGCCTGGGCGGCCGAGGCCGCAGGTTTATCTACCTGGTTATTCGAAGAGAGTTATCATGTCGTTGGGGATCTGGCAGAAACAATCAGCTTGATCCTACCCGACCCTTCACAACAGCTGGAGTACTCCCTTTCAGAATGGATCGGTCAAATCATGGGCCAAAAGGATCGTGACGAAGCAGATAAGAGGTCCTTCGTCTTGGACGCCTGGGCAGGTCTCAATAAAGACGAGCGATTTTTATTCAATAAATTGATCACAGGTGGTTTCCGCATCGGTGTCTCACAGAAGATGATCACAAAGGCCATCAGTCGTGTGATTAACGAGGACGAAAACAAGGTCGCTCACCGCCTTATGGGGGACTGGTCCCCAACGACAACTACCTACCATGATCTGCTCGTGGATACGGACTGGAGTACCGATCACAGCAAGCCCTATCCTTTTTATCTGGCCTATGCTCTCGAAGAAGACATTGCCACTCTTGGTGACCCGAGAGCGTGGCAAGCGGAGTGGAAGTGGGATGGAATTCGCTCTCAACTCATCCGCCGCAACAACGAATTGTTCCTCTGGTCTCGAGGCGAAGAGTTAGTGACCGATAAGTATCCAGAGTTCCATTCGCTGCAGGAGATCGACACACCAGATTTTGTCATAGACGGAGAATTACTGGTCTGGAAAGACGGTGCCATCCAGCCTTTTGGAGATCTCCAGAAGCGCATTGGGCGCAAGACCGTCGGTAAAAAGATACTAAAGGACTACCCTGTAGCCATCTATGCCTATGATCTACTCGAATATGATGGTGTCGATCTGCGTGAACACTCGATGGAACGTCGCCGAGAAGTCCTCAATTCGGTCATTAGTGAGATCCAAAAACATGCCCCAGATCTCCTTCACTTATCTCCTATTGCGTCATATGAGTCCTGGGCCGAGCTAACCAAACTTCGAGAACAATCTCGGGCTATGAAGGCAGAAGGGTTTATGCTAAAAGCCAAATCCGGTACTTACAAGAGTGGTCGCCGTCGTGGTGAGTGGTGGAAGTGGAAAGTCGACCCATATACAGTGGATGCTGTAATGCTCTATGCACAGCGGGGACACGGACGCAGATCAAATTTGTTCACAGATTTCACCTTCGCTGTCTGGAAGGATGACGAGACACTTGTGCCATTTACAAAAGCCTACTCAGGCTTAACAGATAAGGAGTTTGGAGAGGTAACTCGTTGGGTCAACAAGAATACTATTGAGAGGTTTGGCCCGGTCCGATCTGTAAATCCCGAACTGGTCTTTGAGCTTGCATTCGAAGGAATCAACAAATCAAGTCGACACAAATCTGGTATCGCCTTGCGATTCCCCAGGATCAAACGGTGGCGTCGTGACAAGCCAGCGACTGAGGCCAATAGACTAACTGATTTACTCGAGTTGCTGGAATAACTCATTCCCAGATATAGAGGAATTTGGTTAGAGACTATGGTGGAGACTAATCTGTGCTTGACCCTTGCTCCAGTTATCGGTGGTTTGTTTCATCCATCCTCCCTGCACTCTTAAGTTGGCTGCAAGGCTGTATCCGAGACCGACATAGGTTCGATTTCTGTCAAAGACTTCCACTTGCCGATCATCGCCGATATCTCTCTGTCCATTGATGAAGATTTCGTTGTACAAGGCCAGGTATACCGCTCCTCGTTCAAGAGACTCTTTATTAAAAGGAACATTGAGGAAGAGATTATACCTGAATCGAGTTCTTGTGTCCTGATTTGCCACCCATCGCTGTTCATATCGAAATCGGTGAGTCAGTAGAAACCGACCTCCTACTCGTTGTGATAGAAGAGCCTCTTGGTAGACCCTGTTCTCGTGTGATGTATTTGTGCTTTCGCCAAATGTGCCACTCGTTATACTGGCATATCCAAGTGTTAGGAGCAGATGATCATCTGCTTTATAGGTTGCTCCGGTCCGAAGTAAAATTTGTTCGAGATCACTACCCGCATTCCAGTACCTAAACTGATAATCACCTTGTATCCCAAACTTGCTGTTGTTGAATTTCTTATTGACGAAATACATGTACCATGCACCGAGTTGACCTTCGTCGATCTCCTGAGCGGAGGCACTATATGTACTGCATAATGTGAGGACTGTGAGAAGTAGCAGCGTTTTTTTCATACGGTGTTTTTGAAGTGGCTTCCCAGCGGAGCAAAATATAAATGTGAAGGATCTTTGGCAGAGCATAATGCGTTTACCCCGTTCACGGAGATCACGGATATTGGCGTAAAAACGAGTGCTATTAGGATAAGTTCGGTGCAAATACTTGCTCATGAATCACCTATATAGGACATATGGCTATCCTATTTCCACCCATCATAGGATAGTCCCGAATAAAAAAAGAGTGGACTCCAGGACCATTGTTACCTTACTACTCTCTGACAAAGTCGTATGAAAGCAATCCATGGCGTCTTGTTGTGCCTAATCGCCCTGCTATGCATTATAGTAGGATTGGCAATTGTTCCTCCTGTCCAGTATGCCACAGGGTTCCCACATCCTGAGATAAAGGGAATCCTCATTTCGAAGGCAAATATCGATCAACAAGAGACCACCAAGTGGTTAGGTTACTTCTTTGGCCTGGCGATCATCGGGCTGATGGGATTCCTCATCAGTCATGGAAGTAGGAAGCAAGAAAAACCAACCAAGCTGGGTCGATATATCTGGATCGGAATCATGGCATATGTCTCGGTCTATTCTGCCATGGTCTTCAGTCACTGGTCATATGTCAGTGAGGACGGTGGAGCCTTCTTCGGGGGGATGCCTATCCCTACTGCCTGGATGATCTTCGGAGTGTGGTTCGTACCGTTAATCATCATGTTTGGGTTTATCAAAGAGTTCGAGAGTAGCGTCATCTCTGATAAGGAAGTGGCCGACTTCAAGTCATTCCTTCAGGATCAAAAGAAAGATTAATGGAGGCAAACCGGAATCTGATCATTTTCATCTGTGTCATCGTCTACATGCTTCTCTGCATTGGAGTGGGGATATGGGCGCTACGCCGTACGAAATCGACACATGATTTTTTTATGGCAGGCAAGTCTCTTGGCGTTTGGGTCTCTGCGTTTGCAGTTTTCTCAACAACCCTAAGTGGCTTTGGATTCGTAGGTGGACCAGGTTTGGTTTATTCGATGGGGATGAGCAGTTTTTGGATGGTTGTCGTCGCCATCATGGGGTTTAATGTTTCATTTAGCCTCTTGGGTAAGCGGTTGCGACTGTTTGCTGAGTTGGGTAACTACGTCTCCCTACCTGATGTCGTGTACAAACGATACGGTAATAACACAACTCGTTTGCTTATGGCTCTTGCCATAGTCATCGGAGTTGTAGGCTATCTGGCGACACAAGTCTTAGCGATGGCGATTGTCTTGAGAGATATCCTCAATGCTGGCGATTACTTTGGCCAAGTCAGCCTGGTCACGGCCATGATAATATCATGTTCGATCCTAATCTTCTACAGTGTAACGGGGGGGATAATCGCTTCTGTCTATACCGATATGGTTCAGGGAGCGATTATGATCGTTGCAGCCGTTTTGGTCTTCATCACAGTGATATTCACATTTGATAATGGCTTGATGGAGATGAATCAAATCATCTATCAGGATGACCGACAGGCTATCGGGCCATGGGGAACATTAGGTATGATAGGCTCTTTGTCTTGGCTTCTACTCTTTGGACTGGGTGGTGCTGGACAGCCACATGTGATAACCAAGCTGATGATGAACAAACGTATCAGTGATGCCAAGAAAATCCTCCCTGTATCGGTGATGGGTTATGTATTCAGTGCGTTGCTGTGGATAGGAATCGGACTTTGCATGAGAGCGTTAGTCCTTTCTGGAATGCACGAGCCTTTGACGTCTCCTGACCAAGCAGCATCACAGTTTCTGCAGTATTATGCCCATCCTCTTTTGGCAGGTATTGTGTTTGCTGGCCTATTCGCGGCGATCATGTCTACTGCGGAGGCCTTTCTGAGTATAGGTACGGCAGCCATTATGCACGATATTCCGCAAGGCATCGGGGTGAAGGTCTCCGGTGAACTCAGTGTCGCGCGTATAACGACAGTCGTGCTGACAATTCTCGCCGCCGTATTCGCTGTGAATAGCGGCTCACTTATCGCAATGATAGGGGCAATGTCGTGGGGCATATTTGCTGCAGCAGTAGTTCCTGTAGTAACCCTGGGCTTCAACTGGAAGAGGGCTACTCCGCTCGCTGCCAATGTGGCCATCGTCGTTAGCTTAGTGATCCATCTTGTGATCAAAGCAATGTCCTGGAACCTCCCCTATCGCATCGATGCTGGAGCATTCACACTCATCTTATCGTTGACCATATTCATCTCGATGAGTCTGCTATCAGCCCCTCCTCGACTCGATAAGGAGGTAGAATATGTGATGGATATGTAGGCAGTTCTGTTGCCGCTCGAGTTAGAGAGTGATTCGCTCAATCTCAGCGCCAATAGCATTCAGTCGACTATCGATCGATTCATATCCCCGGTCGATCTGTTGGATGTTATGAATGAGACTGCTCCCTTCAGCTGATAGCGCCGCGATTAGTAGTGAAACGCCCGCTCTTATATCTGGAGAGGTCATCTCGATACCTCTCAAGCGTTGCTGACGGGCAAGACCAATAACCGTCGCTCGATGTGGGTCGCATAGAATGACCTTAGCCCCCATATCTATCAGTTTATCAGTAAAGAAGAGTCGACTCTCAAACATCTTTTGATGAATCAGCACACTGCCTTTGGCTTGAGTCGCCACCACAAGTAGAATACTGATCAGGTCTGGCGTAAATCCTGGCCATGGGGCGTCATAGATCGTCAATATCGACCCATCGATGAATGGCCTCACCTCATAGATGTCCATCTCTGGGATAATGAGGTCATCATCTTGCCATTGGATATCTATCCCAAGGGTGCTAAAAACATTCGGAATGATTCCAAGATCAGCTTGACCTGCCCCCTTTATCGTGAGTTTGGATTGGGTCATTGCAGCCAACCCAATGAAGCTTCCTATCTCGATAAAGTCAGGCATCACTCGAATAGAAGTACCTCCGAGAGAGTCAACACCAGTAATTATGAGCCTATTGGATCCTATTCCTGTGATCTTAGCTCCCATAGCTTGGAGCATCTGACACAGCTGTTGTAGATAGGGTTCACACGCAGCATTATAGAGCGTGGTCTCACCTGGGGTAAGTACAGCCGCCATTACCAGATTGGCAGTGCCGGTAACGGAGATTTCGTCCATAAGGATGTAGTTACCCTTCAGATCTTCTCCCCCTAAGTAGTAGCTGTCACGCTCTTTATCAAAGTCAAAGTCAGCTCCCAGTTTTTTGAAGCCATTGATGTGTGTATCGATACGTCGGCGTCCAATCTTATCGCCTCCTGGCTTAGGCATGTATGCACGTCTAAATCGAGCGATCATAGGACCCATTAACATAACTGACCCTCGAATACGCTTTGCCGTACTCTGATAAGATGGACTTGCCAAGTAGTCAAGGTCTATATCCACGGCTCGAAACGTATAGGCGTTCGTGGACATACGTGTAATCTCAACTCCTAATCCACGAAGCAGATCAATGAGCCTACGTACATCCAGAATGTCGGGAACATTAGATATATGAACTTCTTCTTCGGTCAGCAAGACCGCTGAAATAAGCTGAAGAGCCCCATTCTTGGCCCCTTGAGGAGTGATGGATCCAGAGAGCGTAGCACCGCCAGCTACCCGAAATGATTCGCTTGTACCCGCCATGTTATCATGATGATGATGAATAGACGCTAAGTCAAGAAAACTAACTCAGCGACAAAACGCTATGAGAACTTGGGTAATCGGCACTTATTATCGTCGTCGTCGGTTGTTGTTGTTTTTTCTACGATTGTTGTTTCGGTTATTTCTGCCTCCGGACTTGCGGTTATTATTAGTGTTTCGAGGAAGGGGTATGCTGACTTCGATAACATCCTCTTCGGCCAACTTTAATTTACCGCCAGAGATATTTTCAAGATCCTGCTTGATTACATCATCGCTGACAAAGTGTTCTCGATTCCATGTACGATATGCGACCTTCATGTAACTCGCGATGATCATAATGAACTCATCCTTTTTCTCACCATCTTCCATTTCGATGGCCTTAGTGATAAGTTCCTGGACCATGCGACCATAGTGACGGTTCTTCCGCAGATTTGCCGGATACTCGATTTTTAGCGGGTTGATACTATTCGATTCTGGAGTCGGCTTAGTACCATCTGGAGGTGTTACATCAATATCGTAATCAGCAATTCGAAACAAATGCCGCCACAGCTTCTCCTTGTAATCAGGGTTGTTACGATCAGCAGGGTTCATCTGATGCATCAGTTCAATTAGCGCATCAGCCATGCGCTGACGTTTTTCGGGATCTTCCTCTTTTCGGACGGTGTAGATCATGTTTTGGACGTTGCGTCCATACTCAGAGATGACCAAATGATCCTTCTGAGAGTTGTACTCCATGTTGTGTGTACTCATAATTATTCGACGGTTACTGACTTCGCCAAGTTTCTCGGCTGATCCACATCACAACCTCTCATCACAGCGATATGATAGGAGAGTAGTTGCAAGGGAATTACAGATAGTATTGGAGAAAGGGCTTCTTCTGTTTGTGGTATTTCGATAACGTAATCTGCTATGTTCTTGATCGTCTGATCACCTTGGTTGATAAGTGCGATAACAACTCCTTTTCGCGCCTTGACCTCCTCGATGTTACTGACAATCTTATCATAAGCGCTCACATTGGTCGCGATTACGATGACTGGCATGTACAAATCAATCAGGGCGATTGGCCCGTGCTTCATCTCTGCGGCTGGATAACCCTCAGCATGGATGTAGGAGATTTCTTTGAGTTTAAGAGCTCCCTCTAAGGCAACAGGAAAATTGTAACCTCGGCCAAGATACAACGCATTATTGGCGCTCTTAATTTCCGACGCAATGTATCGGATCACGTCCTTTTGATCCAAGATAGAAGCTACTTGAGATGGGATCTCAGCCAGACTATCTATGAGCTGTTTATACCTTGTCTCAGAGAGCGTTCCGCGCTGGTATCCTAACTGAATCGCCATCTGACTCAAGACTGTTAACTGTCCAGTAAAAGCTTTCGTTGATGCCACGCCAATCTCTGGTCCTGCATGGGTATATGAACCCGTGTCCGTGACCCTGGCAATACTCGATCCAACTACGTTTACTATGCCATAGGTCATCGCTCCTCGCTGCTTAGCCAGCTCCAAGGCAGCCAAGGTGTCAGCTGTCTCTCCTGACTGGGAAATAGCGATGACAATATCGTCCTCGTCCAAAATGGGATTGCGATATCTGAATTCAGAAGCATACTCTACCTCGCAGGGGATTCTCGCTAAATCTTCAAAGAGGTACTCTGCGATTAACGCCGCATGCCATGAGGTGCCACAAGAGACAAAGATCAGTCTGCGAGCTCGTGAAAATCGTATGATGTGTTGCTTCAGACCACCTATAGACACCCAATATTCAGCTGCATTAAGTCTACCTCGCATGCCATCAGCGATGGTCTGAGGTTGTTGGTGGATTTCTTTGAGCATAAAGTGAGCATAGCCGTCCTTTTCTAACTCTTCCACTTTCATGTCGACCTGAGTAATCGCAGGCGTTACTTCCGTATCAGAGAGGTCAGAGATGCGATAGTCACCGTTTCTATGAACAGTTATTATCTGTTCGTCCTCTAAGAAGACAAACTGATTCGTATATCCAGCTATAGGAGTGACATCCGATGCTAAGAAAAACTCGTTTCCCCCAATCCCAAAGACCAATGGACTACTTTTGCGCGCTGCATAGAGTACGTCCGGTTCTTGATCATCAATCATCACAATAGCATAAGCACCTTCGACTCGGTGAAGTACTTTTCTAAATGCCATCTCAGTATTCAGACCAAGGTTTCTCTTGTAGTGCTCAACCAACATGACCACTACTTCTGTATCAGTGTCGCTACTGAAATTATACCCTTCTCCAATCAGGGCCTCTTTAAGAACCTGATGGTTCTCGATTATTCCGTTGTGTACGATACTGATCTGTCCGGACGGTGATATATGGGGATGTGCGTTCCGATCTGATGGAGGACCATGTGTGGCCCATCGCGTATGTCCTATTCCTATGGTAGATGAAAGGCTTTGTGTAGATACAGCCTTATCGAGGCGTTCGACTTTTCCTTCTTTCTTGACACTAACGAGTGAGCCGTGTTCGACCACGGATAGTCCTGCACTATCATAGCCTCGGTATTCTAATTTATACAGACCATCGAGGAGGACCGGAACTGCTTCACAGTGACCCACATAAGCTACTATACCACACATAGGTAAATGCTAAGATGATTACGGATTTGTGAACGTTACTTTGAGCTTCGCTGGAAAGACAGGGTGGTCTGGCCCTAAAAGAATGGCCGTCTCTGGTTGTTCGACTTCATCCAAAGGAGATAAATAGATGATTCCAGTTTCCTGGCCTTTAAGAATATCCTTCACGTGTGTCGTGATATTCATCACATACTTGTCTACTCCGAGAGCCTCGTCCCGTTCTATGCTGCCTCCATATATTGCGCCAATCTGAGAATTAGCTCGGCCTGCCGTTACATCAACGATATCTTCCAGTATGCCGTCTGTTTCCTTCTGAAGACTCAGGATGATAGCCTCAGGATAGGAAGCGGTATCTCGGCTTCCCCTATTGGCTACAAAGAATTCGATTGATGCATGATTGATCAAGGCATTTTCTAAGCGCTTGACATCTGAGATGTCGATCCTGGTTTTGACTCCGCCCATCCCCTTGACATACATCGGCTGCTCCCCTGTGGCTTCGAGATCAATGATATCCGAAATTGGACTACTGTCAACGTCATGCTCGAACTGCTTAAGCAACGGCTGTATCCCCCCGAATGGAAGGACGTGAGCCCTACTAATTCCGTCCTCATCCCTGTAATACATCAGAATGGAGCTGCGCTGTGATCCAAAAGTCGCTGGTGGTATCGACACGGCAAATAGACCATTCTGAGAGGTGGCACTGACCCGTATCCCAGCAAACAGACTCTGCAACATATCCGTGTCTCCCAGATCCTCACCAGCATCAAAAAGCTCTTGCCCAAACTCCTGGTCCAGCGTCATAGTTAGAATGTAGGGGACAGCCAGAGTTGAATCAAAAACGTCCTCCACTCCGACAACCGGAACATTCACGGAGTCAATATGTGATAGCGCAAATCTGCGCTCTGCGATCACTCCCTCGTCAAAAGCCAATACCTGGGTAGACAGGAAGCTATCATTTGGCACTTGTTCCGTGACACGGTGTATCGAAACATCAAAAAGTGGATTATCTCCTCCGTATAGAAAAGTCGAATCTATACTTAATGACAGAACTGCCGAATCAAAAACCGCCCCCTCAAAATCAGGAGTGCTCGCCGCAAACGGTGCCAATACAACAGAGGCCCGTGACTCTCCAAAGAGAGGGTCGTTTACTTGACCGACTAAATGCCGATTAACTGTATAGTTCGAAGGGAAGTATGTTACGACTGGAAACGCGTCAACTGTCTGAGCTGACAGAACAAAGTCTTCTTCGAAGTCAATTGTTAAATCCTCGTCACCCAAAAGACCAGATCCTACGACGGTCTCCTCTGAACATGACGCGACAAAAAGTGCTACGAACACAAGTAGTGCCGATGAAAAGCAGTAAGATCTCAAATACGTAATGTTGACGTGTTACTCCTGTAGGAAACTTTGATAAAAGTCGAGGTACTCCACCAAGAACTCCTCATTGTTATGAGCGATCGAAGGCACCTCTGCGCTATCTAACGCAGCTTGAACGCCACCATCGTATGATTCGCTTCCTTTGATGATCGCATCAGCGTGCTTGATTGCGCCTTCATGAAGCGTGATACGGTCTCCATCGTGATATGGTGCAAGGTCCTCTTCAGTCAGATTGTTAATCATGGCCTTTACCAAAAAGTCTTGGTTAAAGGTCTCTTCATAGGACTCCTTGTGCGCTGAATAAATCATGGTCGCATCCTGGAAAATGGGATCCGAACTATAAATTTTCTTGTGGTACATAGGGATAAGGCTTGTCATCCATCCACTACAGTGGATGATGTCTGGTGCCCAGCCGAACTTTTTGACGGTTTCCATAACTCCCTTGCAGAAGAAGACCATTCGGTCCGCATTATCCTCGAATGGTGCATCATCTCCATCTTCAAAAATGAACTTGCGCTTAAAAAACTCCTCATTGTCTAAGAAATACACCTGCATGCGAGAACCAGGAAGAGAGGCAACCTTGATGATCAACGGAAAATCATCGTCATCGACAATGATATTCATACCTGAGAGACGCACTACCTCATGAAGACGGTGCCTGCGCTCGTTAATCACCCCATATCTCGGCATCAGAACACGTACTTCGTAACCCTTGTTATAAGTATGTGGTGCAAGCTGATTGAGGATACCCGAGATCTCTGTGAGCACTGTGTACGGACTCATTTCTTGGGTGACGAACAGGACTCTCTTCTTACTCATAGGAACTGCTTTCTCAAATAGGGCTGCAAAGATAGCACATTTTAAAAAGGAGCCGTTGAAGCTCCGCCGGTCTAACTCGTTGCTAATGAATACGTTAGTCGAGTTATCCAGTGGTTAGTCTATGTCCTCGGTATTCCTCAATCGGCTTATCTCTATCTTTCCGCCGACAACTCCTGTCTTATGATCTTGGACCTTATCGCCGCAGTTATCATCACCTATGGTTTCTACCGAGGATACACGAATGGTTTGATCGACACTGTTGTAGATATTTTCAGCATCCTCATAGGTGCTGTAATTGCCCTGAAGTTCTCTCCCTATCTCATCGACTATATCCAAAAAGTCGTTCACATCAACCCCGCCTTTGAGTTCATCCTTGGTTTCTTATTACTTTTCTTCGGTGTGATTTTTCTTCTTCGCTTCATTGGAGATCGCATGGAAGGCCTGCTGAAGGCCGCAAAAGTCAACTTCTTAAATCAGCTTGCTGGCGGAGCTCTTCTCGGCGGAGTGTTCGCCATACTCATCGGTATGGGCTTCCTGATGCTAACTAATCTTGGCATACTTAACTCCAGTTACGCCGCCGAATCCACACTCTACGATACGCTTATCCGATTCTCTCAGGAAAGCGACTGGCTACTAAATGCCTTCAAAAAACTTTTCGCCGACTTCTGGGAGAAATTCATGTCGACTATAGACTCTGTCAAAAGCAACATCGACTCCAAGTAGGAGGTATTTGCCTTGATTCCTGATTATGCATCAGGATAAATGATTCTCGGTAGGGAATTATTTTCACGTCTCTTTACCGAAACATTCACGTATGGCAGATGATATCATCTCAATCAAAGTCATCGATCGAGAAGGGCAGTCACATGACATCGAGGCTCCAACTGATATGAATTTTAATCTAATGGAGATCTGTCGTGCCTCTGATCTTGACGTCGAAGGTACCTGCGGAGGGATGGCTCTATGTGCATCCTGCCATGTTTATGTTCGGTCCAGGCACGATCTACCTAAACCGTCAGATGACGAAGAGGATATGTTAGATCAGGCGTTCTTTGTAGAAGACAACAGCCGCTTAGGTTGCCAGATCCCTATATCATCTGTAATAGATGGCCTCGAGGTGGAGCTCGCTCCAGTCGGAGATTAAAACAAAAAAAGCCAGCCCAATTAAATGGACTGACTTATTCCTTATCGAGGATGAGTTTCTCTATCCTCCAAAATCATCAAAAGAAATATTCTCTTCTGGAACTCCCAATCTATCCAGGGTCTTAAGGACTGATTGATTCATCATCGGAGGCCCACAGAAATAATATTCGATTTCCTCAGGTTCCGGATGATTCTGCAAATATTCATCATGACATACTTGCATGATGTACCCTTTAAACCCATCGCCCGCATCATCAATATTTTCCTTGACCTGCCAATTATCCTCAGGGAGAGGGTTATCGAGCGCGACGTAAAATTTAAAATTGGGAAACTGCTTCTCTATCTCTCGAAACTGCTCGATGTAGAATAACTCTCTTTTCGTTCTTCCCCCATACCAATACGACACCTTGCGATTTGTATTCTTAACCGTCTCGAACATATGGAACAGATGTGATCTCAAAGGTGCCATTCCGGCTCCACCTCCGATATAGACCATTTCTTTCTGCGTTTCCTTAATGAAGAACTCTCCATATGGTCCTGAGATCGTACACTTATCACCTGGCTTTAACCCAAAGACATAAGATGAACAGACTCCTGGGTTGACATCCATCCAACCACCTTTAGCTCTATCAAACGGTGGTGTTGCAATACGGATATTCAACTTGATGATATTACCCTCTGCTGGATGGTTGGCCATAGAATAGGCTCGAAACTGAGGTTCGTCGTTTACCATCTTAAGGTCCCAGAGCTTGAATTTGTCCCACTCGGACTGAAACTTATCAGGTGAATCATGAAATTCGGGATGTGCCGTGATGTCCATATCCTTGAAGTCAACGGTCACCTCTGGAACGTCGATCTGGATATAACCGCCCGGTTCGAAGTCTAACGACTCCCCTTCAGGTAGCTTCACTACAAACTCTTTAATAAAAGAGGCAACGTTATAGTTAGAAACTACTTCGCATTCCCACTTCTTGATACCAAACACCTCTTCAGGTACCCGAACTTCCATATCCTCTCGCACCTTGACTTGACAGGCAAGACGCTTGTTCTCAGCTGCCTCCTTTCGGCTCAAGTGGTTCATCTCCGTTGGCAGTACTTCTCCGCCTCCTGCATCAACATGACACTCACACATAGCACACGTGCCTCCACCTCCACACGCTGAGGGTAAAAAGACATTGCGATCCGATAATGCCGACAAAAGCGAACTACCTGGCTTAGCCAGAATAGGGTTTGATGCATCTCCATTAACAACGATCTGTACATCACCCTGGGGAACTAATCTCTTATTAGCAAAGAGCAGCATGTATGCCAACCCCGTAATCACAGTGGTAAAAACTGCGACTGCCATTAACACGAATACGATCTCCATGATTTCTTTTTTACTGGTTGCTGTTCAAAATAGAAGTCAAAGTCAGTATTTCGGTTTATTAGAATGCGGCTGGATCAATACCGAGAAGGCTCAAAAAAGCCATACCCATCAATCCAGTCAACAAAAACGCCATACCCAAGCCTCGTAGAGGCGCCGGCACTGCGGAATATTTAATTTTTTCTCTGATGGCTGCTAAAGCCACAATGGCCAAAAACCACCCAAAACCACCTCCCAATCCAAAGGCAACCGACTCTCCAAAATTGTACTCTCGCGCAACCATAAAGAGAGATCCTCCCAGAATCGCACAATTCACTGTAATCAATGGTAAAAAGATACCTAATGAGTTATAGAGAGATGGACTGTACTTCTCAATCACCATTTCAACCAATTGCACCATAGACGCAATAACCGCGATGAATAAGATAAATCGTAAAAAGGTTAGGTCCTGACCAAGGATACCCCCTTCGTCCAATAGATAGGTGTTAATCAGCCAGTTTACAGGCATCGTCACTCCGAGTACGAAGATCACTGCAAGTCCTAAACCAAAAGCCGTCTTCAGCGTCTTTGACACCGCCAAAAAGGAACACATACCCAAGAAATAGGCAAGGATGAGGTTTTCTATAAAGGCCGCCTTGATGAATATATTCGCTAAATCCATGGTATCTGATACTTACGAGACGTCTACTAATTTGGTATTCCACGCTCGGTGGATCCAGATGAAAATCGCAATCAAAAACATTGCGGAGGCCGGCAAAACCATAAGATTATTATTCTGATACCAACCAAGTAGCCAAGAGCCAGAGGTATTCAAGAGATACTCATCTGTCGGACCCAAGATTTTGAAGCCAAAAAGGCTCCCTTTACCAAACAGCTCTCTAAAGAATGCCACAGCGATAAGTATAACCCCATAGCCTACTCCATTTCCTACGCCATCCAAGAAGGACTTCCACGGTGTATTGGCCATCGCGAATGCTTCCAATCGGCCCATGACTATACAGTTTGTGATAATCAAACCGATGTAGACGGACAGCTGCTTATAGACTGTATAGTCCAGTGCCTTCAAGGTTAACTCAACCACGGTCACCAGCGTGGCTATAATCACTAACTGGACAATCATCCTGACTTGCTTCGGGATATGATTGCGGAGCAATGATGTGATCAAATTCGAAAACGCACAAACAAAGATCACCGCCACTGATATCACTATCGACGGTATCAAAAGCGTCGTTACTGCCAATGCACTACAGATCCCTAATACCTGTACTGTGATCGGATTATTATCATTGAGCGGATCCGTGAGAAGCTTGCGCTCCTTTTTGCCAAACGCAAATACGGGTTCCTTCTTCTCAACTGCTACTTCAGCCATTTAGGATTTCTTTTCCGTTTCGAAATAAGGGAGATAATACTTGATACCGTCATATAGCATATCCGATACCCCGTCTCCCGTCACAGTCGCTCCCGAGATACCATCCACTTCATAAGCGGGATTACGAACACCCCCTTTTTTTACCACCACTGAGGTGTAGTTACCTGCCTGATCATAAAGCTTCTTGCCTTGGAACTGTCTTGCGAATCCAGGGTCATCCTTGATCTCGGCACCCAAACCAGCGGTTTCTCCTTGATGATCAAACGAAGCTCCGACGACAGTCTGAAAATCATCTTTCAGAGCGATATTTCCCCAAATCTCATCCCACAGTCCATTACCACGGACACTGATGATGTACGTTTTCTCGCCACCATCATCATATGTGAAGACAGGAAAGATGCGTTCCTCGGCAGGCTTCTTCTTCTCCTTTTTCATATCTATATGCTCCGCCATTCCACCCTTGTATCCACGTGCCTCGACTTGATCAGCCGTGACAGGGTTTCCGTTATAATCGACTACGTCCTGGGTAATGCTCTGATCGAAGATCGAGAGGACCTCATCATCTGGGAGCTTGTTAGCCTTGACTCCGTCTCCGAGTTTGGTCTCTATCGCAGCCAGAACAGCTTTCTTGTTGAATATCGCCTCATTTTGTTTGTGAATCGATCGTAATGACGATGTCATAACTGCAAGGATTCCAGCCACGATGACGGTCATCGCAACCACAAACAAGTAGATATACCTTGTACTACGCACGGGCCAAACGTTTAGACATATGAGAATTGAGCACCATGCGATCCAAAAGAGGAGCAAATGTGTTCATGAAAATAATCGCCAACATCCAGCCCTCTGGATATGCAGGATTCAACACTCGAACGATCATACCAATGAAACCGATCAAGAAACCATAGGCGATCTTACCAGCATTAGTTGACGCTGCTGTCACAGGGTCGGTTGCCATAAACGCCATAGCAAAAAAGAAGCTGCCCATGTAGAACTGATAGTACCATGGCACAGACATGAAGGGAGTAGCATCCCAAGCATTCAGGATCATCGCCATGAATGCTGCCCCTACTACCATGCTAACCATAATGCGCCAACTCGCAATCCCTGTGGCAATGAGGAATCCAGCTCCGATAAGCACAAAGAGCTTATTGGATTCTCCTATCGACCCCGGTATCGTGCCCCAAAGCATCTGGGAGGTGGAATAAACTTCTGTAACAGCTTCCCAGCCACCCTGATACGCCAATGCTAACGGAGTCGCACCCGTGTAACCATCGACAACGGCACCGCCCGTAAACTTGGCGAGTCCCATCCAACCAAAGAGTGTATTGAAAATGTCGTGTCCAATCCCGTAGTTAGCCTCAAAGCCCGCTCTCGCATGTTCAAACCCAGATACCCAGACATCATCTCCGGATATCGTGGTTGGATATGCGAAGAAGACAAACATGCGTGACATCAATGCGATGTTCCATACGTTCATTCCTGTACCTCCAAAGGCCTCTTTGACCAGAATAACAGCAAAGGCTATTGATAAGGCTAAGATCCATAGTGGTAGATCTGGTGGCATGATAAGAGGTATCAATGCTCCCGTTACCAGATATCCCTCCTCTACAGCATGTCCACGCTTAGCAGCATACCAGAACTCGATACCCAGTCCAACAACATTGGACACCACAAAAAGAGGTAATAACTTAATAAGTCCATGCGCCAACTTGAGGTGAAAACCCTCTAAGAAGCCCAGGTTCTGACCCATGGCCACGAAGTGCTGGTGACCGATGTTGTAGGTGCCAAACAGATAACACAACTGCATTGCCAAGACCACATGTACCATGGTACGTTTAAGGTCCATTCCGTCTCTCACATGCACACCTCCCTTGGCTGTAGAATTAGGCGTGAACAAGAACGTAAAGAAGGCATCGTATGCCGTGTGGAGCAGGGGCTTCTTTTTCTTGTCTGGCTCTATCGCCTTGAATGTCTCGAGTAATCCCATGTTCTCTTACTAATAGGTGATTCAGATATTCCTAAAAGTGGTTCTCGTTATCCCTGCTCGCGCATCATCTCAAGACCATCTCGTAGGATGGCTTGCAGGGGTTGTTTTGATGTACAACTGAATTCGCACAGGGCGATATCCTCTTCTGAAAGTTCATAAATGCCATATCCTTCCATCTTCTCAAAGTCTCCCGTCATGATCGCCTTGATCAGGTGCTGTGGGTAGAGATTCATTGGAAGGACCTTCTCATACTCGCCAGAGACAACGAATGCACGCTTCTCACCATGCGTATTTGTGTCACCGTCGAACTTCATGTTCTTATACAAGAAATTTGGGAAGGTTTTAGAAATCGTTGGTCGAGGTGCGATCGGAAGTAGCCAACCAAACATCTCATAATAATCGCCCTCTTCTATCGCAGTAATCTGATCGGACCGATGCGCCAAAAAGTCCTCCGGACCCGTTTCGACTCCAGACAGCACATCGCCATCGATAATACGTGACTTTGTCTCTTCGAGATTATCTGCTATCATCTCACCGACATTAGCGCCGATGTAGGCCTCATAAAAGGTCGGTGTTTTCACTTGAGCACCCGTCACGCCGATCACTCGACGGGCATTCCAGATACCTTTGAACATAAGTTCTCCCAGGGTAATCACTTCCTGAACTGATAGAGTCCATACCACCTCTCCAGCATTGATTGGTGCGATGTGATGGATCTGAACGCCAACGTTACCGCTTGGGTGTTTTCCTTTAAAGTAGTGCTTCTTAACTCCTTCCGCATCTGCGAATGCAGTATGTGGTGCTTCACCCCTCGCATCAAGCCCCAGGTGTACATCACCATCTGTAAGACGAGCAAGTGTATCCAAACCCTTTTGAAAGGATTGTTCGAACCCGTCGATGATAGTCGCGTAATCAGGAGCCAATGGGGCTGAGTCAAACGTACTAACGAAGATATTTTTCGGAACCACGTCTGGATCTGGCAGCATATCATAGGGACGCTGATTAAGCAGTGTCCACCCCCCTGTCTCGCATAGGTAGTCGATGAGGTCCTCGCGACTTGATTCAGTTATGCTCGGTGGTTCGTGCTGAACATGCGTGATCTCCTTATCGGCCAGGATGATGACGTCATTGATTGCTCTCTTTTCACCTCGACGGATGTCCACGATCTCACCACTTACTGGAGAGACATACTTGATCTTAGGATCTTTTTTATCGTGAAATAGAACCTCTCCTGCCTTAACAGTATCACCCACTGCAACAGTTACTCGTGGTATCGGAGCTAACCCTCTAAAGTCGATTGGCCGGGCAGCATAGCGCTGAGCTGGTGATGGTAGAAGGGTAGTAGACTGAGGAAAACCATTGAGTAGGATGTCATGCCCCTTGGTGAGCTCTATGAAGTGATGTTCGCCGACATACTTTGGCGCTGGAGCTGCCCAGAGACTTCGAATCCCCCCGCGCTTAGGTTGATCTTGGAGACCAACTTTGGCAGTTTCAATCTGCAAGAAGTTTTCACTTAACGTCAAAACTGCACTAACCAAGATCACCGCCCCGACGATGATGAGTAGAGCAACCGCATATAGGTTGCCACCAACTCCATCCCCTTGAGCCAATAGCGCAGTCGATGAAAGAAGAACAAGGATGAATCCAATGAATAATCGTTGACTTACGATGCGCATAAACTCACATAGTTTAAATCGCCGCAAAGATAGCTTTCTCCATAGATTAACTCTTGAGAGGACCAGTACGCCAGAGGTTTAGAACTATTTAGACTGTCTTTGAAGAATAGTTCGAAATGCATAGTCCGAACAGTCAGTGCTACGCGAATGCTGCCTTGATTTTGCTAAACCACCCTGTCCATGACGTAACCTGGTCTCGCTGGGTATCACTGATGTCTAAGTGATAGGCGAAGCCGGATTCGCTTGAGGAAGTAGCGACTGTGATCTTGAGCATAAGATCATTGACCAGTAGTGTGTAGGTCTTAGTTGTGTGGATCAAGAAATCTACGATCACAACCTTGAAGTTGTGATAGACAACGACATGTCCACTTTCTGCACCATGATAGATTCCGATGGTATTCGATCCTGATCGCGGATCATAAAACGTCCATCTCTTCTCACTCATAGTCGTCGGTCAACAGGTCTACCTCTATACAATTAGAGTTATTGTAAAATAGGTGGTTAGCAGTCAGCGTACAACATCAGTTGCCGAAAAATGAGACAGACATTTGTCAGTTAGAGCGCTTACACACTTAAGCTGCTTAAATAGATGATTCCTATGGCTCGCATTTGCTATGCTGAATACTAACCCCAGGTATAGTCGATATCCAAGTCGTTGAATATACACTTGTTGCAAACGCAATTGTCATGACTACTACCTGCCACAGATTAAGTCGCATTATCGTCATTGTCAGTGTTGTCTTCCTGCAATTCGGTGCTACTGCACAACAGGAGGTTGAGCTACTCACTGACGGCATTGTTGTGCCCCGTACGACCATCGCTGATGTATCTATTCCTACTGAAGGCATGCTGATCTACGACACGATCAGTAATGGTCTTCTCTATTATGATGGAGCGAAGTGGCTACCTATCAAAGGATCTTTTGAACGTGTCAATGGTCTGGTCAGGCAATCGACACCTTTGGAATCTTCGGACAACTTCGTTTTCGGAAGCGCCGATCTACCAACTGAGGCTTCTCAAAACGATAATCTCTTTTTTTTCAATCAAGACAAAGGAGCTTTCCGCGGAGGCCTTAACAATTTTGGGACTTGGGCTGTCGACTCCCTCGGTGAACAATCCTTCGCGTATGGCGCCAGTGTGACAGCCACTGGTGACCAAAGTGTGGCTTTAGGGAGTTTTAGCAGGGCATCAGGGTTTAGGAGTACGGCCATAGGAACTCTTTGTAAGGCGACTGGTCCTGTTAGTACTGCTATCGGTGTAGAGACGGAGGCAAGTGGTGATCGGAGCATTAGTTTAGGATCGGACACCAAAGCTTCTGGTGTTCAAAGCACGGCCTTTGGGGTACTAACTGAAGCCAGCGGGTTGTCGAGTACTGCCTTTGGTTTACTGACGAAGGCCAGTGGAACACAAAGCACAGCTTTTGGTCGAGAGTCAGAAGCCAGCGGCCAGTCAAGTACTGCCTTTGGGCGTTCAACTTCAGCCCTTGGACAACAAAGCGTAGCTGCTGGAGCAAGCACTACCGCCTTGGGTGTATTGAGTGCTACGTTCGGTAATCGAACGCGTGCATGGGGTCAGGAATCATTTGTCATCGGTCGCTACAATGATACCATTGTGAGCCCTGATGCTCCAATAACTCCTTCGAGCCCCCTTTTCATCATTGGCAACGGCGATAGTTTTACATCTGGCAATAATGCGATGGTCGTTCGGAAAAACGGCGAGGTCTCCTTTGACAACTACACCTTTCCGATAGATGACGGGAACAGTAGTCAGGTACTAAGCACAGATGGAAATGGACAGTTGGATTGGCTTGATGTTAACTGGACCAATGACTCCAATGGTATATCTACATCCTCCAATGTTGGCATCGGCCAGGCAGCCGGTAGCTCTGCACTCACCGTAAGTGCTAATAGTGAGACATCTGCCACACTTACGCTACGAGAGGAGGAAAATGACTTCGCAAGAATTGCATTCGAAAACACCACCGGATCACAAGAGTGGATCATCGCAGGTCGGGCAGACGGTAACAATAACCCAAGTAGTGCCGCACTCAACTTTTTTTACAGCGGTGTACCTCAACCCGACAACAGAAATGTCTTTCAACTATTAGGCAATGGAGATGCAATCTTGAACAATCGAGTAGGGATCGGACGAAGTCCCGCTACCACTTCTACCAACCAACTGGAAGTCGAAGGAACAGCATCAAAAACAACAGCTGGTAGCTGGATGGCAAATTCCGATCGCCGTATTAAAACAGATATACAGGATATCAAGCAGGCATGCTCAACTATCACCAAGTTAAGACCTGTCAAGTTCAAGTATACAGAGGAGTGGCAACGGCGCCATCCTTCGATAACGGGTGATTACTACTATAACTTCGTTGCCCAAGAGTTTCGGGAGATCTTCCCTAATGCCGTCACTGGCAGCGGAGAATACCTGGAAGGTGACGATGAAGAGATCCTTCAAGTAGACACCTACAATACACAGATCGTGACCATCGCAGCGCTACAAGAACTCATCTCTGAGAATGAGGAACAACAAAAACGAATCAAAGAACTCGAGAGTGAGATTAGTGAGATCAGGGCTCTGTTGGATCAGGTGGTGGAAGCTACGAATGCCACAGGGGAATAGGAACACTAACTCTAAATGGCTCATTAGATTCATACATGCCACAAACAAAAAATGCAGAGCACAACGTACCCTGCATAACCCCAAAAAACCAATTGAAAACAATCTTGAGTTTCCTTACGAGTCATTACTCGCATGTTTCTCTTTGTAGGTAGTAGACGCTTCGATTTGCATCTACCACACTCATTATTGACAAAATAGGCAATATTCAAACCTGAGGCTCATCTACGACGACTGGTTCGCATTGTACCTTTACGTCTTGATGATTATTTAACGGTCGAACGTGCCTCCGACCCTCGTTCCAATATTTGTGCGTGCCGAAGTCAAGAATCTCCTACATCTGCAGTAATTGTCATGCGGTTAGTATCAAATGGTCCGGACAATGCCCTTCGTGTCTGGAGTGGAACACCTTAGAGGAACAGGTCGAGGTTAAGGGAAAGAGTACGTCCAAAAGCACTCCTTCGCCGTCTTCAACACTACTCCGAGAGGTGAAGTCCATGCATGTCTTCCGGTACGATATTCCGTCTGATAACGAGTTGGAACGTGTCCTGGGTGGTGGTATCGTGAGCGGTTCTATCGTCCTCATCGGCGGTCAGCCAGGCATCGGTAAGTCCACTCTAATGCTACAGTTGGCCTGCCGCATCGATAAGAAAGTACTATACGTCTCTGGTGAGGAGAGTGCCTTCCAAGTCAAGATGCGAGCAGATCGCATTACCAAGGATAGTGGACAGTGCCATATTCTCTGTGAGACACAACTGGAGCGAATTCTTTCCACGGCTGAGGCAGAACAACCAGATCTTTTGCTGATTGATTCGATTCAGACGGTCCGTAGTTCACTGTCTGAGAGTCTACCTGGTTCCGTCTCACAGATACGTGAATGCACCTCTGCACTACAACAATATGCGAAGTCCTCTAATGTCCCTGTCTTCATCATCGGACATATTAATAAAGATGGCGGCTTAGCTGGACCTAAAGTGCTCGAGCACATCGTCGATGTTGTCCTTCAATTCGAAGGTGACCGCAACTACATGTATCGCATCCTTCGCACTCTCAAGAACCGCTTTGGATCCACGGATGAAATCGGAATCTATGAGATGGATGAGCAAGGATTACGTCCGGTTACCAATCCTTCTGAACTTCTGCTGTCACCTACCGATGTTGCGCTCAGTGGGACCAGTATTTGTTCGACGATAGAAGGTATCCGCCCACTGCTGATCGAGACTCAGGCATTAGTTAGCACGACAGTATATGGTCATCCTCAGCGGTCCACGACTGGCTATGACAGTAAGCGACTAAGCATGCTACTCGCTGTACTCGAGAAGAAATGTGGGCTGTACTACAGCCAGCAGGATGTATTCCTAAACATAGCGGGAGGTATAAAAGTGACCGACCCTGCCATCGACCTTTCGATCATCGCGTCTCTAATCTCATCTCTGCATGATATCGCGGTGGGTCGACAGGTATGTTTTGCCGGAGAGGTAGGCTTATCTGGCGAAATACGTGCTGTAAGTCGTATTGATCAGCGTATCCAGGAAGCCAGTCGACTCGGTTTTGAGACGATCTATCTGTCTAAATACCAAAACAAAGGCCTCTCCAAGTCACATAACATAGAGGTCAAGGCCATTGGTAATGTCCGTGAATTACTCCACGACGTTTTTAGCTAAATCACGAATCGTCCTCGTTCATAAATCAGCTCATCATCAGCCCAGATCTCACCAGATGCTGTCATGTCAGCGATGAGGTCCCAGTGGATGGGTGATTCGTTGCGGCCACCTGTCTGGATATAGCTCTGTCCGACCGCCATATGAATGGTGCCTCCTATCTTCTCATCGAACAAGATGTTTTTCGTGGGCTGTTGGATCTGATAGTTGGTGCCGATCGCTACCTCTCCGAAGTATCTCGCTCCTTTGATAGCCATAACTTCATCAAGTACATCCTGACCTCGCTCTGCGGTCCAAGACTTGATGTGTCCCTGCTCCACATGAAGGGTCACACCTGATACCTCCCTTCCCATATAGATCGATGGATAATCGAAATGCACGACACCGTTTACGCTTTCTTCTACTGGGCCCGAGAAGACTTCACCACTCGGCATATTGACTCGACCATCTGAATTTATCCAAGTACGTCCGGCCACTGAGAAGGAGATGTCGGTTCGTTCGTTTCGATACCTGATTGTCTCCTTTGTATTGAGGATGTCGACATAGTGCTGTTGTTGTGTACGGACCTTTCGCCATGCTGCTGATGGATCCTTTTCATGGAGGTAGCACGCCCCAAATACGAACGTAGTGTACTCCTCCAGTGACATACCTGCCTCCTGGGCACTGGCATCCGTGGGATACTGACATAGGGAGCGAGTCAGATCACCTGCTGCTGTGCGTTCCGAAAAGACCTGATTCAGTGGCTGACTGGCCAGTGCTCGTCGCTTGCGTTTAGCTGGGTCGATACTACTGTCTTCTCTGAGGTTATATGGTGCGCGGATGCTGAGATAGGCATCGAATTCGCGGATTACCTTATCACTGATCGGTGATAGATAGTCGAGTTGGGCGTCATTAGCATGATCAAAGTAGATCTTGTTCGCCCCTCTCATGGAGAATTTGATCTCGGCATTTGCTCCTGCCTTGATGATCTCTCGATAGACCTCCCTAACCAGAGGCTCGGCTAATAATGTGGTATTCACATATACCTGGTCACCCGGTTTGAGCTCCAAACAGTAGTGGACAAGTAGTGATGCGTATCTCTCGAGCGTAGTCGTTGTCATATCGTGAAGTAACGGATTTTGGAATGTCTCCTCGATAGATGGATGATCGAGCGGCTTACTGATGCCGGTGAGCCAACAATGGTGGCGGCTCTCCTGTGAATGGGTTTGCACGTCCGATAGTCCGAGCCTCCATCCCTTCGGCGCGCACGACAGATCGATCCCCAAAACGGCTTCGGATACGATCCATCGCCTGATACAACTGAATCGTTCGCTCCTCATCCTCGAAGAGGTCCATCTGATAGTTACCTGCTACCAGTCCGCTGTATCGGACCCCGACCAGACGTACGAGCATCCTGCGGTTATACAACTTATCGAACAACTCCTTCACACGTCGGATGAGGATATGGTCTGCTGAAGTATAGGGTAGTCGACACTGCAAGGTCTTGGTCTGAAAGTCTGAGTAGCGCACTTTAACGGTCACACAGGATGTGAGCCGCTGCCCTCTGCGTAGCTGAAAAGCCAGATTCTCAGCCATGGCTGTGAGGATCGATCTCAACTTGGTCACTTCGATCGTATCACGATCAAAGGTGCGCTCTGTGGAGATGGACTTGCGTTCGTTATATGGGATAACAGGTGTGTTATCGATGCCAGACGCTTTCTTCCAGAGTGTTATCCCATTCTTGCCAAATGCCTTCTCCATGAGTTCGATGGGGATCTCTTGGATCGTGCCGATACGCTGTAATCCCATGTGACACAACATCTGAAAGGTACTATCTCCAACCATAGGGATCTTACGCACAGATAGAGGCGCTAAAAATGGTTTTTCGCCCCCTGCCTCGACTTGGATACGATTATTAGGCTTGGCCTCTCCGGTGGCAATCTTAGACACTGTCTTATTGATAGATAGACCGAACGAGATCGGTAAGTGAGTCTCTTTGATAATACGAGTACGGAGCTCCGTGGCATACTGATAGCAACCAAAGTAGCGATCCATCCCACTCAGGTCCACATAAAACTCATCGATGGATGCCTTCTCATAGACAGGGACGTACTCCTTGATAATCTCCGTCACATCCTCTGAAAACTTCATGTAGGTTCCGCTATTCCCTCGAATCACTACTGCCTCGGGGCACAGCTGGCGCGCCAACCTCATGGGCATCGCAGATCGTATCCCAAACTGGCGGGCTTCATAACTACAAGATGCGACAACTCCCCTGTCACTAACCCCTCCGATCAATACTGGCCGATCCTTTAACCGACTGTCCAGAATACGTTCACAGGAGACGAAAAAGGAATCCAAGTCCATGTGCAGGATGGCATGCTGTGCAGAGTGCATGAGGGTAGCTTTCTGGTCTGTCAGTGTGCCAAGAGAGATAAAAAAGGAGTCAGAGCGATCGGTAATGGCTGTGCTCTGACCCCCTCCCGTTGTCTTAGCGAGACAAACATAGCGCTATTTATATTAGAATGCTAATTAATTTAGCAATGTGCTAAATATATGAGTTTTTATTATGCGTTTAGCTCCACCATACCTGACTTCTTCGTCTTGCGCATCGTCTCCTGGCGTAGTGTATATGCCGCATCATTAAATCTGGGATCTGTCACATAGGGGAGCTTGGTCATCGCCGAGACCTCGATACTGTGAAATCCAAACTCCTCGACGACGGTACCTGTGATCGCATAGATACCCTTCCCTCGAAAGGGGTGCTTCGCCGCTACAGGAGGAAAATGTGTAGTGTCGATAAAGTGACCATCCAAATCGATGAATGTTCCAAAGTTCATGTAGTCACCACGTGAGGTCTTCGTGTTCTTGACAGAAATGAGATAACCCACGATCGTGATTACCTGGCGACATAACCTTGGGAAGTCTGCGCGTACATGGGTACTGTACTGGTCCAAACTCTCGACCAGATCAAAGGGGTTCGATAGAGGATACCCCAGGAGTTCTAACTGATCAAAGGTCTCCTCGAGCGCGCCTGTCGCCAGATCGGGGAGTTGGTAGTCCTTAACCGGTGGTGTAAACAGACGTGTCTGTGTAGCCGAAGGCTTCGTCGTCTTGGTGAGTAGCTGGTGAGCCTTCCACAGTAGCGAGCGCTTCGTATACCCCAGACTACGAAAGGCATCCATTCGGACCAACAGACACAATTGTTCAAGCCCGATTACATTGCGATCAACGAAAGAAACAAAGTCCTCATAGGGACCATTAGCCTGTCGCTCCTGGACTAAGGCCTGGGCCAACTCTGACTCAATACCATGGATGAAGCCCAGTCCGATGTAAATGTTGGTACCTGTGATCGTACAGTAGTAGTCACTCTGGTTCACACAGGGAGCATGTAGAGTTGCTCCGTGCATGCGAGCTTCGTGCGCATAGAGCTCAGCACGGTAAAACCCTCCACCATTATTAATAGTGGCAACCATGTACTCAAGTGGAAAGTAAGCCTTGAGAAATAGACTCTGATAGCTCTCCACGGCATAGGATGCCGAATGCCCCTTGGCAAATGCATATCCTGCAAAACTCTCAATCTGTCGCCAGATTTCTTTTGCCTCAGCATCAGGATGCCCCAACTCGCGACAATTGCTAAAGTACTTGTCTTGGATCTTGAGAAATTCTTCTCGCGAGCGATACTTCCCTGACATCCCTCGACGCAAGACATCAGCTTCGCCCAGAGTAAGCTTGGCATAGTAGTGAGCTACCTTGATGACATCCTCCTGATAGACCATAATACCATAGGTGTCGGGCATAATGTCCCAGAGGATCGGATGCGCCTGTTTGCGTCGCTCTGGATCTCGCTCACGTAGGATGTACTCGCGCATCATGCCGGACTGTGCTACCCCAGGTCGGATGATCGAGCTGGCAGCAACCAGGCCGAGATAAGTATCGACACGCAGCTTACACAGGAGCATTCTCATTGCTGGAGACTCCACATAAAAACAGCCAATGGCATTGCCTTCACGAAGGAGACTCTTGATACGTTCATCCTGCTTGAACCGGCGGAGGTCATGGATGTCGATAGGGTCGGCAGTCGGATGATTATCAGCGACAATGCTAAGTGTGTCTTTGATCTTACCGAGACCCCGCTGTCCCAAAATGTCAAACTTGTACAAACCCACATCCTCTGCCACGTGCATATCAAACTGTGTCGTCGGAAACCCCTTGGGTGGTAGCCATGTGGCACTATAGCGCTGTAGTGGATTGTGCGAGATCAGGATACCACTCGAGTGTACACTGAGATGGCTGGGCATCTCATGTTCATAGAGGTACTTAGCATAGTGGAGGACGTAACGCGAGAATTGGTTGTCGGCCCTGGGTGCTTGCTTTTGGTTGAGAGAGGCGATGAGGTTATCTGTCTCTTCCTTCGGTAGTCCGAAGACCTTGCTGAGCTCTCGGATAGCCGCACGAGGTTTGAACGAATTATATGTGGCCAACAGTGCCGCATGATCGAACCTCCGAAAGATGTAATCTGTGACATCTTCACGATCCTTCCAGGAGAAGTCGATGTCAAAGTCTGGAGGGTTCTGCCGAAACACATTGATAAATCGCTCGAAGTAGAGATCTAATTCTATCGGATCCACATCGGTGATACGAAGTAAATAGGCGATGATACTATTCGCTCCGCTCCCGCGTCCGACATAGAAATAACCACGATCTCGGGCATAGCTTGTGATGTCCCAATTGATTAAAAAGTAAGACAGAAATCCCTTTTGTGCGATGATCTCCAACTCCTTATCGATGCGGGTGCGGATCTGATCAGTCATGGTGGGATATCGATAACTGAGGTTAGCATGACAGAGCTCACGGATCTTAGCCATATCCTCCGCTTCGGTCTGATGATAGGTCTTGAGGTTCTGACTCTGCTGACCCGTGAAATCAAACGTGACACCACACTGCTCTAACAGAGACTGCGTGTTGTGAACTGCTTGTGAATGCTCTCGATACAGGTGCAGTAGTGACTCTCGGGATCTGAAGACATCTGTGGGCCCAGCATAGTCGACTGGTCTGACCTTAGTGTAGATCGTGTTCAGGTCGATAGCCCGCAGGAGCTTATGCACAGGATAGTGGAGTCGATCACTGCATGTAGATGTTGCGAGTACCACCATGCGTGAAGGATCGCTGACTCCTTTGTAGGCCATCTTGTTAAGGTCTTCGATACGTACTCCGATCCATTCGTTGGGTCGGAGTAATCGTGATGGCACCCTGGTGCTTGGGTAGATGACATGAACATGCTCAAATGGTGGCGCCTCCGCTGGAAAAGGAAGATCATGATGAAGGTGATACGTCAAAAAATGATTGATCTGCTCATATCCATCATTGTTCTGAGCCAGAGCCACATAGCATTGCTGAATGCCATCATTGCGAAAATCAACTCCAACAACTGGCGTGATCCCGTGTCGAGGTGCCTGACGTATGAAGTCCAGACATCCAGAAGTACTATTGATGTCTGTGAGTGCTACCGTGATATATCGGAGTTGCTGTGCAGTTGCCAGTAACTTATCTGGACTTAGCAGGCCATATCGGAAGCTGAAGTAAGAGTGTGTATTGAGTAACATGGTTGAGCCGTGATGGTGAGTAGAATTAGATGGTGATGCATGCGATCTGATTTTCCTTTTTTCTAAAAAAAGGAGAGTTGTGGTTCGCGCATCTGGTAGTAGAGATCGGTGTTGTACGGAGGTAGTGACCGATCAGCGAAGTACTTCTGTCGGACAAGTGCCATCTGCTGCGAGATCATCTGTGCATAGTGTCCCTCCCCGCGCATCCGCGTACCAAATCGACTGTCGCTCAGGACACCACCATGGCAGTCCTGGATCTGGTGGATGACACGATCATAGCGGTCAGGGTAATTCTTTCGGAGCCAATCTTTGAATATCGTGGCGACATCACCATTGAGTCGGATGACAGTATGGTTAATCGACTGTGCTCCCGCGTCAGCACAGCGAGCAGCGATGTCATGGATCTCACTATCATTCATGCTGGGGATGATCGGTGCGATCATCACGCTCACTGGTATGCCTGCATCAGTGAGGGTGCGCACGAGATCGATGCGCTTATGTCCAGTCGCCGTCCGTGGTTCGAGTCGCTGGCGTAGCGTCTCATCGAGTGTCGTGATCGATATGGCGACACGGACCAGTTGATGTGCAGCCATCTGCTGGAGTAGGTCTATGTCTCGGAGTATTAGTGCATTCTTCGTAATGAGCCCTGTTGGATGTCGATACCTCCAGAGCACCTCTAACATCTGCCGTGTCAGCTTGTAAGTACGTTCAGCAGGCTGGTAGCAGTCTGTATTGCCAGAGAACATGATGGGTTGTGGCTCCCAGCGCTTGGAGCGAATCTTTCTCTCAAGGAGTGCAGGTGCATCACGTTTCACCAGGATATTGGACTCGAACTCGATCCCTGCACTATATCCCAAGTATGTATGTGTGTTACGAGCGTAGCAGTAGATACAACCGTGTTCACATCCCTGGTAGGGGTTCATCGAGAGATAGTGACCGATATCAGGGCTATCCACCTTGTTCAGGATAGACTTGGGGTGGGTCTCGATATAACTGGTGCGCTTCGCTGCTGCGATCTCATCATCATCGTGCCAGTGTAGACCCGAGGTATCGAGGTGAGTATGATCGAATTTATTTGGCGGGTTGATCTGGGCGCCACGGCCTTTGATATAGGCATCAGAATCTTGACTCATGCAATACTTCATGTGCAGATGAAAGAATATGCTAAGTCAACGGCCCACGAAGTACGACAAAAGTTGGATACGATGCCACCTCCTGTGCTGGTGCGTGTCTATTTGCATAGTGAGCTCGGGACTGAGTAGTTAGGTTCTCCCATATTTGGCCATCGATATCTATAGATATGCAGATCACACTTACACCTGTTGTGTTGCTCTATACCGTACTCATCGTCATGGGTATGTTCGCCGGGGTCGTGCTCTTCACTCGGAGGAAGGATGATGCAAGGGCGAGGCTATACTTAGGTGGTCTGCTCGTGTGTGTGTCACTCTGGTTGGTGGATGCCCTGTTGAGAGTCAGTGGAGTCTATCGCCAGAACCCAAACCTGTACTTCCTCCCGATCTACTACTCATTTGCCTTTGGTCCACTGGTCTACTTCTATGTCCGGAGCTTAGTGGATCGACAGTTTAGATGGAGGTGGGGTCATGTGATTCACTTCGTACCAGTAGTCGTACAAGGAGCACTTTACATCTTCCTGTCTCTGCAGTCATACGACTACAAACTATTCTATTGGATGGAGGTCCATCAACCATACACCTATCGTATTGAGTTCGACGGTACTTTCCTCTCACTTGCCATCTATCTGGTATTCTCGCTCTGGGTATTGTCGCGGTACCGTCGAGCCATCCGAGAGCAGTTCTCTGAGTTGTCTCGCATTCGTCTTACTTGGCTCGTCATACTTATGGTGCTCATCTTACTCCTGTGCATTCTCTGGTTTATCGAAGCGATCGCCAGAGATTTCTATGATAGCTTCTACCAAGTAAACTACACAACTGCGATACTTGGGCTACTCACCTTGGTACTGGCCTATGGCGGACTATCTCAGGACGCATTAACCACAGTAGAACTCCCTCCAACTGACCCGCCAACGAACAACAAAGTGATCCCAACCGATCTCATCGATAAGGTCAGACATCACATGGAATCAGAATCTGCCTATCTCCAGGCGGGTTTGAGTCTGAAGACATTTGCTGAAAATTGTCATCTCCCTGTGCGGTCGGTATCAGAAGTCATTAATCATGGCATCGGAAAGACATTTCATGACTACGTGAATGAACTACGCGTCATCGAGGTCCAAAACCGTCTGAAGACCGTCGATCTCTCTATGTATACCATCACAGGAGTAGCTCTCGAATGTGGGTTTAACTCCAAAGCCACCTTTAATCGGCTGTTCAAGGAACACACTGGTATCACCCCGACCTCCTTCCTCAACCAGCAACGTAAGTAAACAGGCGGTATCGTCTCATCCCTTGCGCTGAGCCGTCTCAAAACAGGTTCTAAGACTTCGCAAGACCCATAAACAGGCAGTTTTGGACCATTCATTCATTTCAAATGTCCGACTGTATGTATCGACACTTTCTCTTTTTCCATTTGTTCGTGTGCACTGCGATGGTGGGCTGCTCACAGCCGTCAGACTGGAGCGATCACACACGAGTCTTGCCAGATGAACTTCGGGAACTTCCCGTCGGCGCTGTCCTCCTTCACAGCCCCAATCCTAACTATGCTGAACTCAATGAAACCCCAAAGCAGTCCGATACGAAGTATGTGTGGAAACATGCAGCTACTGTCATGGCCCTTGATAAAGCTCTTCAGGTTGTAAAGGCTGGGTCGTACATCTGGTATAGCGAGGCTGGCTGGCAGCGCAATGTCCAGTATTCGCGTCGGGACTTTGCCAAACGATTCAGGTGTCCCAAGGGAAAACTTGAGCCCGGAGTCCGCTACACATTCGAAAAGAACTATCGATACGGTGATGTCGACTACGGGGGTGATGCCCTCTGGTATGTGATCGCCGAAGATGCTGATGGCAACCGCTACAAGGGTATTGGCCTGATCGAAACAGAATCCTATTCACCAAACAAAAACTAATTATGAAATACTACATCACCATTCTATTCGCCTTGTGGATTACAAGTTTTCTGCACGCACAGACCTATCAGATGGATGCTGCAGCATCAGAAATGATTTGGACCGGATATGGAGAAATCGGGAATTTTGTCCAAACGGGTGCAGTCACATTTACGTCTGGACAAGTGATCTGTGACGGTGATTCGATCTCTGGTGGAAACATGGTTATCGATATGACATCGATAGACCATGAGAATGGACAACTCCGCAAGCATCTCCGGGCAAAGGATTTCTTTCATATCAAGAAGTATCCAAAAGCCACATTTGTCTTAGCATCCAGTAGCACTGATCGTTTATTCGGCCGTTTGACGATCAAAGGTGAGACACACCCTGTAGTCATCCCGATATCTGTTCAAGCAGATCACGAACAATTAGTCATCACAGGAACGGCGATCATCGATCGAACTAAATATGGTATCAAATACAACTCTTCGCGCTTCTTTCAGAACCTGGGCAACTACGCTATCAAGGATAATTTTGATCTGGAATTTCGCATCGTTGCTAACCTGATCAACCCTAACAATTCGGACAAGTGAGTGGGTTTCTCTACGCAGGGTTTTTAGAGGACGATTTGAACTTAGATGCTTACGTACATTCCAACTTACCTTATGCGAAGCGTGAGTCGATTGTACCTTAGGGTCAAAAGATCACTATGAGATGGGCTATAATCCTCATGTTACTTGTGTTGTACTCGTGTCAGCGAGAGGAGGCTCCATCCACCCCGCCAAATATAATCTTCATCATGGCGGACGACCACGCCGAGAAAGCGATAAGTGCCTACGGGTATGACCTTCTTCAGACACCCTACATTGATCGTTTAGCCACTGAAGGGATCTTGTTTGAAAACAGCTTTGTCACCAACTCCATCTGTGCGCCGAGTCGAGCCGTCTTACTCACTGGGAAATACAGTCACCTCAACGGACTCCGCGATAATCGCGACCGATTCGATGGTGATCAACTGACATTTCCAAAGCTACTTCAGCAAGGTGGATACAAAACTGCCATGGTTGGCAAGTGGCACCTGAAGACAACTCCTCAGGGCTTCGACTACTGGAATGTACTTATCGGGCAAGGCGACTATTATAATCCGCGCATGGTAGCCATGGGTGATACCACCACACACATTGGATACACTACGGATCTAATCACAGATTTCGCATTGGATTACTTAGAAAACCGAGACAGTACGAAGCCATTCTGTATGATGTTCCATCACAAGGCTCCGCATCGCAATTGGATGCCACACCCCCGTCACTTTGGTTTGCTGGATGGTCGAGATATTGCAATTCCAGAGAACTTCTATGACGACTATAGTGGACGCGCCACTCCTGCTGCAGCACAGGATATGCACATCGATGACATGTTCATGTATCAGGACATGAAGTTGCACCCCGAACGCTACACAGGAGCAACTGGGTCGGGAGGTGGTCCTGCGGGCTTCAGTGACCAGCGTGCTTGGGCCAATGCTTATGGTCGCATGACTCAAGAACAACAGGCAGCATGGGATGCCCATTATGACCCAATCATTGAGAATTTCGTCAATAATCCCCTGTCAGGTCAAGAGCTGAGCGAGTGGAAATACAGACGCTATATGGAAGACTACCTCGGATCGGTAGCTGCCGTGGATGAAGGGGTCGGACGTGTCTTAGACTATTTGGACGACCATGACCTCACCGATAATACAATTGTGATTTATACTTCTGACCAAGGCTTCTACCTCGGTGAACATGGATGGTATGATAAACGGTGGATGTATGAAGAGTCCCTCAGCATGCCACTTCTCATGCGATATCCACGTGAGATCGCCCCAGCTCAACGCAACCAAGACATAGTGCTAAACTTGGACCTTGCTCCCACCCTATTGGACTACGCAGATGTGGAGATCCCTGATGATTTTCAAGGTCGATCCCTGCGCAATGTAGCAGGCTCAAAAACACCAGAAGACTGGCGGACTTCGATGTACTATGAGTACTTCGAATATCCGCATGGATGGCATAGCGTTCGACAACACAACGGGGTTCGCACATCAAGTCATAAACTGATCCACTATCAGACCATCGAAGAATGGGAACTATTCGATCTTGAGAATGATCCAACAGAGATGACCAGCGTCTACGATAACCCTTCTTATGCTGAGGTGCAGGCTGATCTTCATGAGGAATTAGATCGGCTGCGCCAGGTCTATTCTGTATCAGAATAAGATTTTCAATCACGAATTATGGGAGGCGCTTTTTATGGATTCAACCCTTCTGGTTGCAAACATCGCTTTTATGGTTGGATGGATTCAGGTACAAACCATGAGCCTTTCGTCATAAAGGCCTTTCATTTTGCAGCAGCACTAAACCATAATTATTGATCATGAGATCGATTCTATTCGCAGTTGGCCTCCTCGTTGTTTCAGAACTCTCCGCTCAAGGAATCTGCGGAAGTGACCAGGCTTTTAAAATCTTGCATTTTACCAAGACAAGTGGATTCGATCATGGTACTCGACAGGTAAGCGCTCAGATGTTCGCTGCGATAGGAATGGAGGAAAACTTCACCATAGAAAGTACTTCAGATGCCAGTGTATTTGACGATCTGAATGACTTAATGGATTATGCTGCGGTAGTTTTTTCAAACACATCAGGTAATAATCTCCTGAATACGACTCAGCAGGCCAACTTCGAACAATACATCGACAGCGGAAAGGGGTTCCTTGGGATTCATGCAGCAACGGATACTTATCGCACTGGCTGGGCTTATTACAATGACCTTGTAGGAGCTATCGTACAGACCGGCCCCAACCATACTGCCAATAACTACAATGGCACCATGGATGCTCAGATCTCACATCCGACACTTCTTAACATCCCTGATCCTTGGAACAAAAGGGAAGAATACTACTACTGGGATCTGAATTTGGGAATGATTGACACAGTGGACATCGTTACTACACTCAAGGTGCGCAGCACTGGATCTCAGTCTTACGATCGAGAACGTCCGATCACATGGTTTCAGACATTTTCGACTGGTGCAAGATCATTCTACACGGCACTTGGTCATGCTGGTTCGAATTATACAAGTGACATGGACTTCCGCCAATTAATTCGCAATGGCATCTGTTGGGTAGCCAAGGCTTCTTCTGATCAGGTGACAGATCCTTCTGCTGCTCGACTTGATATGGATGGAGATATTCATTTCACAGATCAGAGTATAGGTCCAGTGTTAAGATCACCGGACGGAAGTTGTTGGACACTTAAGGTTTCAGATACCGGAGTGGTAACATCAGTACCTGCGGTCTGCCCACAATAAGGATCAGGTTTTTGATGCTGACATAGGTCGGCTTTGGTAGTATTTCATGCGGTCGCTGCAGCATTTGAATAGATGCATCACAGGTCGAAGGTCAACTTTGATGTAATTTGATGGCCTAAGAAGCGGATAGTATGCAACTCAAAATCAACGGAGTCACAAAAGAAATCGATGTCGAGCCAGGTATGCCTTTGCTCTGGGTATTACGAGATGAACTGAACATGACTGGGACCAAGTATGGATGCGGGGTATCATCCTGTGGTGCCTGTAGCGTCATGCTGGATGGAGTTGCCGCGCGTACTTGTACCCTACCCGTCAAAGCGGCGGAAGGAAAGGCTATCACTACTATCGAAGGAATTGGATCCGCTGGTGCTCTCTCAGCAGTCCAACAAGCGTGGGTCGATCACCAAGTACCACAATGTGGATACTGTCAGAGTGGTATGATCATCGCGGCCGAGGCGCTATTAGATGCTAATCCTGAACCAACAGATGCGGACATCGATGAGTCTATAACGAACATCTGTCGTTGCGGCACCTATCAACGCATCCGAGAGGCGATCCATACTGCAGCTAAACTGCGCAAAGAAGCCCCTAATCTTCTGGGCTCACTCTAATCCCACATCATCTAAAACAACATCCACCATGACAGACAAAAAGACCAAAAAGGGATCCATGAAGCGTCGCGCTTTTCTCATCACGGGTGGCCTACTCGGAGGAGGTGTTGTCGTCGGTATAGGTGGATTAACGTATGTCAATAAAAAGATCAAACAGTATACGGCTACCGGATTCGAAGGAGAAATGATGAATGCCTGGGTAAGTGTAACGCCGGACAATGTCATCACACTCGCAGTACCGAGGGCAGAGATGGGCCAGGGAGTATCGACCTCGGTACCTATGCTCATCGCTGAGGAACTGGAAGTAGACCTGGATCAGATTCGAACTATTCACCCTCAGCCAGAATCACCATATGCAAACACGCAGCTTATAACTGGCGCCCCTCGTGATCTATCTCGGGGTATCACACTACAAGAAAAAGTAGCTCAATTCGTACCCGTTGTCGGCACTGGTGGTAGCACAACAATCACTGATGGATGGGAGGCCATGCGGATGGTCGGTGCCCAGGCACGCGAGATGTTCGTCAGTGCCGCGGCAGCCAGATGGGAGGTCCCGAAAGCGGATTGCTATGTACAGAGTGGATCTGTCTATCACAAGGGCTCAGGGCGCAACGCAACCTATGGCGAGTTGGTCGATGAGGCCAAAAACTTCGCCTCTGATGACCTTGTCCAACTCAAGGATGAAAAGGACTTCAAATTAATCGGTACTTCGGCTAAGCGCCTTGACATACCCGAGAAAGTCACAGGTGAAGCCAGCTATGGTCTGGATGTCCGACCAGAAGGTATCCGATACGCGGTCATTAAGCATCCGAGTGTTACAGGTGGAGAGATCCTATCCGTCAGCAATGAGGAGGAAGTACTTGCGATGAAAGGAGTTGAAAAAGTGGCCCTAATCCCACAAGGTGTCGCCATCATCGCAGACAACACCTGGCGCGCTCGCAACGCCTCACTCGTCATAGAGGTCGAAGAGGACCACAAGGGAAATGACAAGATCGACGATGAGTATATCAATGATCTTCTTGATGAGGCCATCCATGGAGACGCGATCGCGACACACGAAGATGTGGGTGATGTCTCGGCAGTATTCACCGATCAGAAAACGAATGTCGAAGGAGTATATGGGGTCCCCTACCTGGCACACGCAACTATGGAGCCACTGAACTGCACCATTCGACTCAACGAGGATAAGAGCGCAGATGTCTGGGTAGGCCATCAGGCACCTTCGGTGGCCGTGCAGAGTATTGCCAAGGTGTTGGGTATCCCAAAGGCCAATGTTAAAATTCATATCCAATATCTCGGTGGTGGGTTTGGTCGTCGCGCTGAGAACGATGTGACTTACAAAGCTGCTGAAGTGGCCAAACAGATGCCCGGTGTGCCAATTCAATTGGTATTTACACGCGAAGAAGACATGACCAATGATATGTATCGTCCAGGCGCCAAGAGTAAAATGTCTGCTGTCGTAGATCCGGACGGTACCATAAGAGCTTGGGATAGTCGGGTCGCCATCCAGTCAGTGATGCAGAGTTCGATGAGTCGAATCATGCCAATGATGGCACCAAAACCAAAAGACGACGTGTCCACTACGGAGGGGTTAATCCATCTCCCCTATCTCATTCCGAATAAGCGTGTCGCATTTGGCGATGTGCCACTTCCAATGGCGGTTGGATTCTGGCGTAGCGTAGGGAATTCTCAGAATGCATTTTTTTCTGAGTGCTTCATGGATGAATGTGCCCACGCTGCAAGCCAAGACCCCTACCTGTTTCGCAAGACTAAAATGAGTGACCATCCACGTTATGAAGCCGTTCTGGATCGGGTTGCTGAGATGTCAGATTGGGGAAATACCCCAGAAGGTTCCTTTCACGGTATGGCCATTCTCAAATCCTTTGGCTCTATCGTCGCACAAGTGGCTCAAATCTCTCGGGTCGGAGAAAAGTCGTTCTCCATTGACAAGTATTACTGCGCAGTCGATTGCGGTCGTACAGTACATCCAGACACGATTAAATCTCAAATGGAAGGGGGCATCATCTTTGGCCTCTCCGCCGCATTATATGGAGAGATTACCTTTTCTAACGGCTCAGTACAACAACAGAACTTCCCTCAGTACGATATGGTGCGGATGAAAGTAAGTCCTGTAACGGAAGTATCAATTCTTGATGTTGATGCTTATCCTGGTGGTGTGGGCGAACCAGGGACTCCTCCCGCAGCACCTGCTTTGTGCAATGCCATTTTTGCTGCTTCTGGTGACCGTGTAAGACAACTACCCCTTATAAAACTGGGATATGAGTTCGTGTAAGGCCAGCGTGGATAACTAATAGGAAGCAAGGTTTTCCGAAAAACACAAACTTTGAGGTTTTAGTGACGCCTGACCTGCAATCGGGCCAAACCACCAGTATGTCCTTGCTCCACAATCGCGTTGATCGGCGTATTTTAAAAGAACGATTATCCGAGTCGACAGAAAAGCGTACTACGATCTCCTTCTATAAGTACGCACGCATTAAGAATGTCGAGTTCTTTAGAGATCACTTGTTTATCATGCTGGATCAGATCGACACGTTCGGTCGTATCTACTTGGCTCACGAAGGAATCAATGGACAGATCTCGATACCGGCTCATCGGATGAATGATCTACGAGAACGACTCAATCAAATCACCTTTTTGGAAGACTGTCGCTTGAATGTAGCTATCGAAGATGACGGCAAATCTTTTTACAAACTCATCATCAAGATTCGACAGAAGATCGTGGCTGACGGCATCACAGATGAATCATTTAGCGTCGCTGACAACGCTGTCCATATCTCGGCTGAGGAATACAACAGACTCACCGATACGGAGGATACTGTTGTCATTGATATGCGTAACCATTACGAACACGAAGTCGGGCATTTTCGCGGAGCCATCCGTCCTGATGTAACCACTTTTCGCGAATCGCTTCCGATTGTCGAAGACATCCTCCGTGAACACCAAGACAAACATGTGGTGATGTATTGTACGGGTGGTATTCGGTGTGAGAAAGCGACTGCATATTTTAAGCATCGCGGCTTTGATAATCTCTATCAACTTGACGGAGGCATTATCGAGTACACCCGACAAGCCGCAGAACAAGGATTGGAGAATAAGTTCATCGGAAAAAACTTTGTGTTCGATGATCGCCTTGGGGAGCGGATCTCGCCTGATATCATCGCCAAGTGTCATCTCTGTGGTGCCCCTTGTGATGATCATACCAACTGTGCCAATGATGCTTGTCACATCCTCATGATCCAGTGTGAGTCCTGTCGAAAAAAATTCAATGGATGCTGTTCGACTGAATGTGCTGAGTTCATCAAACTGCCTGCAGCTCAGCGCGCTGAAGAACGCAAAACTCGTGTTTTCAATGGCGCTCGCTTTCGAAAAGGAAGATACCATGCACTGCGGGCTAACTTGCGTTCGCAATAAAGGCCTGGATAACTCAGATGTAGTCAATCTCCTACATTGTGCTTTATGGAGTGGGCGGGTATAAGTTGGTGGCAATGGCTGGGTATGGTGTCGGGTCTGGTATACATCATCACCGCGGCTCGTGAGCTTCAGCACTCTTGGGCTTATGGCATCATAAGCTCCATATGTATATGTGTGGAAGACTTCTTAGTGACTCACCTATTCATGGATGGCGTTCTCCACATGTTGTATGCCTTCATGGGTGTCTTAGGCCTATTTCTATGGAGACAAAAGTCCAGTTCTTCTAAGGTTATGAAGATCACACGGATGACTTGGCAAAGTTTTCTTGGATATCTCGTGCTATCTGGTTTCATCGGTTGCGGTGCTGGATATCTTTTGGATACGCAGTCGGATGCTTGCTATCCCTACCTGGATAGTTTCATCTCTACACTTGCAGTTTTCTCGACCTTTTTGGTAATCTATCGGGTACTGGATGTCTGGTGGAATTGGTTTCTGATTAATGTCTGTAGCATCTATCTGTACCTCATGACAGGCGCACCCTGCTTTGCTCTTTTGTATATCGGATATCTCATTAGCAATGGACTTAAGTGGTATCACTGGATGGGAGAGTGGAAACTTCGTTCAGCCTCGATACCCCGCGCACACAGGGATATATCCACTTAACTGATAACTCAACGTAGCCGTATGAAGATGACCATAAATGAATGGCAAGCCAAAGTCGACACGTGGATTAGGTCGTACGGCGTGCGCTACTTCGACGAGATGACAAACACGCTGGTACTTACTGAAGAAGTTGGAGAGTTCGCTCGACTCATCGCTCGTCATTATGGGGAGCAATCATTCAAAAATGCCAATGATGCCGAACGAGCGCCAGAACTGATTCGCGAAGAGCTCGCAGACATCTTTTTCGTTCTTACCTGTTTGGCAAATCAAATGGGAATCGACATTACAGAAATCCTCGAACGAAACCTACTCAAAAAGACAACTCGTGACGCTACTCGTCACCTCGATAACACAAAACTCCACCCAGAAGAATAGGTATATACCGACCATCCGGTAGTTTTTGCTCCTGAGTGATGTACTGTCTTTGAGTTCTTTACTCACTCCCTTAGCCTACTGTCGATGAAGATAGTGACAGGCCCATCATTTACTAACGAAAGCTGCATATCTGCCCCAAATACGCCTGTCTGAGGAGGTAAGCCACACGCAGTAAACGACGCGATACAGGCCTCATAGAGTGGAATCGCATCTTCAGGTCGAGCAGCCTGGATGAACGACGGTCTATTCCCCTTCTTCGTAGAGGCATACAAGGTAAACTGGCTAACCAATAAAATCTGCCCAGAAACATCATGTATAGATCGATTCATTTTGCCTTCCTCGTCGCCAAACACGCGAAGACCGGAAACCTTTTTGATGATGTACTCGAGATCATCTGCAGTATCTGCAGCTTGGATTCCCAAGAGGATTACAAATCCTTGGCCGATCTCACCTGTCAAAACTCCATCTGAAATCACTGATGCCTGACTAACACGCTGTACGATAACTCTCACTGGTAGAATTTAGGTAATACCAACATATTGGAATAATTAGATATGTAAAGCATTGATAATGAGGAGTGAGTCATGAAAAGATATTCCACAATTTTCCACAGCCTAAGGGTCGGTACCAGTGAGTTAACATAGAATGACTGGTGAGTTAACCTTGCACCCGTTCATAAGTCAAAAATCAACCACAAATTTTACAATGATCCACTGAATCAACTTCTCAACAATCCACTGTGGGGAAACTGTTACTTCAACAATCCATACGTCATACTGTGTCTATTTCAGGATTAAATGGATGGGATATAAACACATGTCGTGGATAGCCTGTGAGTACAAGCGAATCCTTCAGATAGATTCCACAAACTCACAGCCTTAATAATGATGATATCTTAAAAAGATAATTCATAACCATTAAAGAAAGTAGGCCAGCAGGACCTTACAAGTCCTGTGAAAAGGTTCGCTCTACATTTGATTTATGATTCCAAAAAGACCTGTAGTTGTTTGGCTTGTGATCGGACTGATCATGGTGTATTGTCAAATTGTCATAGGTGGTATAACCCGCCTGACAGGAAGCGGACTCTCGATCACGGATTGGGATATCGTTTTTGGTACACTACCACCGCTGAGCGATGCGGAGTGGATGACTGAGTTCGAACTGTATAAAGCCACTCCTCAGTATGAGAAGATCAACCAGGGCATGGAGATGGGAAGCATCTTTCAATCTGGTACATTCAAGTTTATCTATTTCTGGGAGTACTTCCACCGGCTCTGGGCGCGAGGTATGGGCTTCGTTTTCTTGTTTCCATTTTTGTTCTTCTATGCTAAAAAGTGGTTACCAAAGCCACTACTCCGGAATCTTGGAATAGTCGTTGCACTCGCTGGTTTGGCCGCGTGTTTCGGTTGGATAATGGTAGCCAGTGGTCTGATCGAGCGTCCCTGGGTTAATGCATACAAGCTTGCGATTCATCTGTCTATTGGTATTAGCGTCTTCACCTATCTACTTTGGACCTACTTGAATTATGCCCATCAATCAAGAGTTACGGTACTGGGTCCATTGCGCAGTCCGAGATGGGTTTATGGTCTGTTAGGTGTGATATGTTTACAGTTATTCTTAGGTGGGATTATGTCAGGGATGAAGGCTGCACTCATCTATCCGACCTGGCCAGATATTGGTGGAGAGGCACTGCCAGGTGTTTTACTGGATCGTTCACAATGGACTTGGACAAATTTTAGGGACTATGACAAAGGACCTTTTGTTTTTGCGTTGATGCACTTCTTACATAGAGGAGTGGCATATGTATTGACTGGATTGATTGTCTGGTATGGATCGAGGAGTGAACTTTTTGGGCGCAGTAAGGGTCATCTCAGTTTTAAAGTCTTTGTCGTAGCAGTAGCGTTGCAGGTCGTAATTGGTATCGTAACGGTGGTTAGTAGTGTCGGTGTAATTCCAGTAAGTTGGGGAGTGTTACACCAAGCCATGGCAGTTTTGGTGTTAGCTTCCTACGTCATTCACATATTCGATTTGAAACGATCGGAAGTGAGTGCACTAAGTCCCGATTCGCCAAAGATGACGGCAGTAGCAGGATAGGTGAATCGGTTACCTTTACCCGCCGGACAATGATGATAGTAGTGTGGGCTTAGAAGATCAATTAGTCGAGCGGGATGGATTCGAGTTTGTAGAAACATCGCCAGGTAAGCCTGTGTTGATGTTGCTTCATGGTCTTTTTGGGGCGCTTAGTAATTTCTCAGAGCTCATCGATGCATTTAAGAAGGACTATAATGTTATAGTTCCGATGTTGCCGATCTACTACCTGCCAAAGGATGAAGCCGGACTCGGCGGATTGCTAAGCTTTACCAAGAGGTTTGTTGAGCATTTTGATTTGACCGAGATGCATGTTTTGGGTAACAGCCTTGGTGGCCATATAGCTCAGTTATTGGTCTTGGATTCGCCTGAGCGTATTGCCTCGCTTACATTGACTGGAAGTAGTGGCTTGTTCGAGAGTGGAATGGGAGATGGATATCCTCGTCGTGGGGATAAGGACTATATCCGAAAGAAAACGGCAGAGACGTTTTATGATCCAGCCATGGTGACAGATGACTTGGTTGAAGAGGTGTTCGAAACGATTAATGATCGAGAGCGAGTGTTACGAATCATCATTACTGCAAAGAGTGCACTGAAGCATAATCTGGCTGATCAGTTACATCGCATACACTGCCCTACTCTTCTTGTCTGGGGTAATCAAGACAGTATCACACCGCCGTTTGTCGGTGAAAAGTTTCACGAGTTGATATCCACATCTGAACTCCACTTTGTAGATAAATGTGGGCACGCGCCGATGATGGAACGCCCGACGGAGTTCAATGAGATCTTACATCAGTTTTTGGAGAGAACAAGAGAGTAATTGGAGATCTCGACTACCCGAATTAACCTGATCTCGGGCCCGCGTAATATGTCGACCGCATTCATGTACTCATGGGCGAGTAGGTCTGACACCCAGGTCGTAGACGAACCGTGGTTCGGGTATTATTTGGCCAAGACCGGTATTATCTACCACCCTGGCACAGACCAGGTTCTAAAGAGTATGCCGACAACTTGGGATGCGGTACTTGAACAGTCTATTTTCTGTACCATCGAAGTCCCAGTTTATTTCATCAAAGGCATGGCACATCACCTTATCCATAATGATCTACGATGTCTGCTTGAGCTAAAGAACCTATTCTTAATCCGGGATCCGGCGAAGTTGATTGCATCGTTTGCTAAGGTTATCGATGAGCCATCTATGGCGGATATTGGGCTGCGACGAGAATGGGAGCTTTACAGTTGGTTGTGTACGGAGGGAAGGAATCCGACTGTTATTGATTCTGATACAATACGAAAGGATCCCCCGGCTGCTTTGAGAAAAATCTGCTCTTTGATGGAGATTCCTTTTTCGGGAGAGATGCTTAGGTGGGAAGCGGGTCCAAAACCTTATGATGGAGTGTGGGCGAAATATTGGTATCACAGCGCTTGGAAATCCACAGGTTATGCACCATACATTGGGAGGGACATAGACGTACATAAGCGTCATCGTAATTTATATGAAGAAGCGCTTCCGTATTATCGGCTATTGAAGCAACAGGCAGTCCAGTTATAAACGGGGTAGTAATTCTTTAACAATAGTTGTTATTTTCTTTTCAGCAGTGGCAGCCACATCGATGACTCCATCATGGGTTGTTTCTCCTATGGAGCTTAGAGGCCAGCATTTGTTAGTGACTACGGTAAGTACACATACGGGTAGGTCTGCATGATTGGCGACTATCACTTCAGGTACTGTTGACATCCCCACTACTGTAGCACCGAGAGTATGGAGCATTTGGTATTCAGCCTTGGTCTCCAGATTTGGTCCTGGTAGCCCTCCGTAAATACTATCATGAAGTTTGATACCTGACGAAGTGGCGATGTCATGACACTTCCCAATGAGGTCACTACTATAGGCCTCTGACATATCTGGAAAACGCGGGCCGAGTCGTGGGTCGTTTGGTCCTCGTAAAGGATTATCATCATGTAGGTTGATATGGTCGTTGACTACGGTGATGTCTCCCGCAAAGTAATCCTCATGGATACCTCCTGTGGCACTGGCAATAATTAGGGTAGAAGCTTGGAGGTACTTAAACACATAGATGGGGAATGTGACTTGCTTCATGTCGTAGCCTTCGTAGTAATGATATCGCCCGCTCTGTGCAACGACTTGAGTCCCAGCCAATGTGCCGAAGACAAGTGATCCTTTATGTCCCTTGACAGTGGCTGGGGGAAAATGAGGGATGTCCGAATAGGGGATCTGGTCATGGATGTCAATTTCGGAGGTTAGGTTTCCCAAACCTGTACCAAGAACAATAGCACATTGTGGGACGATATCAGTCCTGGCGCGGAGAAAGGATGTAGTTTCTTGAATTCGATCATAATGTGTCATTAGAGCAAGCTTATGTTTCAAAGTTGGAATGAATTCGCGAATCTGTGAATTTCATTTGTGCACTGAGAATCGTTCAAAAAGGAGAGTCATATAAAGGTTGATACCTGAGTGTAAATAGTTGATAATCAGTTATTTATTTGAATATGTTAGAAATTTGTAACCGCTGAGAGTGCGCTAAATTTTCTGTTACTGGATGAGAGCGTGAGAAAAAGGAGAATACGAGATCTGGAAATCCTGTCGCTCACAATAGTTAACATGGGAACGGTAGCGAATAGATTTCCAGAGAAGGCGATTAAGTTCCACGTGGAACAATCACTGAACTGTTAGGACCTCACTTGGCTCA
>JBCBIX010000006.1:0-58960 GCA_038523965.1 Bacteroidota bacterium
CTATGATGAAGCACATGCTGACATACAACTTAGAGATGATATCTGGCCGAAGTGTATTACGATAGTATCCTTCTAAAATGCCGCGATCTACGTTACTCTTGATCATTTTATACAAATGCTCCCGCTGAAACGACTGAATGTGACTCCAACTTTGGGGATAGTATTTTTGTAAATCGATCACCACAGTAGGAGCGATGGTGCTCACATGATCGATAATGTGTTCGGATAAGATGACCATCTCGTGTATGGCATCCCTGGCCTGTGTCTCTACACTATCAAGGACATCTACCTCTTGCAAGATTTTGTAGCGCACTACACTGTGGACCAAATCTTTCTTGTTGTCGAAATACTTGTAAAGAGTCTTCTTGCTCATACCCATGAGCTTACTGATATCATCCATGCTAACGGACCGGATCCCAAAACGAAAGAACTCTTCCATGGCCTTGGCAGTGATTCGATCGATAGTCGCTTGGTCAGTCGTTGATGCTTGCATGGTATGACAAAGGTGAGCGTATTAAACTCAGGAAACTTTCATAGGTTTTTAAGTTTCTGTTAATTCTTCGCAAAGCCATTGGTCCGCGAGTCCCCCGCGCATCGAGGAAATACCTTCGATAGGCTTCGCGTTAGTTTCATTCGTTATTACAGTATGTAGATCTAAGGACGACACCATCCCTATATCGAGCGAAACAAGGGTTGGCTCAACGTATCTTGTCATTCTATCTCACATCCTTAATACTTGCCATGGAGTTAGACTTGGATTATCAAAAGAACTGGAACAATAGCCTTGGTAGATCCATCGCGTTACATGTCCTCTTACTTCTACTGGCGATATTCTTCAAGATGCAGAGTGATCCCAGCAAGACTATCGAGACCCAGTATGCGGTCACGGTGAGTTTCCAAGAGGTCGAGTTCACCAGCAGTAAAAGCTCGAACAGTACCAAGAGTCAGGCTGTCAAAGGTGCTCAGCGCGCCAAAAGCGAGACCCCAAAGAAGATAGAGGCACCAAAACCTACCACAGTACCCGTGCCTAAGCCGACTCCTCCGAAGACGAAGCCAACACCCCCTACTCCCCCCGTTGTCGAACCACAACCTAACGAGCCCGTGATCTCAGAGACAACTCAGGAAGAAAGCGATATCCAAGCTGTCGAGGAGCCTATCGAAGTGGAAGAGCCTGAGCCAGAATACATCCCTCAGGAAAGTCCGGAGCCAGAACCCACCGCAGACATCGAGGAAGTTGTGATCGCCGAACCCGATCTACCTACTCTTGATGATATCATCGGAGACATTACTGATGATCCGATCGAGACAGAGGAAGAGACTGGAATACCGGCAGAGGAGACCGGAAGCGGTAACGAGACGAGCAGCGGAGGAGGTGATGGCGAGAACGACGCCTCTCTAAAAGATGGGGACGGTGGAACAGGTCGTGGTGACAGCGGTACTGGCAAAGGCCGCGATGGTGCTGGAGATGACGATGATAGCGGACGTGGCACGGGAGGCTACGGCGAAGGTGAATTCGACGCGTCGGGTGACGGCATATTTGGGCGTAAAGTAATCTTCAACAACTACGCAGATCTCCAAAAAATCTATGTCAAATCGGGAAAAATCTGGGTCAAAGTCTGTATCAACCGTCGAGGCACCGTAGCATATGTGGAAATCGACGAGGCGAATACGACCATCCGCGATAATCAGATCCTCAGGGATGCCCTCGCTGCTGCCCAAGGATATCGATTTGAGGAGGACTATAGTGCGGCTAAGGAGCAGTGTGGATTTCTCAAGTTCAATCTGGACCTTTCCTCGATCAATAAGTTTGGGCAGTAGCTGAATTACTTAACCACGATCTACGCCAGGCCACATATCCTGATATCGCCAACCCGATGTACACGAAGTATAAGACGGAATAAAAAAACATGCCCTTGTACCAATAGATACCCGTACTGAGGACATCTACAGCCAACCAGTAATACCAATTCTCGATCTTTTTCTGCGTAGTCAGCCATACTCCAGTGATGCTCAGTACAGAAGTAGTACTGTCCCAATAGGGTAGAGCAGCAGGTGGTAATTCGGGGATGATACTTGGTAGATAACTTAAGACTTGGGCGAATACCAGAATTCCAACCAGCGATATAGCAAGATGAACCAGGTTCTGAGTAGAGGACGAATAGGACACCCTCACATCTTGCTGATCAGCTCCGCGTCCATTTGCCCAATGAATCCAGCCATAGATATTTAATAGTAGGAAGACGACATGCACGATAAAGTCTCCATACAGTCTATACTGAGCAAAGACGATGAATGAGAATAATACGTATACGATACCACATGGCCATGTCCAGATATTACGCCGGATCAGCAGTATCACGCACAACAATCCAAAGATTAGCCCGCCGACCTCAAATGGATTCATCGATGGTACCCAAGTCGCCGTAGAACTCAACATCATGACTTATCAATTTCATGAGGCAGAGATTGGAGAGGTTCCTCTATCAGCTCCAGGTATCGATCTATGACCTTCTCGATCCGATAGTTCCTTCGGACAAATTCGCGACCTCGTTGTCCCATCGCCATTCTCTCTAAGCGATCCATCAGAGCTAAGTCAGTCATGCGTCGAAGCAGTTCGCCCTGATCATGTTTGGGTACGATATAGCCTGTCTTACCATGTTGCACTGTAATCGCACAACCATATTGGTCAGTAGTGATGATCGAAGTGGACATACTTGCTGCCTCTAATAATGCGCGAGACACGCCTTCATTATACCATGACGGTAAGACTACACAGTCTGCACGATCGAGATAGGGTCGAACATCTTCAGCATTGCCCAAGTAATTGATCCAGCCTTTCTTTTGCCATAGCTCTACCTGATGAATACTGACTCCTTGGGGATGGCGCTCCTCAATGAATCCAAGCACTTCGCACTGCACATGACCATACTGACTTCGCAATTTCGCAGACGCATTTACGTAGGCGCCGATCCCCTTGTTCCAAAGCAAGCGTCCGACGAATAGGAAGCGGACCACACCACGCTCAGATTTATTCCTAATGGGGCGATATCGGTTGGTATCAATACCTTCTGAAGGCAAATGATGCAAGCGATCCTCTCCTACAAGACCACTGTCTCGTAGCACATTGATATCTTTTTCATTGAGCGCCCAAACTTGACGAACGCGATGCAAGGCGACCTTGAGCAGTAGCTTTACCCCCCTGCCAACGAAATAATTTTCGAATGCAAACATGCGACCAAGTCCCGTTGTGATGGCAATGCTCTCGGTTCGTGTTAGCCTCGCCACCAGACTACCATAGATGATAGGCTTTAGCGTGTAGTGAAAGACGATGTCATATCGATGTCGCCTATAGAGTCGCCATAGGACAATAGATAAGAGTACATCAGCCAATATTGACATGGCGTAAGGCCTCAACTTTACCTCATGGAAGACCACTCCCTGGGCGACCAGCTTGTCGGAGTAGTCGTCCTTAGGTGCTATCACATGAACCTCAAAGCCACGAGCCAAAAACGCACGAATTACCTCTCTCCGAAAGTTGTGAATACTCCAGGAGGTATTTGCTACAAAAGCTATCCGCCGATTACCATCATTCTCGATCATTCTTGGCAATGATAGGGAGACAGCCATTCACATGATGATTATTTATAATGTTCTTGCTTGAGGCCTTTTCGAAGGGCTTTGATGTCTTGCTCCTCTTCACGTGGGTAGATCAGTAGAACATCGCCGTCATCGATGATGATGTAATCCTGTAAACCCTTCGCTACGACCAGCTTATCCGAACTGCTGGTACGAATCAGGTTTCCTCTCATATCGATCAACTGCTGAGCACCAGCTTGGACGACATTATCATGCTGGTCCTTATCGAGATAACTATACAGACTATTCCAAGTGCCCAGGTCTGACCATCCGATGTCTGCGGGGATGGTGAACACATTTTGCGCTGGTTCCAGAATCGCAAAGTCCACCGATATATCTCGAGTATTTGGATACACATCGTTGATATAATCTTGCTCTGCCAGTGTACCAAACTTGGCTGCATCCGCAGTGAGCACATCCGTGATATCAGGTGCACTTGATGAGAATGCATTGAGGATCGTATTCACCGACCACACAAAGATTCCTGCATTCCACAGATACCCACCCTGATCGATATACTTCTGTGCCGTAACCATATCGGGCTTCTCACGGAATGAATGCACCTTATGTACTGACTCTCCTCTATCGATCTGATCATAATGGATGTATCCGTATCCTGTATCTGGGCGAGTAGGCTCGATGCCCAGAGTCACTATCGCATCATGTTGTCCAGCGTAGTTGAAAGCTCGAATCATGCAAGAGGCGAAGACATTCTCCTTTTGTATGATGTGATCGGCTGGTAACATTGCAAATACTGCGTTTTCATTTTTTGCCTGTAGATGCAAGGCCGTGTAGGCTACGCATGGCGCTGTATTGTTGCGAGAAGGCTCTAATAACAGCTGTGACTCATCAAGGAGTGGCAGTTGTTCCAAGATTTGGTTCTTGTACTTGGCATTAGAGACGATGAGGATATTTCCAAGTGGGACGATATCACTCACCCGAGCTACCGTCTGCTGCAACAAGGATCGACCGCTTTCGGTGATATCCAAAAATTGCTTGGGCCGTGATTCTCGACTCGCTGGCCAAAATCTTGAACCAACGCCTCCAGCCATGATGGCTACATAGTGATGCTCTTGCATGATGAAAAGTTGTGATGTAAAGATGCTGTAGGATGGTTACATCTTCTGTTCAAAGCGATTTTCTTTTGGTCTCACTGACAAAATCTCTTACAGCGCCTTTACCCTTCTTCTACTTCATTCGACAGGACTCGATGGGGTGTAATTCAGGATTTATCCTGCCCTACTTTTACCCTATTACAAAGGTGGACTACGAAATGCTTCAATAAGGAGATGATCAAGGCCTAACCTTCAAGAAAACAATCACCTGTTTTACACGCTTTGAATGCAGATGATGAAACCCTCCGACTTAATCACCGTCGTGTGGCTAAAACGAGATCTCCGTCTACGAGATCATGCGGCAATACAGGATGCCATCTCAAGAGGAGCGTCGATACTCTTGTGGTACTGTTGGGAACCGGAGTTACTTTCTGATCCGCATTACTCAGATCGACATTGGCGATTTGTGCAGGATTCGCTCGAGGATATTGACATTCAACTGGAGGCCTATGATACCGAAGTATTACAAACAACAGGTGATCCAACACAGCTCCTGATAAAGCTAAAGAAGGAATTGGGTGATATACACCTGCTGAGTTATCAGGAGGTTGGTCTAAAGGTCACCTATGATCGCGACAAGCGAATGTCCACAACTTGTCGTGAATACCAGATCCCTTGGATAGAATACCCCTACAGTGGTGTCACACGTGGCCGCAGGAACAGGGACCAATGGCTGAACGATTGGTATGAACTCATGACTCAACCTATAGCTAAGCCACATTTAGAACACGCAAGGTGGCTATCCACTGACCAGGTCAAAATCTTGAGAAAACAATTAGACCAGCCAACACCTCCCTTATATGACCCAATTCCTGGTATTCAGCGAGGAGGCGAACATCTGGCACATGAAACACTCCGGTCATTCGTAGAGGAGAGAATCTCGAATTATGCCAAGGCCATCTCGAAGCCCGAGATGAGTCGACAGTACTGCAGCCGCATCTCGCCATACCTGGCCTGGGGGAATCTCTCTATCCGTCAAGCGTATCAGGCCGGTAATGTTCAAAAAGAGAAAAGTGGGCAAAAACGTCAGTATGCAGCCTTCCTAAGCCGCTTGCGTTGGCGCGATCATTTTATTCAAAAATTTGAGATGGAGTGCAGCATGGAGTTCGATAGCTACAATCGTGGATACCGATTCCTACCTCAACCGAAACGTGAAGATCTCATCTCCGCTTGGCAGATTGGTCACACTGGCGTCCCCATAGTCGATGCCTGTATGCGATGTCTGAATGCTACAGGATACCTCAACTTCAGAATGCGTGCGATGGTCGTCTCATTCTTCACGCATCATCTATGGCAGCCCTGGCAAGAAGCCAGCTTCCATCTCGCCAAGCAGTTCTTGGACTTCGAACCAGGAATCCACTATCCACAACTACAAATGCAAGCCGGTGTGACCGGTACGAACACACTTCGCATCTACAATCCGATCAAACAGTCCCAAGACCACGATCCGCAGGGTTTGTTTATCAAAAAATGGGTGCCCGAACTTATTGATGTCCCTGCGGTTCATATCCACGAACCGTGGAAAATGACCCTGTTGGAACAGCAGTTTTGCAGCGTGATCCTCGGTGAAAGATATCCCTTGCCTCTGGTTGATGTCGAAGATTCAGCAAGACGTGCAAGGGACGTCCTGTGGAAGTTCAGAAAACGACCAGATGTCATCAGAGAATCCAGAAGAATCGTCAGCACCCACACCATCGGAGGCGAAAACCGTCCCAACCAATAGAGCCTCACGCATCTGGACTCAGGCATCCCTCACAGATCGCGATATCGATCGGATTATCGAGATGGCGTGGGAAGATCGGACCACATTTGATGAGATTCATTTTCAGTTTGGTGTGAGCGAAGCGGAGGTGATCCGATTAATGCGATATCACATGAAGCCATCCAGTTTTCGCATGTGGCGAAAACGCGTCCAGGGACGTAAGACAAAGCATACAGCGAAGAGAGGATTCTCAGAGGGAAGATTCAAATGTTCGCGTCAGAGATCTATCTCACATAACAAACTCAGTAAACGATAACATGGGAAGAATAGTCATCATCGGAGGAAGTAAAGGTATCGGAAGGGCCATACTCGAACAGCAGTTGCAACGAGGTCCTTGTGTCAATATCAGCAGGACGGCTCCGGCCATATCGTCTCCTAACCTGGAGCATCATTCTGCCGACATCCTAAGCGACGAACTGCCTGATGTGGATGACATTTCTACGCTGGTCTACTGTCCTGGTAGTATCAACCTCAGACCCATCGGATCTCTGAAGGAGGATGATTTCAGGAACGACTTTGAGATCAATGTACTCGGTGCAGTTAAGGCTGTCCGTAAATATCACCGCAAGCTTAAGCGTGCAGAAGGTGCAAGTATTGTTCTCTTCAGTACCGTAGCAGTACGACAGGGAATGGCATTCCACGCGAGTGTGGCAGCCTCCAAGGGAGCTATCGAAGGACTTACCAAATCACTCGCTGCAGAGTTGGCTCCATCCATTCGGGTGAATGCCATCGCTCCGTCCATAACCGATACCCCTCTGGCAGCCCATCTGCTGAAAAATGAGGAGACTATCGAAAAAATGAAGGCGCGTCATCCGCTGAAACGAATTATTACACCCACAGAAATAGCCGCGACTGCAGATTGGCTAATCAGCCAGCATGCCGCATCTGTAACAGGACAAATCATCAGCGTAGACGCTGGTATGTCATCCATTCGCTAATCTCAAACCACGACTCATGTTCGGATTATTCAAAAAAAAAAAATCTCCTATCGATCAACTTCGAAACAAGCATGCCAAGCTTTTAGAAGAGGCCTTCGCTCTATCTAAGACGGATCGAACCGCCGCTGATGCAAAGACAGCAGAAGCAGAAGAGGTAATGAAGCAAATCGAAGAACTGGACAAGAAATAGTAGATGCAGAAGTGCTTTACCCTGGACGATCTTCAGGAACTTGACAAGTACTATCGTAGGCATTTGCTGAATAGTATCAGCGGTATGAAGTCCGCTAATCTCGTCGGAACCCTGTCTTCTCATGGCGTTGCCAATCTGAGTATGTTCAGTAGCGTAGTCCATGTTGGAGCCTCCCCTCCCCTACTGGGGATGGTTATGCGACCACTCACGGTGGAGCGTCAGACCTATGAATACATCAAAGCTCAAGAAGGCAGATATACCCTTAACCATGTGCATCAGAAGTGGATTGACAGTGCTCATCTCTGCTCCGCAAAATTTGATCGTGATACATCTGAGTATGACGAATGCAAGTTGACAGAAACTTACTTGGATGATTTTCCCATACCGTTCGTAGGTGAGGCTACGATTCGCATGGGCATGCAACTGGTGGAGGAACACCCGATAGCTTCTAACGGTACCATATTCTTAGTCGGTGCTGTTCAGTCACTACACCTTGATACTGCGTTAATTCGTGACGATGGTAATATCGACATGAGTGCGGCAGGTGCAGTCGCCATCTCAGGACTCGAGACTTATTACGATGTTCGTCCCAGGGCACACTTCGCCTTCGCTCGGCCAGGGCAGTGGCCTACTAATACGCTCACTGGATAAAATACACTTGTTGAATCTTGTCTTCGGCGATTTTGTAGATCGCAATAGCTGAGAAGGGTTCCTGGTTTGGAATACCGGTGATATACTCATGGTCGATGACAGTATCCCCCATGACAATTCGATTGTCAAGACGACAATGAAGTTCTGGTAGCTGTGAGAACATCTGACCATAGGTTTCTCGCATTGCCTCTTTCCCCTTTGAGATCAATCGATCAGGAAAGGCATAGATTTCAACACTATCCGCATAAGGAACCAGAAAAGCATCGATGTCTCCCACATTGTAGGCATCTAACTGTTCTTGGGCAAGCCCTTCTGGAGAGTTAGTTGCGATCGCATCAATCACATCGGTCTGAGGAAGTCTCTGTTCTTGAGATTGGCCATCGATAGCGAACAAAACCAGGATGGCAATGATCCAATTCTTCATACCCAAAACTAAAAAAGCCCCGATAGTGCGGCTATTGGGGCTCAACTCAAATCAAAAGCTATCTCGCCTTAGTTCACTCTCAACATCTTCTGATAGACTCGCTGGTCTCCCGCCTCTATCTCATAGAAATAGATGCCGCTATCAGCTATTTTTTCTTGGTCGATGGTAAACGTCTGTGTTCCCTCAGTAACTACACGAGACTCACTATAGATAACACGATGGTGCACATCGTAGACTCTTAATTCGATTTGTCCATCTGTCGGCACTTGAGCAGTTATGACAGTACTTTCAGACCATGGATTGGGGGAGTTCTGTGATACAGTAAGCAACTTAGAAGTCGCTACAACTGGTGTCAGTTCGATACGAGCAACTACTTCACCGAAGTAGACTTCTGGTGAAAGTCGATTCGCTAAGAGTTGATCTGGTTGGATGGGCTGCTCACTTCTGATGCTAAACAAGACTTCACCCTTGGTCACACTCAGACCTTGTGGTTCGATGATACTAAGACTCAGTCCAGATGCGTCGATGTGATATCTATCACTGGACAAGTCCAGTGCTCCAGATGCAAGTCTTATTTCTTCTGTGGGTAGATCCCAGGCAGCCTGGAGCCCATTGATGTTCATGTTTTCACCGGCGACGATCGAAGTGATGTACTGGCCATCCACCTTGTCGATCTCATATTTGAGAGAGGCTACACGTGACGTTCTGCCTCCTGATACACCCGCGCTGTGACCTATGGCTGTTGCATTCACATCACCGATCTTGATACCCTGGAATGTGATGTCCATGTCCTCGGTAAGCTGTGTTATGGCGTACTGTTTCATGATGGCATCACCACTTTGTATGACACCCTGGAGATCCTGATCGTCATAGGCAAATGTCCAGCTATCATTATTCGGGAAACGTAGTGTCTTCCCGAGTATGGCCTTTCGCAACTCTAAGATGTCAAAGGCGCTAATGCGGCCATCATTGTTAACATCGGCTGCGATATACTGCTCCGGAGTCTGTAGGTCTGCGATACCCAGGATATGTCTCTGGATAATAAGCATATCCATCGTCGATACACCATTAAGTAGATCATCATCCTTGAGCGGAGTGACATAATAAGATCCTCCTTCTGGCATATCGCCGAAGTCGTAGTAACCATCCGTATCTGTCATATCCATCTCGGACTGTGCATCGATCTGCGCCTCAGTACTGAGAAACACTTCAACATTGTCCATTGATAAATCCCCGGAGTACAAGACTTGTCCTACGATAGCAACACTACGAGCTCCCACTGGGCGTAATGTGATACGTTGCGTTCGTGTTGTCATGTTACCACATGGATCCAAGACCGTAATCTCGAAGTCATAATCCCCTCCTGGAAGACCATCGATGAGGAGGGTCAAGTCGTCATTGCTAAACTCATCACTCTTGGCGTCAGCTGAGATCACAGCAGTGTCGGGCCCTACTGAAATGACTCGGTAGGATACATCCAGTTGCGATGACGTGAGGACCACATTATCAGAGATGGAGATATTAATCAGCGCCGGCTGCGAGCGTGGAGTGGCATTCGTATTGATGACAACTTCTGGGGCAACAGAGTCAATCACAAATATGTATTGGACGCTATCGGCCTCGATAATCTCATCTGTCGAGCGCTCCTTACACCAGTCAATGATCTCCCATGTACGTTCGATCTTCGTACAGAACACAGAGCTATCCGTCGTAAATACACGATCTCTAAAACCAATGTATGGGCGGGCACAACCATCTCCTCCCGCAGTAGCAGGATGATCCTTCGCGAGATTTGCAACCTCGTCACCCATCGCTGGCATGATGGTAGTATCATTTGGTACGAATGTGAAGAAGACTGGATTGTTAAGTGCATCATTGACTAATCTGATGCGCTGACGAATCGCAGTTGTGATTCCACTGGCATCGGTCACCGTGAACCTTCTAAGTATAGATCCTGTGCGACAGATACTATCCAGGTTCACAATTGGATCTAATTCTTCGATCATCGCTCCGCAGTTATCAGAGATGCGACCATTAAGTAATGGCCCTGAGGCACTTAAGAAGAACTCCTGTGGTAGTAGGATTGAGTCTGGATCATTCGTAGGATTCATCTCAATCGTACCGAAGATGTCGAGATTCATTGGGTCGATTGGGAATTCGCACGTCATATCGATATCGGGAAGACCTGTGACACGAGCAGGACTCTTGTCTGTCACTTGGACCATTACCATACACTCGTTGAAGTTGCCGTTCATGTCTGTCACTCGTAGGATAACAGGTACATCAGTATTGCCATCTTCACAGCAGAAGGTCACAGTAGGCCCGAAGAGTGTGTCCATGGGATTACATGGACTGGTCATCCGCCTGATTAACACATCCGTTATGCCACATGCGTCATAGCTATCTTGATCGATGTTATCGGCATTGATCAGGACTTCAGTATCGGTGATAGAGACCACCATCTCCTTGATACAGATCGCAACTGGAGCGGTGTTATCGATGACTCTGACGAAGACTGTATCTCGACTTACATTACCACATCCGTCACGTGCGATATACTCGATCCGATTTTCACCTACAGGTAGCTTGATTTCGGCGTCGAAGTCATTGGTCAATATCGTATCCAAGTATCTGAACTCGATAGTGGTCATATCTTGGTTACAGTCATCGATCGCGAATAGTCTTGGTGCCTGGAATGTTGCCACACACTCGAATGGATCCACTGAGAACAGAAGACTGTCGGGTATGGGAGTAACCACATCTGGCGAACCACTAATCACAGGAGGAATGCTGTCAATGAGTACGATCTGTTGGATTGGTCCGGGTATTTCGACCAGTCCTTCGTTGCATCGCCATTCATAAACGGTCCATCTTCTGGTGCGTACTTGCATGCACTGACCACCTCGGATCATTCGAACATTGAGAAAATCTTCGACCTCGGCGGAGAGATTACAAGCTGATAGTTCATTTCCTGCCAGGCTTATTCCTCTCCATGTAGGTACTCCAACTCGCTGGTTCAGCAAGGCGCTATCCTGATCAAAAATGTTATCTGTACAGAGGAATTCTCGATCAGCAGGCCACATGATAGAATCACGCGTGAGGTTGGGCTTACGGATGAATCGTACCTGAGTACAGGTATCACTGATGTTTCCAAATGCATCCTGCACTGCGAAAGTGGTTGTCTCTCGGGCTAAGTATTCAGATGTACGGCAGATATCCTCACGCTGTGATGCAAGTCGGACGAATTGCGTCTCACCACAACCTGCTGTGATGATCGGTAAGTTCATCGCCACCTGATCGACACAGTCTACAGTATCTACAGTACAGATCAGTGAGGGCGCAAGCTTGTATTCGATGAGAACATTATTCCATACAGGAGCGACATCCGGACATAGTGAGTCGCGGACTTGGACCTGAACCTCGATAATCTTATTGACGTCGTCTTCTGTCACAAATGGATCTGGACGGAAACCACCTCCAGGCATCTTGATATGTACTTCTAACAACGAATCAGGCAGGGACGAATGAACACCCAAGAGACCTGGTGTTAACTCAGTAAAGCAGTCTTCTGCAATACTGATATTAGAACGCGGCATCGACAGTGTGATGTCAAAACAATTCAGTCCGATAGCGCTGGTCGTCTGACGGTTCATGTCCGAACCTTTGCCAAATGCCGTAATTGCCGAGAACAATTTGAATCCATCGTTAACCTCCGCTGCAGAATACAGTGAACATCCACTACCAGTCATCATGAATGACCCACTCCCTGTAATGGCACTACCACTCGCTGTCATAACTCCGAAAGGCAGCAGGACATCTACCTGACGGAGTGTATCTCCCATAGCTGCCATGATCACCTCTGGACTTACCAGCGAAACATCAAATAGTGTATCTGCTGACTTATTGGTGAATGTCCACTCATAGCATAGGGTGTCACCCTCTGTAGGAGTTGAAGGCGTTGAGAGAATCGTAAAATCCAAGCATAGTGAGTCTGAGCTCTGTGCCTGGATTGTAGACCAAAATGGGGCGAGTGAGATCACGAATAGCAGCGTACTCATAGAACTCCATCGGCCCGCCGTCGGGCGAGGTAAATGAAATATCATTTGGACCTTAGTTTGTGCCAGTCAGACTGGCGTGTAGCTTCTGTTTGAATAAGAGTTCGTATCCCTCGAAGAGAAGTGTATACACGGATACGACCACGGAAGGAATCTTCCGGGTGGAAAGTGTAGTTTTCATCTAAGAGGCCGACCTGAAGGCCCCAATCCCGCTCCGTCGAAAGAACAGTCTTGTCATGCCATCAGACCAAATACGATTAGGTCTATTAATCGCAGGAGGTGAAGCAAAGATAATCAGGCATTACATATTATGAAAATTATTAATATATTTTTTTCTGATTATGAAGACGATGGCGAAGGCGGTACAATTAATACCGGCACTATCTGATCTTACATTTCGAGTTAAGCCCACCTAACAATCACCAGATATAGGTGCTTCAGACAGCCTTAGTGTACATCCCAAAAAAAGGTTTGACTTGTATTCTTGGAACAATAGCGGAAAAAAACAAAGGTGATCCGATTGCCGCATCTACCATCCATCACCATCTAACAAGTCACCCAGTCCACCAAGGATACTTCCTTCGCCCTTACCTCCACTGGTATATCCGCGAGCATTGCGCAGGATTCGATCAGCAAGACGACTGATGGGTAAAGTCTGGATCCAAACTCGGCCTGGCCCAACGAGGCTCGCAAAAAAGAGTCCTTCTCCTCCAAAAACAGCGTTCTTGATACCCCCGACATACTCGATGTCGTAGTCAACCTCCTCTGTAAAACCAACCAAGCAGCCCGTATCAACGCGTAGATGCTCGCCTACTTCGAGTTCGCGCTCTACGATATAACCACCTGCATGCAGGAAGGCCAATCCATCTCCTTCGATCTTTTGCATGATAAATCCCTCACCACCGAAGAAGCCGCGTCCGAGCTTCTTACTAAACTCGATTCCAACGCTTGCGCCTTTCGCCGCACATAAGAAGGCATCCTTTTGGCAGATGACCTTATGGCCATATCGCGACAGGTCGAGTGGTATGATCTTACCAGGATAGGGTGAGGCAAATGCAATCTGAGCCTTCCCAGAACCTACATGGGTGAAGGCGGTCATGAACAGTTTCTCTCCGGTGAGTAGTCGTTTGCCGGCACCCATGAGCTTACCCATGATACCTCCTTTTTGTGCTGTACCATCGCCAAATATGGTCTCCATAGCGATGTCCTCATCCATCATCATCATGCTTCCTGGTTCAGCGATAACCGTTTCATCAGGGTCTAATTCGATTTCTACATATTGTATTTCTTCTCCATAGATGCGATAGTCGATTTCGTGTGCGAGCATAGGTGTAGTGTTGTTTTTAAGAGATGGTACAATAACTCTCTGATTGTATGGAGCAAGCTTCGATTACTACTTAGGAGTAGTCGACGAATCCGAAACTTGGGTCCATTCTCTAAGGACGAATTCGCGTTTGATCTTTTCCTCCCCTCTGATCAATGTCAACTTGATGTTTTTGCCTGGTTTTTTGCTGAACATATTGGTGATATCCTGCAGGCGCATATTACTCGAGCGTCGACGATTGACTTTAATGATGAGATCTCCGGGCTGTACATCTGCTTCAGCTGCAGGACTACCCTCCAAGACGGAGACGATATAGTATTTGTCAAGTTTCGATCCTACAGCGAATACGGTGATTCCGCTCTTATCAAATTCAAAATCACGGTTGTACTTCTTCGATGCCTGGAGGTATAGCTTCTCACGGCTGTAATCGATAACGATGTAAAATCTGGACAACAGATTATTCCCCAAGATTCCATTCCGGATCAATTTGGGTCTGGGGCCAGAACCAAAATTGAGATCCTGAAAACTGGTCGCTATGTTACTGTAGACGAACGGACTAAAATCCAATTCTCGACTCCGTCCCATGTATCCCCTGATCACTCCTCCGAGACCAAACCCGACGTTACCAAGCATGATGCTATCCGGTAGGGTCAGAGTACTGTCCGTATTGGCATGTATCAAGAACGGTAGCGCTGCACCAGTATCAAGCAAGAGTCGTACAGATGTTGCCGAATCTCGCTGATCACTGACCTTTAGGCCTGCTTGCAGATAGGGTTTATTAGAGCGTATCTCAAGATCGAATTCATGATACTTCCCCTTTGGCTTTTTGAATTTATTCGGGTGGCGTAGTGTGATTTGCTTCCTGCGATAGTCGATTTTGACAACGACATTGGGGAAAAAACCGCCACCCAGGATGCCATTGACTTCGATACCCAGTTTTTCTTTTAGCAGAAGATTGTTTTCCTCAAGCACGATGATGTCTCGCAGAACCTGATTACATCCTTCTGCGCGGAGCATGACATTGCGAGCGATATTTGCCATGATAACGCTGTCCAGGTCCGAGCCCATGACAGGTATCTGACGTTCGAATGGAATACCCAGAAGAATCGGAATCTCGCGATCGAAGAGTATGATATTCTCCGCTCCCGTATCGAAGATCATCTTCATCGGGACAAATCCTCCAAGCCAGACATCCACGATGATGAAGCCCTGCTCGAGATCAAACGGGATCACAGTCTCGCCACGAGACTTGAGTAAGTCTATCCCAATCACTCTTGTCGACGATGTCATCTGTGCTTGACTCTCAGGCAATACACCTGTTAGCAGCAAGAGCAGCAGGAAAAACCCAGTCCGTATACTTTGTGTGATCATTCGCCTCGCCATCGTTCTGGTCGACATCTCAAGTTAATTCTATCTCTATCTTGTTCAGCATATGACTTCAGATCTGGAGCTCGCATCTTCGGCATACGCGCATATACAACGCGTAGAAGAGTCAAATGGCACGATTAGCACGAAGGTCTCTCGCCTCCACGTCGTTTTCAACACCCTTCTCACTCACATTGCCGGTAAGACACAAGTGCTTTTCACAAGCATGTTTGCAAGACTAAACTATGTCGCCACCGCGTATTCCATACCGTACTACGAGGTCTATCTGCTACATACCCTGCGCAGATGGACTCCAGAACAGTCAGATTCGCAGGTGGAGATAGAGACGATAGCTTCTCTCGCAGTTCGTATTCTCCTCAGGCGATGTCTTAAGCTGGAAGTAGATATCTCTTCTTCGACATCGATTTATCGTGAGCTAACCTCTGGAGATCGTTCTTCTGTGGATCGATTCCAACGTATCGTTCGCGTCGTGCTCAATAGTATCAACCCAGGACAACGATTAGTCTCTGCAACTCTCATCGATGAACCATATGAGGCGATCACCATCTGGTATGGCATACCAGATAGAAACGAAGATCTATCCCAACAGATGTCGGAGCTACATGATATCGGCATCCTCCCAATCATCGCCCATCTCATCGATGTAGAAATCGATTCTGAAGGACGTTATCGACCAAACTCCATCGTATTCGAACCTGATCTGCTCTATGATGTAACGAGCATCTCTGAGTGCTTTGGTCCATTTGCACACCATGAGACAGGATATCTGCTGCGCAAGTTCACCCCCAAGGCAACCTCTAAGGCAATCGTAGCTGGAAACTTGGCTAATTATCTCCTGGACCAATTGATGCATGACACCACCAAGGCTTTTGAGTCTTTCATTGAGGACTTTTTTCATCAAGATCCTCTTGGCATCGCACTGCTCACCAATGAGGATGTACGCGAACTACTCCAAGATCTGGAACAACACTACACTACGATTCGAAAGGTGGTCATCGAAAAACTTCCTCGCATCGGAATCCAATCCGATAATTATCTCATCGAACCAAGCTTCTACTCAGCCAAATATGGGATGCAAGGACGTCTCGATCTGTTCGCTAAAGACACCTCTGGAGCAGCCATTATTGAACTCAAAAGCGGAAAAACCTATCGCCCCAACAACTATGGCCTTAACAACAACCACTATCATCAGACGCTCCTCTATGACCAGCTGATCGAGTCGGTCTATGGTCATCAGGTGAAACGTAATTGCTTCATCCTATACAGTAAAGCCACCTCAGAACCTCTACGATTCGCACCTGCTATCAAGGCCCAACAGCGTGAAGCGATCAAAGTGCGTAATCAACTGTATCTCCACGATCGGCATCTCCAAAAATGTGGTGACATCCCAAAATACTTGCGAGACTATACAGACAGACATGCAGAATTAATCAAAGGGTATCAACGCAGAGACACTGAAGCCTTGATGAAAGACCTGGATGAACTGGACAAGCTCGAAATCGCTTATTTCCACAGTCTGATCCAATTCTCGATCAATGAGTGGCTATCAGCAAAACTGACTGGCGATACAAGGGACTCTGGACACAGCTTAGCTTCCATGTGGCGAGAGCACCTCGACACTAAGATTGAGAATTATAACATCCTTAATCACCTTACCCTTCATAAGAATCATGCCACGGAGTCGAACCCATTGCTCGTCTTCAGGCGCACCAGTAAAACTGCAGAATTAAGCAACTTCAGGGTGGGTGACTTAGGGGTTGTCTATCCATATAATGGTGCATCGGATGATGTACTCCGCAGCCAAGTCTTCAAGGTGACAGTCCTAAGTATGGACGAACTTTTCATCAAAGTCAGACTGCGTAGTCGTCAGGATAATGCCTCGATTTTTCACAAACACACCTTCTGGAATATCGAGCATGACTCTCTCGATAGTGGATATGGCCGAATGACAAGGAGTGCATACGAATGGGCGCGAGCACCCAAATCGTATCGAGATACTATCCTTTGTCTTGACGACCCTCCTACTCAAGATGTTCCCACATTACCATCTGGATCTCATCTTACCGAAGAACAAGCTACAATCTATGCCGAAGCCATAGCTGCCGAGGGGCACTATCTTATCTGGGGTCCTCCCGGGACGGGTAAGACCAGTGTAGTACTTCGAGAACTGGCCAATCATTACATACGAGATACCGATAAGCGTATCCTCCTTATGGGATACACGAATCGAGCCGTGGACGAAATCTGCCAAGCGCTATACAGTCTGGAGCCGAGACCGTCATTCATAAGAATTGGGTCGAGATACAGCTCGGATTCGCGTTACGTCCATCATCTATTAGGACATCAGATCGAAGGTGTCTCCTCAAGGCACGAACTACGCGATAGGCTGAGCAGGGAACAGGTCTATGTTGGTACGATCGCATCTATCCTTGGCAAGGATGATCTATTTGCACTCCTCGACTTTGATGTGGCGATCATCGATGAAGCTTCCCAGCTATTAGAGGCGACGATTGTGGGACTACTCAGTCGATTTAAGAAATGGATCATGATCGGAGATCACCAGCAGCTGCCAGCGATCGTACTCCAGCCCGAACACCTTAGTGAAGAGGACAATCCGACCCTTCAAGATGTAGGCATAGTAGACTATCGGATCTCCTTGTTCGAAAGACTATATCGCACTGCCTTAGACAAGGGTTGGCATAATCGCATCGGACAGCTCAGCTTCCAAGGTCGCATGCATCAAGAGATCATGAGATTCCCAAGCGAACGATTCTATGGGGGAGCACTTCAGACACTGCCTCAGCTGTTGCGGCTTCAAGTCGAATTAACCTATCCAGAAGGTCATCGCTTGAAGCACAGGCTGATGTACGTACCATCCGAGATTGAAACAGAAGAAGTAAATCTAAAGGTCAATTCTCACGAGGCACGCATCTGCGCAGATCTGCTGATCGAGCTGACCACGGTTATAGAAACCATTGGAGAGGCGGTATCAGAACACACCTTTGGCATCATCACTCCTTATCGCGCTCAGATTGCTCAGATTAAAAAAGCCATCGAGCGCACCGACTTCCCTTACCCTAATATGGTGACTATCGATACCGTAGAGCGATATCAGGGAGGCGCGAGAGATATCATCATTATGTCTACTTGTATGAACTATAGCTTCCAGTTGGCAGCATTAATATCGATGTCGCGCGAAGGCACGGATCGCAAATTTAACGTGGCTCTAACACGTGCTCGGGAGCAATTCATCTTAATCGGTAACGAGGCGATATTATGCCAAAACCCACTTTATAAAGAGTTCATACAGAGCTGTTACCGTCTGGAGATGTCTTAATTTTATCCGCGGTATGACAAGAGCAAAAGCGTTTTCATTATTTCTAAAGCACTTCACAACAGAGAAGTTACCGCTCGTGCTTTCGGATGAAAATGTCACCTACTTCAGTACTAACAATACTCCTCTCGCCGCAGCCAGTATCCGACAGTTCATCCCGCCCGAGAAAGATGCCGAAGACGATGAATTCACCGAGTACATCCCCTGTTGCTTGATCCCAGATACAGGCTCCATGCACGCAGTGGTGTATTGGCGAGGAAGTCTGATGAGTTATGACTATATCCTCGTTACCTATGATAAAAATGGGACGCTCATCGACAAGAAGATAGTGGCGGGAACCCGAGCTGAAGGTGACGTTGTCATGCGTTCTATCGCCACGATCGAAGAAGACTGGTCAATCAATATCGTCGTTGGAACACAGCATAGTGATGATCGACTCTATGACCCTCAGACCAGCGAAAACATGAGCTTAGAGTTACTGCCGAATGGTGAGATCATCTTTGCCCTCCAAGAAGAGGCGGAATGATAGGTTCTCCCGTTCGAACCCTCTCAGATATCGATATGATATGAATACCAAACGATCCTATGGGAAGAAACTCCCTCAACGGTACCTGCAACAAGCCATCCTCAAACTACTTCGACGAAAGCCTGGTAAGTTCTACAGCGTAGGCAATATCTCGTCTAAGCTGAAAGCCAAAAACAGTAAGGATGCTATAAAATCGGCACTGGACGCACTACTTCACAAAGAGCGTGTCATCATCGACGGGCAAAGCAAATACAGCATCAACCCTAAGCAACTGGATCAAGCCGGTGTGAAAGTCGTGACCCTCCAAGGCAAGGCGGATATCACCGCATCCGGGGCGGCCTATATCATCGTCGATGGCCAAGAGAAAGATATCTATGTCCCCAAAAAGTCTGTCGCTGGTGCACTCCAGGGAGACCTTGTCAAAGTTGAGGTAGCCTATATCGGACACCGCAGACCAGAAGGTAAGATCACGGAGATCATCAAGCGGAAACGAACCAGCTTCATTGGCACCTTTCAGGACTTCAAAAAGTATGGCTACGTATTCGTAGAGACGTCCAAATTATCCCTCGAGATCCGAATCCAACCAAAGGACTACCTCAATGCGACTGGTGGAGAGCCTGTGGTGGTAGAAATCATAGATTTTGGCCAGAACAAACGCCAAGAGATACTGGGTAGAATCGTACAAGTCCTAAGTCCCGCTAACCGCAATGACTTCGAGATGCAGACCATCCTGGTCAATAATGGATTTGAGATCACATTCGGTCCCGAGACGCTCGCGGAGAGCGACGCTCTACACGATCACATCACACCAACAGACCTGAATGAGCGTAGAGACTTTAGAAATACGTTAACCTTCACCATAGATCCGCATAATGCCAAGGACTTCGACGATGCTATATCCTACAGAACGTTAGATGGTGGCCTTACCGAAATCGGGGTACACATCGCCGATGTTACCCACTTCGTCAAAGAAAATAGCGCACTGGATCTGGAGGCATATCATCGATCAACATCCGTCTACTTAGTCGATCGCGTCTGCCCAATGCTACCTGAGAAGATCTCCAATGAGCTCTGCTCACTCCGTCCGAATGAGGATAAGTTCAGCTTCTCAGCCGTATTCACTTTTGATGAAGCCAATCAGATCGTAGATGAATGGTTTGGCAAGACGCTCATCCATTCGGATCGACGATTCACATACGAGGAGGCACAAGAGGTCTTAGATAAGCAGAGTGAAGAGTTGGCAACTGAGCTTCGCCATATCAATGAGGTAGCTAAACACCTCAACAAGCATCGTTTTCGCAATGGTTCTATCAACTTTGAGAGCGATGAGATCCGGTTCGAATTAGATGAAAACGGTAAGCCCGTGGGCATCACACGAAAAGTGCGCAAGGATGCGAACAAGTTGATCGAGGAATTCATGCTTTTAGCTAACAAGCGTGTTGCCAAGTACATCCATACAAAGGCGGATGGCAAGGAGATCCCATATGTCTACCGTGTCCACGACTTGCCAGATGCAGACCGCCTGATGGAGTTGGCGCTGCTGGCATCTGAATTTGGTATCAAGCTGAACATGGATACCCCTCAGAATATCACTGCCTCTCTTAACAGTCTCAGTCAAGACAGCGAACATGCAGAGCTACTGTCTGTGCTTCGTCCCATGGCGATTAGGACAATGGCCAAAGCAGCCTACTCCTCAGATAACATTGGCCATTATGGGCTCGGCTTCGACTTCTATAGCCACTTCACCTCTCCGATACGACGATACTCTGATGTCTTAGCACACCGCATTCTCTATGCCAACCTTCAAGGGACGAAACGAGTCTCTAAACCTGATCTCGAAGACAAGTGTCGGTACATCTCACTCAAAGAACGAGATGCCATTACTGCCGAACGCGAATCCATCAAATATAAGCAGGTCGAGTACCTGTCCTCGCAGGTGGGCAATGTCCTTCCAGGAGTGATCCGCAGTATCATCGATAAGGGCATGTTCATCGAACTAATCGATAGCCAGGCCGATGGCTTGATTCGATTTGAGAGCTTTGATGAACATCTTGTCATCCACCCTGCTAAAATCAAAGTGACTGGACAGCGATCAGGTCAGGTATGGCGTATTGGCGATGTAATTAATGTGACGATCGTGGATGTGGATATGGATAAGCGACAGATCGATCTACAGTTAGCCGATGAAGATGAGTCAGAGGACTAATTGCCCTTGCGATAGTACATCACGTGAGGATTAACAGTGGCGGTCTTACAGATGGCACAAAAGTCAAACAAAGGATCTTGCCAATACGTCTGTGATGGAACCACATATGTCCAGGTGGTGACCAGCCCATTCGGATCTACGACAGGCACACCTGCACCAGCAGTGCCGTCGTTTTCGGGATCGGTCACGGATGCCTCAAAAGTGTCAAAACATCCATCTCCATCAGAGTCCAATTCGTATGGATCGTAGATACCGTCACTCGAGGTTTCACTGTCTGATAATGTGTAGTTGATGACATCACTATCAGGTGAGGTTTCGATGGGATCAAAAAGTCCATTCGCGCCAGATCCCGTATCAGAGCCATTAATCCGCCCTATAGACGTAAGAGCACGTCCATGCCCGGCCTCAGTAGCATCCCAGATTCCATCGTTATCGCTATCGAGATCATCCTTGTTGTTGATCCCATCTTGATCCAGGTCAAAGGCATAGGTGACTGGATTGGGCAGCGGATCTGGACACCCAAACTGGAGTGCATGTTGGCGCCCACCTGCGGAGGTATTGTCCACTCGAGACTGTGCTCCAAATCGAATGCGAATTTGAGAGACATTTCGATATCGGAAGGAGTAATTCACCTGAGGAAAATTGTTGGTGACACCTCCGTATTCATTTGTACCTGATGTGCCAGTCACCCACCTGTCGGTAGGATCCAACACAACTGTTAGCTCAGTAGGGTTATTCACCGTATAGCTGGTCGGATTAAGTGCTGCGCTCTCTTCTGCATAGGAGGCATTTCCATCGATGTCATTGAAGGCCAGATTGATCGCATCTTGGATGACTGGAGTCGACGTCCCTGAGTTGACGAAGGTGATCAAGTATTGGGCATAGGCCCGCATACCACTGGTTGCGATACTGAAGGCACTTTGGGGTTTGAACCAGTTAGCATCAGCAGAATTATCATCCAAGGTCGGTAGCGTTACACCGTTTAACTCCTCCACTGTCACTAAGGCATCCAATCCAGTGGCCACATTCGTATAGCGATAGACTGACCCCTGAGCAAGGTTGGTCCCAGAGATTAATGTCGGACCATTAGAAAAATCGTAATCAGGGTCAGCACCACAGTCTTGGTCCACCCCAGGTAGGACAACGGCATCTTCTACAGAGTCAGGGATACCGTCATTGTCATCATCCAGATCACATAGATCGGCGATGCTATCACCATCCAAGTCTGGGCCAGAGTTGTCACAGTCCTTATCACAAACGATATCCGAATCATCAGGTCGAAAATTGACCAGTATGGGAAAAGATGTCTGCTCTGATGGCACTATGGTTTTTGATATGGTCGTACGTATTGTGTCTCCTGAGGAATTGATATAGTTCGGATATCGCACGATGATTCGATAGGTGAAATCAGGGCCCTGTGGTAGTCCAAAGTGCACCCGATTCGGATCCTGAGTACCATGTCCAGTACCCCCATTGACCTCTCGCAGTCCAGAGATAACATTACCGTCACAGTCCTCAAGGGCGACAATTGCTCCGAGTGCAGGTCGTTCAGCCCCAGGGTTCATATACTCGGATCTGTTATCGTAGACACTCACAAAGAGATAATCCTTGTCGCTTTCTGGAGTCGATGAAGAGTAGAGGTTATTGATCCATAGTTGGTTATCATCTCCGTTAATCATCATATAGACGTCGAGATCACCATCGTCGTCGATATCGATCATCGAGGTCGACTCTCCATCCTCTCCATTATTAAATCTCAAGCTGTTGTTGAGCACGAAGGTCATAGGAGACCCCACGTTAGGACCTAAAGCTGGGTCGTTCAGTTGATTGATATAGAGATAGCTTCTGTTGTTCCCTACTAACAGGATGTCTACGTCACCATCATTGTCGATATCACCAGATGCTACCTCATCGATACGTGTGCTGAAGTCTGTTGGAATCCCTGTCGACGTTCCAAGAGCAGTCCAGTTTCCGTTACCGTCGTTGCGGTGGATTTCGTTATCGTCATTTTCTGTCCAGAATGCATCGAAATCACCGTCATTATCGTAATCATATAAGGCAACACCCCCTTTGTTATTGTTATTAGCGTTACCGATATCGCTGCCTATCCTGAATGTTCCACCTTCATTTAAGAAGAAGTCATTCTGATCTCTCTTTCTAATAAACAGATCTACCCATCCGTCATCATTCACGTCTGTGGCACTACCATAGTCGCCATCTACGGCATTCTGGTCCAACCCCAAGACAACGCCATTCCCGGGAGTTGCAAAAGAGAACATGTTGTCGAAAGGAGGATTGACCACATTGCCCGTGAGATGATTGATGTAGTTATTCCGAAGGATATCTACCCCGTAGTTGTGGTTATCAAAAGCCACATCCAAGTCTCCATCTCCATCAAAATCCAGAAAGACAACTGCCTCTGTATTATGATCCCCGATATCCAGCTCGGAGTTATTTCTGTCCCCTACCTGAAAAGGTCTGTTCCCCCCAGACCCGTTACCAAACACTCCTGATATCGGATCTTGAAAAAAGATCTGTATCGAACTGCGCCCAGAGTTATTACCATTATGCGATGTATTGCGCGCGAAATCAAGCAATCCATCATTGTTGAGATCGCCCCAGACAGCGGATCGCTCACGCACGTTATTATCTAAGAAAGGTGCTCGAGATGAGGTTACGTCTGTGAATGTCTGATTTCCATTGTTTCGATATAAGCGAGACCCTTCGTCGTCCTCATCAGTATTGATCAATAGATCAAGGTCTCCATCATTATCATAATCGGCAAATGCATGGCCTCCATCCTTGTCTTCATCAAAGTCAATATTGTATGAGCCTGCCGACTCGGTAAATGACAAGGTAACTGCAACTGGACCACAAGGATAGGATACCAAGTTGCTACTCGGGATAATCTGCCTTGAGTTGTTTACGGGGGTGCGCCAATAGACCTGGAAGTGATCTCCTCCACCGCCCTCCTTGTGAAGTAACTCGACGTAATATCGCTGGCCAGCAGTGAGTGGGATGTTACCCGAATTTTGTTCTGAGAACTTGTTGAAGTCAGTTGGTGACGTCCATCCTGGTACGGATACGACAAGAGACGCATTCCCTGCATTCTGATCTGTGGATAGATAAAACTCGGTGTTATCATCGGCTGTCAGTGAAAACCGATAGTTGCCGGTAACAGATGGTTCGATGTAGCCTCGAACTCGTGTACCGTAGGAGTCACCATTGTTAGCGGATTGAAAGGAGGTGATCTGCTCTGTTTCACTTGGGTTATTCGGATAGTTACCGTTACCTGTGAGCGAAGAGATCTGAGACCCTCCGATACCATTCCATCGCTCAAGAAGTAGTGATCCTGACGTACACTGTGCACCGAGTGCGCTGTACAATGCAAAGAGAAGATAGGCTACTACACAGGCACGAGCCAGGATCCTACCTGACACGGTAATGCGTACTCCACGCGGATTTTGGTGTGGATTCACCTCCCTCATCATGTCCATAGGACACCAAAAAAGGCCTGTACCACTATAACTATTGACCAGAAAAGGCATAAAAAAAGCCCCCACCGAGGCGGGAGCTTAAGCGTTGACCCACAAGGACTCGAACCTTGAACGACAGAACCAAAATCTGCTGTGTTACCAATTACACCATGGGTCAATTAGCGAGCGCAAAAGTAGACTTTTCTCTATATGCCGCGAAAGAGGCGTGCTCACTTTTTTTCGTGACAACCAGATGTATACATCGCCTCGTCATAGATGATTTACATTCGCGGCTCAATCAAAAGTTCATGTTGATTATGACATCCTCAATTCTTCGGACAGCTCGATTCTTCTTTCCACTTTTCCTCGTGGCTGTGGTATCGACGAAGTCACATACGCAGGTGGATACGATCAGCTATAGCATTGGGATGAGCTTAGGTCTGAAGCTCCAAAGCCAAGGCGTCAAAAAACTGAATTATCCGTCTATGATGCAGGCGATCCAGGACATCATCGAGGGTGGTGAAACCATTCTCACCAAAGAGGAGAGCGAACGCATGAACTACAATTACTTTCAAGAACAACGAGATCAGATGGCACTAAAAGCAAAACAAGAAGGCATTGATTTTTTAGCGGAGAACGGTAAACGTCCAGAGGTAACAACCACAGAGAGCGGACTTCAGTATGAGATACTTGTACCTGCGGATGGAGAGAAACCTACTGCCTCAAACAAGGTGACCGTACACTACGTGGGTCAGCTGCTGAGTGGTGAGATGTTCGACAGTAGTGTCGATCGTGGTAAGCCAGCCACATTCCCACTCTCAGGTGTGATCAGCGGGTGGACTGAAGGTGTCCAGCTTATGAGTAAGGGGGCGAAGTACCGATTTTACATCCCTCAGGAATTGGCTTACGGAAGCCGAGGGGCTGGTGGTGTGATTCCACCATATGCTGCTCTCATCTTTGACATCGAACTATTTGACTGGGAGTAAACTCAGTATGTTATCGTGTAGCTATATGACTCAGGCGATGGGTCAGTTTTTTGGGTGATTTCAGGTGAAGATTTGACGATTCGGTATGTAAGCTTTGTCTTCTGCGCTGAAGTCTGATTAGCTGGTTTGGACTTGGGTAGTCTGAAAGTGATATTGATGGTCTTGTGATAAAGTACCCGCCGTTTACGTGCCTTACGATTGAACTCAAACTTCATCAGACTCACCACCCGCTGCGCCTCCTCATCACAGCCAAAGCCGAGACCTGCTTTGATCTTAGAGTCAATGACATTCCCCTGATAATCTATGGTAATCCTCAGGACAACGACACCCTGAATGCGCTGTTCCCTGGCTTCGGGAGGATACGTAAGGGTATCCTTGATAAACATGCGCATCGCCTTAGGACCACCTCGATAGATAGGCTTTGGAAGGAAATTTTTGGCGCTTTTATTCCGTTGCATTTCTTGATGGAACTTAGAATTCCATTACCAAAGATGACATCAAATCCATTATTCATCCACCATTCTACTGCCCGAGTGGTATCTCATGTAGTTCTATGATCCGTCAGACGTTGATATGCCTTTTTCTTTTCAGCTATTGGTCCACAGGACAGGCTCAAAAAGTAACTACTAACACGCGATCTGTCGAAATCACCATCGATGATGACGGGACACGTAGGATCTCGATTACTGTCGAAGCCAATGGTGAAGAAGACATGCTAAAGTGGACAGACAATGGGACCATTCCCGCGGATATTCTTCAACAACTTGAAGAGAAGGGTATCGACCCAGAGATCTTTGATGAACACAACAATAGCTCCCATGATGATCACACCCAAAAGGGTATTCAAGCCAAAATCCGCAAGGAGTCGAAGGACAGGGTGAAAAGCATGCAACGCCAGGGTCGCCAACAAAACGAAGCGACCTTGGAAGACATTCAGATCATTATCGAAGACGAGTACCAAAACACCACTCCGAAGCGACTTTCTGAGGCATACATTGGCATTGACCTCGAGAATACTGCTTCTGGCCCTACCATTAAGGTCGTAGAACTCAATGGACCAGCCAACCAAGCGGGACTTCTCGTTGGAGATGTGATCACTCAGGTTAATGGAGCGCGTATTTTACAACATGTTGATCTTACGGACCTCATGGCCTTTTATCGTCCAAAAGATAAAATCAAAGTCGAATTCTTTAGGGATGGTGAGGGGATGGAGCTTGCTGTGTATTTAGGTCGAAGGACTCGACTCTAATCGCATTATCGATTAAACTTATTCATCGTATGCTGGAGCCCGATCGCAGCAAAACTCCGGGCACCATCGGCGCAGTGAAGGATGATCTCCTTCAGTAGCTGACGCTCCTCTGCAGTCCATTTGCCCAGTACAAAATCAATCTGTCGCCCGCGTGAGTAGTCACTTCCGATACCCACTCGCATCCGCGGATATCCGCTGCCGATAGTAGCATTGATATCCTTGAGTCCGTTGTGACCACCATCACTACCCTTTCCACGAAGGCGCACTTTACCAAAGTCAAGATTAAGGTCGTCCACGATAACGAGCGTGTTCGTTAAAGGGACTTTCTCTTGTTTTTGCCAATACTGAACCGCCTTCCCACTCCTATTCATGTAGGTCGAAGGTTTGAGCAGTAGAAGAGTACGACCGCGATGCTTCACTCTACAAACATCACCCAGTCGCTCTGATGACCATGGGTTATCGCCTGCCATATCGTCCACCACATCAAACCCGATGTTGTGTCTGGTGTCATCATACTCTGACCCCATATTCCCCAAACCTACGATGAGATATTTCATGGGATCGTAACTACTTTCTGTTCTTCTTAACCAATCGAATAACCCCATCTACACCTGATCTCGTTCCAAAGCCTTGTACCGCTCATAGATATAGAACGAAAAGGCATGGGCATGATCGTCATCTGCAGCATGAGATTCCTCATGGGCAAGTTGATAGCGAGCCAGATCTACATTTGGAAAAAAAGTGTCCCCCTCTGGACTGGCGTCTACCTGAGTTAGATACAGTCGATCCCAAATGTCCTTGGTCTGATCATAGACTTTACCACCACCCAGAATAAAGACCTCTGTCTCGCCTGCACGAAAGGCTATCGCCAAAGCTCCCGTGATCGAGTGGGCGACTTCGACTCCAGTATGTGCATATCCCTGATCATGCGTGACAATGATGTTGGTCCTTTTCGGAAGGGGCCTACCTATCGACTCAAATGACCTTCGACCCATAATAACATGATGACCTGAGGTCTGCTGTTTGAACCACTTTAAGTCCTTGGGAAGCCGCCAGGGAAGATCATTGTCTCGACCGATGACGTCATTCTGTCCTTTAGCGACAATAGCTGAGATAATCATAGGGCTCATTTGGAACGGTGAAAGTAGAAGGATCCCATGATCCAGACAGAGTCAGAGATGATGAGATGTTAATCCTACTGCGACAACTTATGATAGGGTCAATACTTTTCTTTGTTACAACCATGATGTACACCATGCGATTAAAGTCTACCGCACTGATTATCACCTTGATTGCACTGATGGCTGCTTGTGCCGCAACCAGACAGCCGAACGTTCCCGAACGCTCAACAAGCCTACCTCATACTGCCAAAAATATCGTTCTTCTCATCGGAGATGGCATGGGGATCACTCAACTCTCAGCAGGCACTTATAGCAATGGGAACACCTCTGCCTTTGAGCGTATCAAGGTCGTCGGATTGCACAAGTCATATGCCAGTGACAGACTTGTAACAGATAGTGCCGCAGGGGCCACTGCCTTTGCTTGCGGCCAGAAGACATATAATGGCGCTATTGCCATGGATCCTGATAGTGTCAATCTCCCAACTATCCTCGAAGAGGCCGAAGAGCGTGGTTTGGCTACTGGACTTGTCGCCTCCTCCTCGATCGTACACGCCACACCAGCGTCTTTTATCGCCCACAATAAGTACAGGAAGAACTATGAAGAGATCGCAGCAGACTTCTTATCTACAGAGATCGATTTCTTCGTGGGTGGTGGCAAAAAGTTCTTTGATAATCGTAGCACTGATGAACGTAATCTGATAGCCGAACTACGAGAGAATAACTACGATGTTTCGACGTACTTCGATCACGACCTTCACGAAGCGTCCATATCATCAGATCGAAACTTCGCCTACCTCACTGCATATACCGAACCGTTACCTCATGCTCAGGGGAGGTCCTACCTACCTTTAGCGACTCGACTTGGGTTGGATCATTTGTCTGACCATGATCAGGATGGTTTCTTCCTGATGGTCGAAGGATCACAGATCGATTGGGGCGGCCATGCCAATGACCTTGGTTATGTATTAGATGAATGGAAAGAATTCAACAGCATCGTCGATGAGGTACTTGATTGGGCGGATGAAGATGGTAATACCTTGGTTATCATCACAGCGGATCACGAGACGGGAGGTCTTGCGATCCAATATGAGTCCAAGATGGATTCGATCGTGGGAGCCTTTACCTCTGACTACCATACTGGGACATTGATTCCCGTTTTTGCCATAGGGCCTGGTGCCGAACAGTTCGGTGGAATCTATGAGAATACAGCGATCTATGATAAGATGAGGTCGGCCTATGGATGGTAGAAGTCTACAGTTTTGGGGAGCGACTCTTCAATGGACAGGAATGACTTCTATCTTTTACGCCGTACTCCTGTTTAGAGAATGCTAAAGACCGCTCCCCCGTGGGCCATCTCTGTATTGCTAAAAGTTGCTTTGGCTTCCTCCAGAAGAGGCTCCAAGTCCTTGTATCGACTGCTGTAATGCCCGATGACAAGTTGTCTGACACCAGCCATAGCAGCTATTGTCGCTGCTTCTTTAGCCGTGCTATGCCTCCGCTCTCTCGCCTTTTCCTTGAGCTCTTCGAGATAAGTAGCCTCATGATAGAGCAACGACGTATGTGATATCTCGTCAGCTAATCTTGGCAAGTATCCAGTATCTGAGCAGTAGGCGAATGATCGTCTTGGCCTTGGTGGCATGGTAAGCTCACTATGGTTCACAACCTTTTGATTTCGGACAATCTGTTTACCTGCCTTAATTGATTTGATCTCCTCTACGGTCAACTCATAGGTCTTAATAGCCTCAGGTCTGATATTGATCTCAGGATGGACCTCCTTAAAGTGATACCCGAACGTAGTGATGCGATGATCCAATGGGATGGCTCGTACTTCTAACTGATTGATTACACCAAGATCGATGGGATGATCCCCGTGCAGTTCGGTAAAGACTAATTCATAACTAAGCCTTGCACCCGTCGCATCCATGATATTTTGGATGTAGGCGCGAACACCCACGGGTCCAAATATTTGCAAAGGTTTCTGGCGTCCACTCAAAGTGAATGAGTTAATCACCCCAGGCAACCCGAAGATGTGATCTCCGTGCAGGTGAGATATGAATACTTCATTAATACGAGATCGCTTGACACCATACTCAGCCATCTTCATCTGCGAACCTTCTCCACAATCGATCAGGTGCAGATGGTTACGATACGATAAGATGAATGAAGACGGGAACCGGTCCTTGTTGGGCATTGCACTATTGGCACCCAGAACCTGAAAGTAGAAATCCGTATTTGACAAGCTTACTCCTCTTCCGATTTGCTGAGTTCTCTCTGGAGCTCTTCCATCATCACAAAGTCCACACTTTCCTCAAGTGTCGGCAGGATATTCAGGATCGATTCTAATCTGGATATCTCAATCAGCTTCTTGACGGCAGGTGCCTCAACATTGGTCAAAACGAAACTTCCGTAGCCATTCCAAAGTCGGTTTGCTGTCAGAATGGCACTCAAACCAGAGGAGTCGACATATTTAATCGACTTCATGTCAAAGATCAGATTAACGACCCCTTCATTGCGAAGGAAGATGAACTCACTTTTTACGTCTGGGGCGATGACTGAATTAAGGTTCTCTTCATCTAAAGTGAGGACGGAGTACCTGTCTTTCTTATCAAGCGAAATCTTCATAAACATCGTGGTATTAGCCCTTCGAACAAAGAGGAGCGTTCAAGAGGATGGCAAATATATGCTTCTCCTCATCCAATCAAAACTGTCACCAATCGCAGAGATCGGACGTTAAATCGATACTAAAAAAAGGAGTGGAACATCCCTGACATCAGCGATCTAAAGGCACAAGTCGGAAAGACAATAGTGTAGCTACTACAGCACCTTCTTTAATAAGTCTGAAAGGTTCGATAGACATGCGACCTTATAGCTAAATGACAGAAATTCAATTACTTATACATTAGGACATTTGTTATTTTAATGGCTCATTGAAGTGGTTCATGTGGCAAACCGGATGTAACCTGACAGAATGAACGTCTTTGAGCCGTTTCAGATGCCAAAAGTTCATCTTTTGCGCTTTGGCATGTTTTTGTTAAGCATAACAACCTCGCCGTAGCGACCAAAAACTATTACCAGCCTTCCTTCATTTTTATGTTTATAATTGAGAAGGTCCCTATTAGCACGGGGTTGGCTATCATACAAAGGAAGAAATCTATATGAATCGGAAGTTTTCACCGAAGGTCAAGAAAATCATATCGCTCAGCCGTGACGAGGCAGTGCGACTCGGGCATGATTACATCGGGACGGAGCATCTCTTGTTAGGGATGATCAGAGAACGAGACAACATGGCGATCCGAGTATTGGATTCGCTCGAACTCGACTTAGATCAACTCAAATACAACGTCGAGGAATCAACCAAATCCAATAGAGGTGACAGTACCAACCTCAACGTTGGGAATATCCCCCTCAACAAGCATGCGGAGAAGGTGTTGAAGGTCACATTTTTGGAGTCCAAGCTCTTCAAGAATGATGAAATCAATCCTGAGCACCTCATGCTCTCGATCCTCAAACACAAAGAGAATTTGGCTTGCAAGATCTTAGACAACTTTGACGTCGACTATGAGTCATTCAAGCAAGAGCTCGAGTACGTGATGCAAGAAGATAATGGCGGGTTCGAATACATCACCGATTCATCTACGGATAGTGACATACCCATGGAAGAGGATGACTCGAGCGGTGCCTACAGCAGTCGCGCAGGACGACGTGGTAGTTCTAAATCACGAACACCGGTCCTGGATAATTTCGGTCGAGATGTTACCCGATTAGCAGACGAAGGAAAGTTAGATCCAATCATAGGACGCGAGACAGAAATAGAACGCGTCTCACAGATCCTCAGCCGTCGGAAGAAAAATAACCCCGTACTCATCGGTGAACCAGGAGTGGGTAAGACGGCCATTGTCGAAGGATTAGCACTACGCATTATCCAGAAGAAGGTCTCTCGCACTCTGTACGATAAGCGCATTGTCATGTTAGATCTCGCTGCTCTGGTCGCTGGTACTAAATATCGCGGCCAGTTCGAAGAGCGCATGAAGGCGATCATGAATGAATTGGAGAAGACTAAAGATGTTATCCTATTCATCGATGAGATACATACCATCATCGGTGCAGGAGGATCGACAGGTTCACTCGACGCATCCAATATCTTTAAGCCGGCCTTAGCACGTGGAGAGTTACAATGTATTGGTGCCTCGACGCTGGACGAGTACCGCCAGTATATCGAAAAAGATGGTGCTTTAGATCGACGATTCCAAAAGGTATTAGTCGAACCACCATCACCGGAAGAGGCAGTGCACATCCTGAACAATATCAAATCGAAGTACGAAGAGTTTCACAACGTGACTTACACAGACGAGGCCATCAAAGCTTGTGTGTCATTAAGTGATCGATATATCAGCGATCGTCATCTTCCTGATAAGGCTATCGATATTTTGGACGAGGTAGGTGCACGCACTCACTTAAAGAATATTCATGTGCCGAAGTACATAGAGGAATTAGAAAAGCAGATCGAAGAGATTCGGACCAATAAAAACCAGGCAGTCAAAAATCAGCAATATGAAAAGGCTGCCGATCTGCGGGATCATGAGAGCAAGCTGATCAAGAAGCTTGAGAATGGGAAGAAAGAGTGGGAAGAAGACGCTAAGGCAAAGCGCCACCCCGTCGAAGAAGAGGATATCGCCGAAGTAGTAGCGATGATGACCGGTATTCCTGTGAAGCGTGTTGCCCAGAACGAAAGCAACAAGTTGGTCGGCATGGTAGACGACATCAAGGATGAAATCATCGGTCAAGACAATGCCATCAAAAAGGTCACCAAGGCGATACAGCGCAATCGTGTTGGCTTGAAGGATCCAAAGAAGCCGATCGGTTCATTCATCTTCTTAGGACCAACTGGAGTCGGTAAAACGGAGCTGGCCAAGGCATTGGCTCGATACTTATTTGATACTGAGGACGCGCTCGTCCGGATCGATATGAGCGAGTACATGGAGAAATTCTCCATCAGCAGATTGATCGGAGCGCCTCCCGGATACGTAGGCTACGAAGAAGGTGGCCAACTCACAGAGAAAGTGAGACGAAAGCCTTACTCCGTAATCCTCCTGGATGAGATCGAAAAAGCTCACCCAGATGTCTACAACATCCTCCTACAAGTACTCGACGATGGACAACTTACTGATGGTCTTGGTCGAAAGGTAGATTTCAAGAATACGCTGATCATCATGACATCGAACATCGGTGTCAAGAAGCTCAAAGACTTCGGTCAGGGTGTAGGATTTGCTACCTCTGCGCGACAAGAAGGTGCTGATGAGTATGCGAGAAGTGTTATTCAGAATAGTCTCAAGAAGACCTTCTCTCCTGAATTCTTGAATCGTATTGATGATGTTGTCATCTTCAACACGCTCGAAAAAGAAGACATCCTTCGCATCGTCGATTTAGCCTTACAAAAACTGTACAAGCGAGTTGGTGAGATGGGATACGCCATCAAATTGAGCAAGCAAGCGAAAGAGTTCTTGGCAGACAAAGGTTTCGATCCTCAGTATGGTGCCCGCCCATTACACCGGGCAATACAGAAATATGTTGAGGATCCATTAGCCGAGAAGATCTTAGCATCTGGTAATCAGGCCGATCTTCAATTTAAGGTGGGATACTCCAAGGGCAACGATGAGCTTACAATAACCGAAGTCCAAGTCGAAAAAGAAAGTCAGGCCGTAAACGAATAAGGAACTTCTTTCTATACTTTTGCGGTTCGCAAGATGAAATAAGGAAACGCTTTTAGAACAAACAAAATCATTTGAGAAGACGCAGAAGAACCGTTAGGCCCCAAAAGAAGGAGCCAGAATTTAGAATCAATAGATACATCAGAGTACCAGAAGTCCGTATAGTCGGCGACAATCTGGACGAGATAAGTGAAGTAGCGGGTCGCGCCATCTCAACGGATATATACGATACACGTGATGCCCAACGATGGGCCCAGGATCTGGGTCTTGATCTTGTGGAGATCAGCCCGAAAGCAGATCCGCCCGTGTGTCGAATCATCGATTACAATAAGTTCCTCTATTCACGAAAGAAGAAGCAAAAGGAGCTAAAGGCAAAGGCTCACAAGACTGTGATCAAGGAGATTAGGTTCGGTCCGAACACTGATGATCATGACTTCGACTTCAAATTGAGACATGCGATTAAATTCCTCGAGGAAGGAGCTAAGGTAAAGGCATATGTCCAGTTTCGCGGTCGAAGTATTGTCTTTAAGGAGCGTGGAGAACTACTGCTACTCAAGTTCATCCAAGAACTGAGCGAGTACGGCAGTGCGGAAAACTTACCTAAGCTTGAGGGACGACGTATGTCAGCTATGATAGCTCCCACTAAGAAGAAATAACTCCTCTTCTGGTTACTTAAATTGGATTGTCTTCACTGGTGAGATGCCAGATATGATTCGTGTCGGCACAATCAGGAAAAGCAAGACGATGACTATTGTACCTGCATTAATAAGTAGCATGGACATCCAATTGAATTCGATTGGCACCCGATCCAAGTAATAGTCGGCCTCCGATAGTTTTAAAATTCCCGTCTGCATCTGAACATAGCAAAAAAGTAATGCCAAAGCATTGCCGATGATCATGCCATACGCGATGATGCGGAGAGCATGGTAAAGAAAGATTTGACGAATAGTCCAGTTCTTAGTGCCCAGGGCTTTTAGAATACCGATCATCTTGGTTCTCTCCAGTACAAAGATCATGAGGGCGGTAATCATATTGATCATGGCCACGAGAACCATCAAAATGATCAAGACTCGCTCATTGATATTTTGGAGTTCAAGCCACTCAAAGATCTGGTAGAATTTTTGCCTGGCAGACTCGGCATACAGCCGTCCCGGTAACAACTCAAAGTAGATGTACTCCGTGAATACATCCATGTCTTGCCACTCGTCCAGATGGATCTCCAGACCGCTTATTTGGTTCGTTGTCCACCCTAACACATCTTGGAGGATTCGCATATCTACAATAACAAACCGACGATCATACTCTCCCAGCCCAGTCTTGTAGATACCTGAAACGCGAAATGCCCGCTTGATCGGATCACCATCCACGATAAAGTTGATAATCAACCGATCGTCCACGTTTAGTCGCATTCGTCTCGCGATCATCGATGAAACGAGGATGTCTCTCGATGCTTTATCCTGCGGATAGTCGATGAGCTGACCGGCCACTAAAAAGTTGGTTAACTCCTCTTGATTACTATCCGGAGCTGACCCCTTCAACAGGATGGCCTCAAACAGATCATTGTCTGAAAGAATACCGCTTGTTATGATAAATGGATCTACACGTGTTACACCTCCTTGAGATGTTCGGGTCGGCATGAGTAACTCTGGATCAGCGATGGTGGGTGGCCGCTGGTATGTGATCCGATCGGCAGAGGCTATGGTGTCCACCAGATGCTGATCATAATCGAATGGGACTGCTTCGAACGAATCCGATGCAAGTCCTGAGGATACGTGAATATGCCCCCAAAAGTCAAAAACCTTGTTTGAGATCTGGTTCTTGAATCCCGTTATGACATTAGTGGTGATGATCATTACCATCATACTCAATGCCACCGCTGCGATAGCAATCTTGGCGATCATTCCGCTAAATGATCGATTACCGATACCTCCTATTCTCTTGGCTATGAAGCGCTCCACTCGCATGCGATGGCGAAGATAGCTGAACGTGTCGCGGGATTAGATATCGATTTGGATCGCTACTTTTTTGTTCGGTTAAGGCGATCGCCGACCAAGAAGAATTCTTAGTGATTTGTCGTTCTTAGAGCTGTGCGATGTCTCTGGACCATCCTGATCCTAATACCCATGTCCCTGTGCTGTCAGCTTAGCCCACAGGATATCGATTATGTGAATAGGCAGATACAATTCTCTAATGAGACGATCCATGGCCTCTTAGTCGCCCATCGCATTTATGAAGGTTATAATCAAAGCATCAACAAGTACGTCGACCTACCCAGTTACCAGGTAAACAGATACAGCAATCAGGATCTGCCGGATGATATCTTCGAAGATCCTGAACGATGGTTTTATGACGAACCTCCGAACACTATCTATAGATCTCTGGACGGTCAACGACCAAACTCAGCCTTGCCTGACAAACTGTGGGCTCAAGTGATAAAGCTGCATGCTATAAGTGAACACCTCAATAACCATAGGATCACACTTGCGACGGTTATCCAGTCCAATCAGATCCAACAAGTAGAAGGAGTACAGACCATCTACAAAGGATTAGAAGATGCAATCGATCGCTATGATCTGGCGCGTGGATCCATAAAATCCATGGAACGTAGTCTTCTCGACCACTATCTAAGCATAGAGCTTCAACCGGCCCAGCGACAGATCTACACAGCGCTGATCGAGATCCATTATGATGTCAAAAAGTCATTGCGCAACATTAGATCCGATAACCAAAGTGGTGTAGTGCAGACCACTACTAAGCTTAATCGTGAGATCGAATGGCTATCAGCATGTATCAATGAGATAGAAGACGCTCGACAAGTGGTAGAACTACTCCGGATCAGAGATCTGATCTCTGACTTAGTAGCCGACTTGAACACGTATCTAAATGGTTCCCATCTTCCCGAAGAGTATGCCGTATTTGGCAAAGGATACTACTATCACAATGTGGAACTCCTTACACAAATGAATCGCTATGGCAACGGTTACATCTCTGAGACCAACACATTTTTTGACTCATTCGAATGGCCAGTCATCCACTTCTTAGAGGAGCCCCACTTTCTAAAGTTAGTTTCTCCGAGCAGAGTTGATTTAGAGACTATACTTAGTGAGGAGATCGATCCACTGGCTGATATAAAGACTATAGCTAACCCAATCAATCTGCCAGATCTATCTCAAGTCGTCGTGACAACTGACCAGCGTATCAATAATGATCCGAACACAGAGCAGTCTATAATCGAAGTTGCATCTCCAACTCCATCGATCATCAAAGCCAGTCACAGCATATTTGTCGATAGCCTCAGCTTCGAGTTGGAGCTCTATGATCACAAACGAAAAGATGGAGATCGTGTCTCGATCAATGTTAATGGAGAATGGCTATTCAGAGATATCTCCTTAGAGAAGAAACCCCAGCGACTCAAACTATCGATACAACCTAACGTGGATAACTTCATCATGATCAAGGCCGAGAATATCGGATGGCAACCACCTAATACTGTCGGAATCAGATACCGGAGCAAATCTGGTAGAGTGACAGATGTATTTCTCAAGACCGACCTCGATCGGAGTGAGGTGGTCGAAATCAAATATCGACAGGGTTAAAGGCAAATAAAATCTGTCATTGTCTTCGTACCGCCAAAGCTTCCGTTCCAAATAGCAGTCGATAAAGAATCATTATTACCTTTCGCGGCACGAAAGAACTAAGCAAAAAGTCTATGACAGAAATTAACAAAGCCCGACTGTTCAATGCAAGTTGTGTCGCACTGATCGTCACGGCAATGACCTTCGCCATAAGAGCAGGTCTTCTCGGCCAGCTCGGAGAAGAATTCAATCTCAATGACACACAGTTAGGGTGGATGAATGCGATGGCATTCTTAGGATTCCCAGTGGGCACGATGATCGGTGGCCCTTTATATAATGGGCTTGGTCCTCGCAAGATCATGTGGGTTGCCGTAGTCTGTCATGTCTTGGGACTTGTCCTAACGATTACAGCCGGTGGTTTTTGGGGGTTGGTGATTTCAACATTTTTTATTGGCTTGGCCAATGGATCAGTAGAAGCGGCCTGCAATCCAATGATTGCTGATCTATATGAGGACAACAAGACGACTATGCTGAACAAGTTTCACGTCTGGTTTCCTGGAGGAATTGTCATTGGAAGTTTGGTCTCGTTAGTGATGACTCGAATGGGTATAGGGTGGCAAGCACAAGTTGGTATCATGCTGATTCCAACTGCGATTTATGCATGGATGATTCTTGGCCAAAGCTTTCCAAAAACGATCGAGGATAGCGGAATTGATTTGAAGAAAATTTTCCCTCCGATTTACTTGCTCATCGTCTTCTTATTTATCTGCGTCGCCGCCTCAGATCTGATACTCAATCCTATTGTTGGTGAGAGTTCGGCGGGTATCGTAAAGATTGTCTTGATCGTGGCTGTTATTGGTTTGGTCTTCCAGCGTTTTGGTTGGTTATACGCATTCTTGGCACTATGTATGTCACTTACGGCTACTTCAGAGTTAGGAACACAGCAGTGGGTAGAAAGAATTTTAGGGAATGCAGGAGCGAATCCTATGGTTATTCTCGCTATGGTCACGGGTCTGATGGCCTTGGGAAGATATTTTGGAGGTCCATTGATCCATCGATTCAAGCCAATTGGAGTGCTATTAGGTTCGGCGGTAATTGCAACAGTTGCGCTGCTTCTGATGAGCCAAGCCACTGGTGCCATGGTATATGTTGCTGCCGTTCTGTTTGCCGTCGGTGTGTGTTATTTCTGGCCGACGATGATCGGAGCAACCGCGGAGTACACTCCTGAGACTGGGGCTCTCGGCTTATCATTCATGGGAGGAGTAGGGATGTTTGCCGTGGCTATATGGCAACCTATCATTGGCGGATGGTTAGATACTGAGCGTGCCAAAGCAATTGCTGCAGGCCAAGCGGGTGATGCTGCAGACCTAATCGCAGGTCAGGCAACACTTGATAATCTCGCTTTCTTTCCCGCCATTTTGATTGTCCTCTTCGGGATTCTATTCTTTGGTTTTCGATCTAAACTAAGCGACATCCAGACGGGAGGTGCGACGCCTGCACACTAAGCCTCATCCACACATTAAGGAAAGGTTCGAAGGTCTGTCATACGCATGATAGGCCTTTTCTATTTGGCAGCTAACACTTATGAAAATTATCAAATTATGCTTCTTTATATGTGTTAGTACTTGAGTATATGCCCAGTATATATTAAGGGATTATTATATAATGAACTCTTGTCATATATTAGCATCGTTTTAAAGATCGTACCAGATTTTTTCTTTGCAGATGATTAGAGCCCATCTGCGAGTGTGCTAAGAAGCGTACACGTGATTGTAAGAACCATCCTGATCGTGGCGACACTGTCGCTATTGGGGTCTGCCCTGTCTGCGCAGACCAAAGTTGGGGACAACGTTCTCGACATCGACCCCGCCTCGATCCTGGAATTAGAGAGCACCGATCGCGGATTCCTTCCCTCCCGACTTACTACGCTTCAACGCGATTCCCAATCAGAGTGGGATCGCGGCCACATTATCTATAACACAACAGATGATTGTCTTCAGATCTACACAGGTGCTGTGTGGGAATGTTTCTTACAAGGTAATCGCATAGACTCCACATTATATAAGTATGACGGGCAGTTAGCCGGTGATCGATCTATCAGCATGATGAACAGTGACCTCTCTTTTGATGGTTCAGGAGACACTGTCATCATTACCGCTGAGGGTCGTATCGGCATTGGAGATCTCACACCTGACGCTAAGTTGGATGTCGAGGACGGAACTGTTCGGTTCTCTGATTATGGTTCTGGTACGATCATAGGATCAGAGACATACTTATTGGGTGTTGATGGGGAAGGGGACGTTATCGAGGTGTCTTCGGACGATATCGGTAGTGATAACCAAACCATCGACACCCTCTTTTTGCGTAATGATTCCATCTTCGTCTCACTGATCGACGATGGCGTACCACCTGTGGGTGTGAGTCTGGGATCAATCGATGTTCATACCGATGTCGATGTCACTACCACCCCCCCGACAAGCGGTGATGTATTGGCATGGGATGGGAACAACTTCGTCCCACAAAACACCGACAACGGCTATACCATTTTTAGCATCTGGGCCGAAGAAAACGCCTCGCTGAGTGCAGGTTCGACTGAGTGGGCCTTTGGTAATGGAGATGATACAGAAGTCGGAAGTGGTATCATCCTTCCCATCGACTGCGAGCTCTTTGCGATGTCACTTAACCATAGAGGTGGCGCTAATACCACAGTGCGCATCGTCAAGAACTCCGACATCAACCTCACGACATATCAAATCGCTAATACAGCTGAAGAAAACGATTACATCACATTTGGTACTCCTCTCAGCTTTGTCGCTGGTGATGCAGTAAATTTCAGAACAATCTCTGCTTCGACGGGAGGTAATGATGCTCGCGTCACAGCTTGGTTCCGTATCCGATCTACCCCAGCCTCTACAAGCTTGGTTAACGATCTACTCGATGTATCGGCAAGTACAATAACTACTGGACAAGTATTGGAATTTGACGGATCTGGATTCGTACCAGCTGATAACAGCGATGATCAGACGATCGACTCCCTGGACCTCCAGGGCAATACACTAATCATCTCACTTGAAGATGATGGAGAGGCACCACTCACGTTGGATCTAAGCACTATCACTGGTAGCAGCGAGAATATCTATAACACCAGTGATACACTCACCTCTGCTCGGACAGTCACCATGGATGGTAGCTCACTCACCTTCGACGGCAGTGGAACTGGGGATGTCACTATCGCAGCTGACGGTGATGTAGGTATCGGGACAACCACTCCGTCAGAGAGATTCCATGTATCAGGAGGGTTTGTCCGTTTCGAAAACTATGGCAGTGGCACCTACAATGATACCTCCGCGAACTACATATTAACTGCCAATAGCACTGGAGTAGTAAGAGAACTCAATACTGCCAAGAACACCCGGTGGTTCTATGCTCCTGCCGTCACTATTGACGCTTCGGCATTAGCTTCTGGGCAGCAGTTAGACTTGCATCAAGAGTATATCGACCAATTCACAAATATCCCTGTCAACCAACGAAGTCCCGGCGCCCCTACTAATCTGCCCGTATATGCTGAGGATGAATTGGACTATATCGTCACCTTCTTCGATAGCAGCATTCTGACTAATGTAAGCGTGACCTCGGATGGAAAACTCAACTACGACATTATCAAAGTTCCCTTTGATAACTACACCATTGTGAACATCATCATGCTGATCAAGTAGTCATGACGAGGCATCTCTTGATCATCATTTTGGTTCTACCCCTCTCAATCCTCTCTCAGGAAGTGAGCATACCATACAGTGAGGACTTTGAGACAGCAACTACCGGTAGTCCAGGAACTCTACCCACCTCATGGCAGCAGGTGACAGAGGGCACCACAGATGGTTGTACACATGGTAATACGAACTGCTTTGACTGGGCAGTCAGATCAGGGACTACGCCATCATCCAGTACAGGTCCATCGGCAGATCTGAGTGGTGGCAGTGGAAACTATCTCTACGTCGAAGCGTCTGGCAATGGCAACCCCAGTGTCGAGCTATTGTCACCTTCCTTCGATCTATCGAGAGATCTGACATTGGAGTTTTGGACTCATAGTTACAACGGAAGTAACAATGCCATTCATACCCTACACATCGACCTCGTTGATGAGAACAATACTTCTGTAATCGCCAGTAGCATCCAGCAGATCACTGACACTGAGCGTGACGAATGGGTCAAATACTCCATCGATTTGAGCGGATTCACTCGATCAAGTAATGGTCGAATTAGGTTCAGATGGGAGCAAGGGACTGCAGATTTTCGCCTGGATCATGCACTTGATAACTTCAGCTTATTCGAAACTCGTAACTGCGGTGTAGAAGGAAACTATCGTGATGAGTTCGCATCCGCCACCTATAACAACAGTAATGGTTCTCTTAACTGGACCAGCAATAGCTGGGTGGAGCAGGATGATGATGGCAGCGCATCAGGAGGAGATATTTTGATCACAGGTGGAGCGATTCAGATGGACAACATAACCGGCTTTGGCGCTGGGGCAACCCCGTCCATCGAGCGAGCGGTCGACTTGAGTGATGCCAGTTATGCTGAGTTGAGTTTTAGACTGAGCGAATTTGGCGTATTGGAGGGTACAGATGTATTTGAGGTTGCAGTTTTTGACGGCACAGCGTGGAATACTGTTCTCACCCTGACAGACGATTTTTTTCGAGTTAATGCTGTCATCGATATCACCCAATATGCTAATGCTAACACGATTGTCAGATTTGAGATCACCTCATTCTATGGCGGCGGCGACGAGCAAATCTTTATCGATAATGTCAACATCGACTACTGTAGCGTTGGGGCTTCTCTTTCCAGAGAAGTGTATCTGGAAGCAGAATGCGGTGACGTAGGGAACGCTTGGTTTAGCAATCCCGAAGCGGATGCATCAAACCTCTTCTTTATCGAGCCGCGTATAGGGCAAAATTCGCTTGGCTCGGCACCACTTGGTACAGATGACCGAGTGAGATACACATTTAGTGTCGATACAACAGCTAACTATGCCATATTCGGACGGACGATCGCTCCAACCACTGGTGATAATTCTTTTTGGGTGCGCGTGAATGAAGGCACCTGGTACCGCTGGAATGATATACCTGTTACAAGCACATGGGACTGGTCCAGAGTACATGATAGTGACAATGGGAACACCCCTATTGACTTTGCTTTAACTGCCGGCACTAACACTCTTGATATAGCCTTTAGAGAGGATGGGACTCGTTTAGACAAGTTACTTGTCAGTCTGTCGGGTACAACTCCAGTAGGACAGGGTGGTGCTGCATTCAACTGTATTACAGGCTCACTGGATGATACGGATGGAGATGGTATCGTGGATGGTATTGATCTGGATGATGACAATGATGGGATCTTAGATACTGACGAAAGTCCGGCATCTATTGATTTTAGCGGTACTCGGACGCTTCTCGTCGGGTCGAGTATTACGAATATGGTTGTAGGTGACATCGTCGTATACAGCGATGCAATTCGCGATTGTGATGATATCTTTTATGACATCGTCATTGAGATAACAGGCTTATCGACTAATGCTACCTCAGAAGCCGCTTCGACTGGTATTAACTTGGATGGTATCGCAACACCTGCAGATGATAGGTACGTCACGTTTAACATACGTGTTGTCGAACGTGGCTCTGCCACTACGACCAATACACAAGGGACATTAGCCTCAATCACGGACTTTGTATTGGAACAACGAGATATCGACTCTAACAATGGCACGGATGCGACGGAGGTCGTCGGGTTCAGCAACTCCACCGCTCCAGATAGCTTCTATTTTGATCCTTTCACCATTGTTGAACAAGGAGGCTTTGTCAATGGTGGAGGCCCAGGTTCCAACTTTACATATTTCAGAATGATTCCGCTCAGTGGCACCAATAATTGGACAGCTAATGACGGCTTTGTTGAGGAGGACAATGAGAGTGCTGTATTCCTCTTTTATGAGACATTCTCGAGTGTTGATGTCGTCTTTGGACAAACAGGATCTGATGTTTCATCTGGCACCAGATTCACCCGTTTTCAGGGTTCTAAGGAGTGTGATCGAGACGGCGATGGAGTACCCAATCGAATCGACCTCGATCTGGACAATGATGGTATCTACGACATCTACGAAGCTGGACATTCTGAGTTAGATACCAACAATGATGGGCGTATCGACTTTGCATTAACCGGATCTGGAACTAATGGACTGTATGATTCGCTCGAGATCCTAATCGATGGGGGGCAGATCGACTATACATTAAGCAATTCAGATACAGATGGAATAGAGGACTTCTTTGACCGAGATTCGGACGGGGATAATTGCTTTGATACTGAAGAAGCAGACGTCATAGATCCCGATAATGATGGAATCGCAGGCTCTGGAACTGCAGCCGCTGATGTGAATGGTCTCGTGATCTCCATTGTCTACCAACCTCCCCCGACGCGAATCTGGCAGGATAGTACAAGTGGATGTCTCGAAATCTGTGATAACGGGATCGATGACGATGACGATGGGCTCATCGATGATACAGATCCAGACTGCGCGAATTACTTCTTGGAGGCAGAGTGCGGATTCCCTGGTGATAACTGGAACCGTGGCTTTGACACACAGGCTTCCAACAATGACTATCTCGTTATTCGTGCTGGGCTCAACTCGTTGGCTAATGCCCCAACCAGTGCGGATGACCTCGTTCGATTCACGGTCAATATCTCAGCGGCCGGACTCTATCGCATTCTCGGACGTGTGTACAGTACCTCAGGGGTAGATGACTCCTTTTGGTTCAGAGTGGATGAGGGTACGTGGTTCAAGTGGAACGACTGGAACACAGCGAGCACTTGGGAATGGATAGTCTTCACAGATAACGACGATGGTAACACTCAAGTGAAGTATAACCTTGGTGTCGGAAATCACACCATCGACATCGCCTATCGCGAAGAAGGAGCGCGAATCGATAAGTTACATCTCACAATCAATGGGTCAACTCCAACTGGGGAGGGTGAGAGCGCGATTAACTGCGGGCGGACCATTACCTACAACCTCTTTTTACCTCACCTTCTGCGTAATAAATAGATATAAACTGAGATACAGCTAACAAGCTTGTGATTCACTCCTCTCGATCAAACATGAGTGGCAATTCAAAGAATGGATCGAGCTCTTCACCTGTGTAAAGAATAACATAGGATACTAATCCTTCGCCTTGGCGATAGAGGCACAGAATCCGCCCTTGCGGGGCACTTGAGAATGACTGTTTGGGCACAAAGTCAGCATATATGGCGAGATCGGCGCCGTAGGTCTGACGAGCATAGTCCAATTGATAAGCGGTCATCCTAATAAGCTCATTCTGATCATTCGTCGCAAGTGTACTGACCAGGTTAGTGATATAAACGTTGGGGTGAAGGGGGCGTCTTGGTGGCTCTTCTTCTAACCTTACCCTTACCTCTATGTCTGGAGGGCTGTGTAGTATCAAATCAAAATCAACACCATGCTCGAACTGATCCAGAGCGGGCTTCATCCACCTCTCTACAGGCTGGAAAAATTCCAGTCCCATTCGCTTCATCTTTCGGTCGAAACTTTTGGTCCAAAGGAAGGACTCCTGGCCAACTACAGAGAAGGTAGCGGAACACAACAGAATCATAGACGGGAGAAGGAGTCTACCTATCCTCATCATTCATCAGTTCTTTGGCCTGAGAGATGGTCTCCACAGGAAATTTGCACACCTTATTTTGACAAACATAGATCACAGTTTGGTCAGGCACGAACTTGTTTTCTAACAAGGGCAGCACACTTTCATTGTATGACCCCAGATACATGACATCAGGCCGATATTCTGTCATCATTTCATGCGCCAAAGGAACCGACTGATCTCCCATAATCGCTACCTCGTATGGAGGATGCACTTGACCAAGTAATAGTTGCATCCAGTTACTGTAGAAACTCGGTTGTTGTTGTTCACGAATGGTAGGCCACATATTGGCAAGCATCTGAGCAGATGGATCCAAATAAGCCTTATTGTAGGTTAATTCACCGAGATGCTGAAGCACTCGTGCCATCACAGAGTTAGATGCCGGGATCACATTGTCACTAAGCTCCTTCTTGCGCGCGACTAATGCAGGATCAAGGTCGGAAGTATAGAAGAACATGCTTGTCTTGTCATCCATGAAGTGGGCGATCGCATAATCCATGATCTCCGTGGATACATTCACCCAGCTCTCGTCAAATGTCACCTCATATAAACTCAATAGAGCTTGTATTACCAGAGCGTAGTCATCTAAGAATCCGTTGATCGATGAACGGCCCGCTTTATAATTACGATTTAGTCTTCCCTCATTCGAGAGTTGCTCTCGAAGCAGAAAATGCGCCTTCATCTCTGCCATCTGGAGATACTCCTTCTTACCCATCGCCTGATATGCATCAACGTACCCCTGTATCATAAGCGCATTCCAGGAAGTAAGAGTCTTGTCGTCCAACCCAGGTCTCACTCTGTCCGACCGCGCCATGAGCAACTGATCATTGATCTCATCAATCTGATCAAACAGCTGGCTGATGAACATATCTTGTTCTGCCGCAAAATCAGCGGGATCTTGGTTCACATGAAGGATGTTGGTGCCATGCTCCCAGTTCCCTATTGAAGTTGTAGAGTAGTACGATTTTGCCAACTCTAAGTGCATTGGATCCATAAGGACATTGGCCAACTCAGCCTCTGTCCATACGTAGAACTTTCCCTCTTCTCCCTCACTATCAGCGTCTAATGAACTGTAGAATCCACCCTGTGGATCGTTCAGCTCTCGCTCTATAAACTCAAGGGTCTGCTCGACCACACGCTTGTATAAAGGACGCTTGGTATATCCATATGCCTTACTGTACAGACTGACCAGCTGCGCATTGTCGTAGAGCATCTTTTCAAAATGAGGAACTTTCCAAATACTATCCACGGAATATCGCGCGAAGCCTCCTCCGACATGATCATAAATTCCACCAAGGGCCATCTTGTCCAGCGTCAGAAACACAGCGTTGAGCGCCTCTGCGTCTCCCTCGAGTATCCCATAGTCGAGGAGATACTCATAGTTATTTGGCATTGGAAACTTAGGTGCACCTCGACGTCCACCATCCTCGCGATCGATCTGTGAAAGGAACCGCTGCGTCACACTTATGAGATCATCGCTATCATAGCTTTGTTTGTTAGCGATGATGACATCATCCAGACTATTTATGCCCGCCGTAAGTTGCTCTGCTCCGTTTTCAAGTCGTCTTGGGTCCTCACGCTGTAGATCGGCGAACTGCCGGAGTATATCGAGCCATTGCTCCTTTGGGAAGTATGTTCCTGCCCACACCGGTCGCCCATCTGGAAGAGCAAACGCATTGAGCGGCCATCCACCACGCCCAGAGACTAATTGTGCCGCCGACATGTAGATATCATCGACATCGGGTCGCTCTTCGCGATCGACTTTGATCGGCACGAAGTATTCATTCATTACAGCGGCCACTGTACTATCTTCAAATGATTCATGCTCCATCACATGGCACCAATGACAGGCGGCATAACCGATACTGATGATGAGCATTTTGTTTTCATCCTTTGCCTTCTTAAGCGCGTCTTTTCCCCATGGATGCCAGTCTACAGGGTTGTAAGCATGCTGGAGTAGGTAGGGACTACTCTCATGGATGAGTTGATTAGTCGGACGATCTGAATTCACTTGACGATGGTTGATGCAACTCTGGAAGAGCAGGATGTAGATACACAGGTAGCAAGCCACTGCTTTCATATCAGCGAAGCTACTCTAATCCCCATTAGCTAAACTCAGGAAAACTGTTGTGTTCGAGATTAACTCACCAAGCTATCGTACTCCTCGGCTGTCATGAGGCTCTCGTATTGAGATGGATCACTAAGCTCCACCTTGATGATCCATCCGCCACCATAGCAGTCTTCATTAATCAGTCCCGGATTGTCTCCATCAGACTCGTCAAGGTCGCTGTTGAATTCGATCACCTTGCCACTCACTGGCATGAATAGATCAGATGTAGTTTTGACAGCTTCTACCGTACCAAAGACTTCATCTTGATCGACATGATCTCCGACAGTCTCGATCTCGACATAGACGATCTCTCCCAGCTCGTTCTGTGCGTGATCTGTAATACCGATCGTTGCCACATTGCCATCGATAGAGACCCATTCATGTTCCTTGGTGTATCGTAATGTTGTAGGAGTTGCCATATATACCCGTGTAGTGAGTGATGAGAGTTGTTGAGATATTGATCAGTTGTTGCTTATGAATTCTCGTACCCAATCCATAGTAACAGATTTCGGTCGCTCTAACGGGAATCCGAGGGCTCGAGACCAGCACATCGCGGCCAAGACACCCAGCGCTCGAGACACCCCGAAAAGGACGGTGTAATAGCTGTACTCCGTAAGACCATAGTGTGTCAATAAGGCTCCACTATGCGCATCTACATTCGGCCAAGGATTTTTAACCTTTCCCAATCCTTGAAGGATCGGAGGGACAACATCAAAGAGCTTCCACACGATATTGACGATTTTACTGTCTTGGAGATACTGCTCTGCAAACACCTTTTGTGCCGTAAATCGCGGGTCTGGTTGTCTAAGCACTGCATGACCGTAACCTGGGATGACCTTTCCTCCGTCAAGGGTTTTCTGCACATAATCTGCAATCTGCTCCTTCGTAGGATCGTCTGTACCAAGTGCGTCAATCATCTCGAGGATGAACTTTAGAACTTCCTGGTTCGCCAGCCCATGTAGTGGCCCAGCCAATGATGTCATACCACCGGCAAATGATAAATATGCGCTACTTAGCGTAGAGCCAACAAGGTGCGCTGTATGTGCAGAGGCATTACCCCCTTCATGATCAGCATGAATGGTCAGATACAGACGCATCAATGACTTAAACTCAGGATCCTCGATGCCTAATTGATGGGCATAATTAGCTGCCCAATCGAGACTATTATCTGGAGCGATCTGCTCATTGTTATGAAATGACTTACGATAGATATACGCAGCGACTCGCGGTAGCTTAGCGATGAGGTTCATCGTGTCCTCATATGTTGCATCCCAATAGTCGTACTTGCTCATGCCCTCCGCATAACGCTGAGAAAAAATACTCTCCGACTCCATAGATATGATCGCAGCACTGAATTGGGCCATGGGATGCGTATCGGCAGGTAGGGCATCCAACATATCAAACGTATGCTGAGGCACAGCACCTCGCCGTTCCCACTCGTCACTAAGCCAATTGACCTGTTCAACGGTAGGTACTTCGTCCACTAACATGAGCCAAAATAAGCCCTCAGGTAGTGGTTCGCTATCCCCTTCTCTTGTTGGGAGGACCTTCTTAAGTTCCGGGATGGAATATCCTCTGAAGCGAATACCCTCTTGTGCATCCAGATTAGATGTCTCCCAGATCATGCTCTTCACACCTCTCATACCTCCAAACACTTGCCTCAGCGATACATCGCCGACAGTTTTGTGGCCATGTTCCTTGACTAATGCCTTGACCTCTTTAGCAAGAGTGCTTGCTTTTTCCTTGAAACGTTCTTTGAGCATATCCATATCTACATCTCTTTTGATGGGCGAAAAGTGCGCCGAAATTACGCCCCAGAGGACACTTCTGTCGTCACCCTGCTTCTTTTTTCGAAAGTTTAATCATTCGTTCATTTCGAGATCGACTGGCGCTAAGTAGATCACAAGTATTACAAAGGACTTCGCTTCGACTTGTTCTTCTTCGCTGCATTTTTGTCCCATGTATATCGTCGATGGAATACTGGTCAGCCAAGAAGTCTTAGATACCTACTTCGCCTGCGATCTATCTCAATGCAAGGGTGCATGCTGCTGGGAAGGAGACTACGGTGCTCCGCTCGAGGTAGGTGAGTTAGATCGAATCACGGAGGCACTACCCACGATCATGCCTATGCTGAGCCAAGAATCGCAGGATATAATCGGCCAAGAAGGGGTGGGTCCCTATCACCCTGTCTACGGTAGTCATGTAACCCCACTGAGAGGTGATGGCGGGTGTGTATATCTCACCACCGACGAAAGTGGTGTCGCCCGCTGCAGTTTTGAGGTAGCCTTCGAAAAGGGAGACTCCAGCTGGCCAAAACCCATGTCATGTCACCTCTATCCGATCCGAGTGCACAAGAATGACGAGAGCGAATGGGAAGCCCTTAACTATGACGTGTGGTCGATATGTAGTGCCGCCTGTCCTAATGGACAAAAATTAGAGATGCCCTTGTTTCGCTTTGCAAAGCAAGCCCTCATTCGCAAATATGGAGATGAATTCTACCATCAATTAGAGGCGCTGTATGAAGAGTATGGCAAAAAATAGGTTCCTGCAGACACACCAAAATGAAGTGACAATCAGCTGATTATCAAGGCACTATCCAGGAAAGAGCACTATTTGATAATCGAAAAGGAAGGTGCTACCTTTGCGCCTCTTTTGGAAAAATCTCACCCACCGACATAAGTTAGACATGGCCTTAATAGGAAAAATCAGAAACAACATGTGGTTGGTCTTCGTGATCATCGCACTGGCTACAGCGTCCTTCATCCTCATGGACGCAATGGGACCAGGAGGCGGTCAGGGAGGAACGATGAATGCAGCAATAGGCACAGTCGGTGGAGAGAAAATCGAGCAAATGGAGTTTGAGAGAACGTTCCAAACGCTCTTTGGTAACTCTGGAGATCCAAATGCAGGCCGTGAAGCGCTCTGGAACTATCTCATCGACAAGACCATCGTGGAGAAGGAAGCAAACGATCTGGGCATGAGTGTCGGATATGACGAACTCATGGACCTCCAGTTCGGTACCAACCTGAGTCCTATCATCTTCCAGAACTTTACCAATCCACAAACTGGACAACTCGAATTCGAACAACTCCAAAACATCAAAACGCAGCTTGAGGCAGGCACGGTAACTAATCCTCAGTTTGCACAATTCTGGAGAGAACAGGAAAAGCAAATCCAAACAACGCAGCTCCAGACAAAACTCAACAGCTTGGCCCAAAAAGCCATCTATACGCCTAACTGGTTGGCTGAAGCTGCCTACAAGCAGGAGAATAGCACAGTCGATATTGCCTTTGTGAAGGTTCCTTTTGACATGATCGAGGCAGGTGATATCACAGTGTCCGATCAGGATATATTGGCCTACGCTCAAGAAGATCGGGAGGCATTTGAATTGGAAGAAGAAAATCGAGTTTTAGAATATGTGAGCTACGACGTTCTTCCTACTGGTGCGGATACATCACGATGGGAGACTGAGGTGGCTGGAATGATTGATCGATTCAGATCTACCCCCAACGATTCTGCTTTTGCTGTAGCCAACAATGGATTCTACTCCCCACTTTATCGAAAAGTGGAAGAAATTGACGAATTCTACCAGGACAAAATCGGTTCGTTCGAGGTCGGCAAAGCATATGGCCCTTACCTACTTGGTGGTGCCTACCAAGGAGTCAAGCTCATCGATAAACGTGTGATACCTGACTCTGTAAAAGCGTCACATATTCTCCGTCGCGTCACCCCAGGAGATGAAGCGCAACTTGCAGAGGCTAATCGACTCATCGATAGTCTTTACACCGTGGTAAATAATAACAAGGGCAAATTCGCTGAGATGGCAATCGCATTTAGCGAGGATGCCAGCAACAGCGCTGATCGTGGTGACTTGGGTTATTTTGCCCAAGGGCGAATGGTAAAGCCGTTCAATGACATGGCCTTTTTAGAAGGTCGTGAAGGAAACGTTTATAAGGTGCAAACCAGTTTTGGGATACACCTCATCTACATCCAGGATCAGAAATTCCTGTCGCGAGAGCCAAAATATAGGCTCGCCTATGTGGGTGCGCAGATCGTGCCGAGTAAGGAGACACAAGACGATGGCTATAATGTAATGTTGGACCTCATCAGCTCGTACCCATACTTGCCAGAACTGAGAGAAGCGATCAATACAACTCCGGGATTACGAATGAGTAACAGTGGTAATCTTGGACCAAACGATTATCAGATAGACAACTTGGTCAGTGGCACCACGACTCGAGACATGGTCAAGTTTGCTTTTGACAAGGGTACCTCCGTCGGTGATGTCTCCCCTACAATCTATCAGTTCAATGATCCGGTCGCCTACTACACCAACAAGTATGTGGTAGCAGCGCTTTCTGAAATCGTTCCCGCAGGCATGCCACCAGTCAGCAACCTTCGTAACCAAGTAGAATTCGCCGTCTTGAATAAGAAAAAGGGCGAACAAGCAGTGGCATCCATCTCTGGTAGTGATCTCAGCACAGTAGCCAGTCAGTATAATGTTGAAGTGGATAGTATAGCCGGTGTTGACATGCTCAATACGTTCGTCGCCGGGCTTGGTAATGAGCCAGAAGTAGTTGGCGCCGCTTATGGTCAGAACATAGGTGCCGTCTCATCGCCAATATTGGGAAATAGTGGTGTGTTCGTAGTCAAAACCCTGAATAAATCAGAGGCTGGCGAAGTGAGTGGCCTGGCATCACTTAAGACGACTATCTCACAAGGCATGAAAACAAAGGCGCAATCCACGCTTTTCGAGGCGATGAAGGATGGTGTTAAGATTAAGGACAATCGCGCCAAGTTCTACTAAACAGGAGCGATACAGGATTATGAGATAAGGGAGTAGGTCTTTTGATCGGCTCCCTTTTTTGTCTCTATATTTCTTTCATGGTTGAGACCTTTTTAACAGCGGACGACGGGCGCAAGATCTATTCTCGTGCGTCTCAAAGTGATGCTTACAAGTCGACAGTACTCCTCGTACATGGATTGAGTGAGCATTGCCGTCGCTACGACCATTTTGTAGAGTACCTAAGTCATCGAGATATTGGCGTCGTCACCTTTGATCTGCATGGACATGGACGATCGGATGGTGACCGCGGTTACCTCCCGAATGCCAATACGCTCATCGGCGATATCGAAACGGTGTGCCGGCATTATTCCTTAGGCTCCGACACCTTTCTCATGGGGCACAGCCTGGGTGGACTAATAGCTGTCCATCACTGTATCGTCCACACACAGCGCAAATGGCGAGGGTTGATAACCACAGGAGCAGCACTCGAAGTGGATAAAGATCTCTCGCCGATACTTCAGTTTCTGGCACCTTTACTTGGAGCACTCTTTCCGAAACTAAAGACAACACCGCTGGACATCACCTATCTAACACGTTCAGAAATAGTACGAAATGCTTACATGACTGATCCGCTGGTGTATCGAGATGGCATGCGAGCTCGAACAGGCGCTCTGTCTCTTCGGTTAATCAAGCAAATGCGCCAACGATTTGATGAAGTGCGGCTACCAATGTTGGTTATGCACGGAGGTGCGGATCGGTTGACCATGCCTGAGGGGACGCAGCTCTTCTATGATCGTTCCAGTAGTCAAGACAAGTCCATTGAGATCTGGGAAGGTCTCTTTCATGAGTTAATCAATGAGCCCGAACAGGAATCTGTCATGGACAAAATCGCAACATGGATCACCAGTCGAAGCTAATAGCCCGATACCCTGAGATTGAAATCACTCAAGTACGGATTAGCAGTACCGTGCATTGGGGGGATATGGATATTGCTAATCATGTGAATAATATCAACTATCTGCGCTGGTGCGAGACTGCACGTGTCGGTTACTTTGAGCGAGCTGGCATAGACACGAAGTTTTCCACAGGAGTAGGAGCCATATTGGGGTGGCAAGATGCCAAATACCTATATCCGATGGCATACCCAGATGAGGCACTGATCACGGCTCAGTGCCTTGAGATCAGAGAGGATCGCTTCGTGATGGAGTGTCGAGTATATAGCTTGAATCATACCAGGTTAGCTGTCATCTCTAAACAGCAGATCGTGCCCTACGACTACGACCATCGAAAGAAAGCTCCACTTCCATACAGCTGGATATCTGGCATCAAAGCTCTGGAGCCAGCTATCTAAGACATCTCAGTCACCGTGCCGTCAGCACAGAGATAAGATCGAGCTGGATATCGATCTGGTAGATAGTCACCGGCAGTGGCCCACAAGATTGAGGACTGATATTCAGATGCAAGATTGATAAGTAGTGCCATGACCTCATCGATACTTTTGTTGTCAAGCCCGGCGGTGGGGCTATCAGCGAGGATGAGTTTCGGTCGATTCAATACAGCCCTTGCGATCATTACTTTTTTCTGAAGACCATAGGACAGGGTATTGACGGTTTCGCTTTGGATATGGCTTAATCCAGCTTGATCTAAGACTTCGCTGATCCGTTTCTCCCGATCACTGGCAACATTCCACTCGATCGATGACAGAATCATGTCAAGATTCTGAAATACAGTTTTGTTGCTGATCAGAGGATAGACTTCAGCGATCAGACCGATATTTCTGCGATGATGCGCGAGCTCTGTAGGAGATAGATCGACGATATCCCGACCACATACATGAATAATGCTCCCGTCAATCCGATAAATACCGTGCAGGCCATATACTAAAGCAGTTTTGCCACTGCTCGATTGCCCCCTGAGATAGCAGAACTCCCCCTCTCCGATGGACATGTGTATATCGCGGAGGACGATACGTCCGTCAACACGAACTTGTGCACTCTGAAGAAGAAGGATATCGCTGTACCTCGACATCTGTTAAAGGTCGGAAAATCACTTAGAATGCCATCAGATGCAGTGCAGCAAACAGAGGCATGATGAACAACTATCTTCGCGCCGTGAAACAGCTTCAGGAGGGTTACACCATCAAGATTAAGCAGTTTGAGGGTCCATTTGACCTACTTCTGTTCTTCATCGAACGAGATGAACTGGACGTAATGGACATCCCCATCGCCAAGATTACAGAGGACTTCTTAGCCTATATCCAGGCTTTGGAGGAACTCAATATGGATGTCGCCAGTGAATTCATCTTAGTCGCCGCTACATTAATGCGGATTAAAACCAAGATGCTACTACCACGCAAAGAGCTCGATGCAGAAGGTAACGAGATAGATCCGCGTGCTGAGTTAGCTCAGAAGCTTCTGGAATACAAACAGTTCAAAGAGATCCTACAAGACTTCCATAGTCTCGAAAATCAAAGACGCCAGATGACCACGAGGGGTAATCACAAGGACGAACTCAAAACAATAGCCCAAAGAGCGCTTGTGGACATCGAATTAGAATCCCTATCTACCTACAAGCTCTTCACAACCTTTGAAGCGGTGTTGAGGCGAATGGAAATCCGCAAAACCAAACCCAAGCACCTCGTCTATCGCTACAACTATACCATCCAAGAACAAAAAGAGTACATCGTCACACGGATCCAGAGACATGGTAAAGCTACGTTCGAAGCCCTGTTCGAGGGACTCAGAGATCGTCTCCACGCCATCATCACATTTCTGTCTTTGCTCGAGATGATCAATGCTCAGGAAGTCGCCATTATTCCTGGCATAAACGCCAATAGCTTTCAGATCGAACATCGAGAGACCGAAGAGTAGACTTTTCATCGTAGATGAGAATGGAGTATATTTGCGCTCCCTAATTAAAGGGTCGGGTGGCCGAGCGGTTAGGCAGAGGTCTGCAAAACCTTGTACGGCAGTTCGAATCTGCTCCCGACCTCACAAACCCTTGCTTTAACGAGTGAGGGTTTTTTGTTTTTCAGCTGTTCGTACTGCACCCTACCCAGGCCGATATCTACTGTTTTCGAGTATCTGTTGAGCATCTTGTAGAGCTATCAACTGTTGGATACTTGTCTCAGGATATCTTGACATGTAGGCGTTTATAATCTGCTGCCCCATGTAGTTACCGGTTCTCCCAGGTGCTTCAGGTGGCATCCCCGGACTGGTAGGAGCCGGAGAAACCAGCTTACTGAAACTCCGGAAGTTTGTGTCATAAAACAGCTCCTTTTCAAAAAAGAAGGACCACATCTCAGGTTGATTAGATCGGCACCACTTCATCTGTGCTGCGGTATACTCATGGATAATAGAATCTGGCTCGAAGGTGAGAATCTGATCCATGAGGTAAAGCTTCTTGCCACCCCAGAGGATGATCGATAAGAAATCTGTCCCTTCAGGTGGCGGTAGCTTGTCTTCGACGAGCACTTCGATGACTTTTTTGGGGATATGCTCAGAGGTAAATGCTCTGCTTACATATGCACTAAATGCTGGATTCATCGGATCAATCCTACCATAAGGAAACTTCTCTCCAAGAAACATGTCCAATCCCACTCCTACCCCTTCACTTTCGGCATCCGAGAAGACAAATGTCTGGTAGGAGAAACCTCCAACAAACGTATAGACTGCCGGGGCCTGTGATAGTGGTATCTCAAAGAGTCGACAATAATTCTCGATGGCCTGAGCAAGTCGAGGTTCGACTCCACTGAGGTCCGCATACATATCTTCTACACTGCGACTTACATTATGGATACTACTGTCTTGTAAGAACTGGATGAGTTCTTCTGGGTCAGGGCCTAATCCAACGATCTGGTTAAGAAAGACATCACTAAACTCGGGATAGGACCGAAACAATATGTCCGACTGCCCAGCTGAGACTGCTTCGGGCAATAGGTGATCATATCGGACCAAGTTAACTTCGATAGATGGGGAGACGGGTGTGAGACGTTCTTCAGGATCTACCTTACACGAGATGATTAGTATCGATATACTGGTCAACAGACCAAGACTTTTCAACATATCCATAAGTGAATGGTCTAACGTCTGTACAGGGTTGTCATTATCATTGTAGAGAGATGAAGAAGATACCGACCCTCGATCAAGACAAATTAAATTGGTTCATTAGGACAGCTCTGGAAGAGGATGTTCAAGATGGAGATCATACCTCGTTAGCGTGCATACCTCCAGATCAAGTTGGTCGTGCCAAGCTTTTGGTCAAAGATGAAGGCATTATCTCGGGCATTGAGATCGCTCGACACATTTTCACCCATCTCGATCCAGATGCTCATGTAGATGTACAGATTGAAGATGGCTCACCAGTAAGCCATGGAGACGTTGCTTTTTACCTCACTTGTCGCACCCAAGCACTCCTACAAGGTGAAAGATTAGCACTCAATACGATGCAACGCCTCAGTGGCATCTCGACATTAAGTCGCCAATTTGCTAATGAAGTTTCGGATATCGATGTCACCATCTTAGATACCCGTAAGACGACCCCGTTACTTCGATTTTTGGAAAAATGGGCAGTTGTTGTAGGTGGCTGTACCAACTATCGGGATGGGCTCTATGATCGCATCATGATCAAGGATAACCATGTCGACGCTGCAGGTTCGATCACGAGCGCAGTAGCGAGAGTCGTGGACTACCTCACGCGGCATCGCAAGAAATTAGACATGACTGTCGAGGTCCGAAATCTCGAAGAAGTCCAGGAGGTACTGGCGCTTCCTACAATTAAGCCACGAGTTATGCTGGATAATTTTGAGTTGGAAGACATGCGAACTGGCGTAGAATTAGTCGCAGGTAGATTAGAAGTAGAAGCCTCAGGCGGCGTGAGCCTGAATACAGTTAGAAGCATCGCGGAGACAGGAGTCAACTTTATCTCTGTCGGGGCACTAACGCATTCAGCTCATAGCCTGGATCTGAGTCTGAAGATCATCAAGTGATCTAACCGGGGTACGTCAAAATCAAAAAAGAAAACAACGCACCGAAAAAAGCGATTGCCAACACAAAGCGGCTATCGTGGATGAGTTTTGAGTGTTGCTGAGTCATGAGTAGGCCTGCTGTGCATCGTAGTGATGTACCATAGTTCCAGAGGATCTTATGGTGAAGTAATAAGGTGAAGTAGATCGGCTACACGTTTGCTGGCCGATGATATCCTACAGTCCTCATCATTTTGGTTGCTTGGTTAGAAGCACAAACGATACCATGGCATTTTTTTCTCATATCTGCTATACACCTACATCTCTACCCTTGTTTGAGTGCAATTCATATGGTTGTTTTTTGTGTGCTATTATTCCTTGGTTATCAGGACAGATTATCACTGATATATAGCATATATGACTGATGCGTTTTTTGAAAGCATCAGAAAAATACCGTGTTCTCGGTACCAAGCGCATTCAACAGCTTGCTCACTTCTCTCTGATGGTGATAGCCTTGTCTACATTCACACCAAAAAACTATACTGAGAGTTCATTTTTAACTCCGTCTTTGCAGACAACTGAATAGGAAGGCCTTAATTTTAGGGGAAATGAGTTCAAATACTAATTAACTGACAGTACAACTATGGCTACCGAACTACAAGATTCCCTTTTGAAAGGAGCACATTTTATCACAGATCGCACTGCCCCAGAGAGCATTTTCACTCCCGAGGATGTTAATGATGAACAGGACATGATTCGCGAGACAGCTCGTGAATTTGTAAAAACAGCGTATCAGTCACTTGCTGATCGATTAGAGGCAGGTGAACATGATCTCAATCGTGATCTTCTGAAGGGTCTTGGAGACCTTGGCCTACTCGGTACGCACATGCCCGAAGCCTACGGGGGTATGGAGATGGATACGAATACCAATCTCATCGTCACAGAAGAGCTGGGATATACGGGAGCCTTCTCTACGACCTATGGGGCTCATACGGGTATCGGCATGCTACCCATCCTCTATTTTGGTACTGAAGAACAGAAGCAGAAGTATTTACCTGGTTTGATCTCGGGAGATAAGGTGGCTTGCTACTGTCTCACGGAGCCGGGTTCGGGATCTGATGCATTAGCCGCCAAGTCAACGGCTGTCCTCTCCGAAGATGGTAATCACTATATCCTCAATGGTCAGAAAATGTGGATATCCAATGCGGGATTCGCGGATGTATTCATCGTCTTTGCTAAGATCGACGGTACAGCATTCACAGGATTTATCCTTGAGAAGGGCATGGAGGGGTTAACATTAGGTGCCGAGGAGAAAAAACTGGGCATCAAAGGTTCTTCTACAAGACAGGTCTTCTTCGAAAATGTAAAAGTTCCTGTAGAGAACTTACTTGGTCAAGAGGGTAAGGGACATCACATCGCCTTTAATGTGCTCAACACAGGTCGATACAAAATTGGGCCAGCAGCTTTAGGTGGAGCAAAGGGTATTATCGCGATAGCGGCCAACTATGCTACCGAGCGTCAACAGTTTGGTCAGCCGATCGCCAATTTCGGAGCTATCAAGGGTAAGATTGGTGAAATGGCGGTCCAGACATACGCTGCTGAATCTGCGGTGTATCGAACATCTGGACTCATTCAGGAATATATCAAAGAACTCAAGGCTAACGGGAAGAGCTATGCCGAGGCGAAGCTCGATGCCGCAGAAGAATATGCACTCGAAAGTTCCATCCTCA
>JBCBIX010000007.1:0-45890 GCA_038523965.1 Bacteroidota bacterium
GACCAAGTTGAGGTGTATAAGAATAATCCCCCCATTGAAGTTAGAGGTCGGAGTGGAGGTTTGGTAGAGATATCATCTATTGCAGATACCCAAACCTCAGAATTTGAATTAGCCTCTGAACTCAACTTGCTTTCGTCATCGTTGCGAATTTCTGCACCGGTAGCTGAAGGTTTGAGCTGGAGTGTGGCAGGAAGGTCGTCCCTTGGGAATGTAAATAATTCAGGGTTCTTTAGTCTATTCGAGGAGGAAGTCGTGGACGAGAATGTGATCCAAAACTTCACCGATATTTCTCGAGATGCAGTGCTGAGCGCTGTCCCTGATTTCTCATTTTATGATTGGAATGCGAATGCTACATTTCAAAAGGGTAGTTTCAAATTAGATGCAAATTATTTTAGTAGTAATGATCGACTTAGTCAATTTACTTCTTCTACGTTTGAGGAGCGCCTGCGGCTTCGGACAATTACAAATACGGAGACATACGACCATCAGGAAGCGTGGATGAATGAAGGATATAATCTGCGGGGCAGTTCGCAACTATCACCGAAGACATCCATGGATCTGTCCTATTATAACAGCCGATATGAAGAATCTAATAGAACCAGTTTGAGTTTGGAGCGGGATTCAAGATTTTCAAATACAAAACTGCGGCAGAATTTCATTTACAATAATGAAATTACGGAGCGTGGATTTACATCTGGGCTTACACATCAATTACACCCATCCTTAATTATTAAGTCTGGGCTTGATGTTATATCGTATGATTTTGGCATTCTAAGCAATGATATTTTTGCTTCAAGGGTCGCCATAACGAATACGGGCACCGAGGTGACTCCTTATGCTGGAGTTCTTTATAAAAATACAGATAGTCTCACCATAGATGGAGGAATACGTATGGCTTACTATTCGATGACTGGTAAGGTGTATGTCTCTCCGAGAATTGGATTTTCTAAAGACATCGACCGACTCACCCTTAAAGGTGCCTTGGGAAGACAGTATCAGTTTGTAAGATCCCTCGATTTTGAAAATGTGCTTCGTCGATCGGTTGATATCTGGGCATTAAGTGGTTCGGATGAGATACCGGTAAGGGCTGTTGATCAGGCCATGCTTGGAGCGACTTTTCGCCATCATCGGTGGAATGTAGATGTAGAACTTTATCATCGCCAAATCACGGGAAATGTAGAAATCGCCCTTGTTAACCCACTGGTTGAGCGCGAGTCGATCCTCCCTTCAGTTCGATCGACTGGTTACCGCAATTACATTGGGACAGGTCAGAGTACTGGAGCAGAGCTATCCATAGGTTATACTGGACGTAAGTATCAAGGCTTTTTGGCTTACACCTTGAGCAAGTCCACAGAGAAGTATGAAGAGATTAATAGAGGTCAATCATTTAGTGCGCAGCAGGATCGAAGACACCAATTGTCTTTTGCCCAGAGTTACAATTTTGGAGATTGGTATATGTCCAGCCAGATATCATTCGCGAGTGGTCGACCCTATATCGATTTGGACAAGTTAGACCAGGACAATGATCGACGCGACCTGGATCTACGATCTTCGCAGAGTGTGTTGCCAGATTATGTCCGTGTGGACCTTGGAGTAGGATATGAATGGACTTGGGATGATCATCGATTGGGTCTTGCGCTGTCATTAGTGAATGCGCTGGATCGAAAGAATGTGACTTATATCCAATACACATTCGCTCGCCCTGGGCGAGATGGTGGTCAGTTAGACAGGGGGTCGACACTTGGAAACGCCAGCAACCTTTTGGACAGGACACTGAATCTCACTGTGTCCTACAGATTCGACTGAGCAAAACATTACTATCGAGCGGGGGATTACGCTTGAATGCACAACCGAAATCAACCATGCTTTCTGTCTTGGAAATGCCTTTGATATCCTCGATTTTGTGATAGAGCACTTCTCTCATGTGTTCACTATTGCGCGCCACGATACGGACGAAGAGCATAAAACTCCCGCTAATATGGTAGCATTCCGTGACCTCAGGTACACTTTTGAGTTCTTCGATAACACGACTTGTATCACTTCCATCATGAAGGGTAATACCAGTGAATGCGCCCCATTCAAAACCGAGCCGTTTCTCGTCGATGACAATGCTATGATGGCTTAGTACACCTTCTTTCTTGAGACGATTTACCCGCTGGTGCACCATCGTATTTGAGATCTGAAGATCCTCAGCGATTTGGGAAAATGGCTTCTTTCCGTCCTTTTCGAGTTGATTGAGAATGTCGATATCAAACTGGTCAAGCCCAACCTGCATGTCATGGAGTTTAGTCATACTAAGGTAGACATCAACTACACCCTACAAAATCAGGACTCTATCGAGAAGTCCCGCCATCTATCGGTAGACAGACCCCACTAACGAATCGGGCTTCGTCAGATGCCAGATAAACATATCCATGAGCGATGTCTACAGGATCTGCTATAAATCCTACTGGAATCTGTGAGATGGCCATCTCTTTTATGTTATCAGGAATCTTTTCGGTCATTGGAGTAAGGGTGTAGCCCGGGGCGATACAGTTCGCCGTGATCCCATATCTGCCTAATTCGAGTGCCCATGTCTTGGTCATTCCGATCACACCTGACTTAGTAGCGACATAGTTCGTCTGGCCATAATTACCTCGTATACCCACGTTTGAGGCTGCCGAGACAATGCGCCCATACTTTTGTTCTTTCATGATCGAGGCAACCGCTTTGGTAACCAAGAACAATCCTTTGAGATTGACATCAATGACCAGATCCCATTCTTCCTCAGACATTTTGAGCAAAGTCCTGTCGCGTGTGATGCCCGCATTATTGATCAAAATATCAATTTGACCGTGCATCTTACGCACCTCGTCGACAGCCTTATTCACTTCATCCGCTGAGGTGATCGATAGCTTCATGAATGAGGCATTTGGACCAAGTCGATCTGCGACTTCTTGCCCATGATCCAGCAGGTCCCAGATGATGACGCGAGCACCTTCTTTGACAAATTGCTCACAGATGGCTTCACCTATTCCACGAGCTCCTCCAGTGACGATTGCTATCTTATTTTCCAGTCTCATTGTTGCTGTTGTTCAATTGGCACAAAAGTGTGATCAGAACGCGGATTTAGCAGGTCGAATATTGGCAAATCTGTATCCTAAGTTGCTTCGACAACTCTGGTTAAAGCGATGCGCAAGGCTGGTAGAGACATATTATAAAAATTCACATATTTGCCGCCCAGAGATGAAACAGTACATAGAACTACTTAGGCATATCTTAGATCACGGCGTAGACAAAGGTGATCGTACGGGAACTGGGACGCGAAGTTGTTTCGGGTATCAGATGCGATTTGATCTGGCTGTGGGTTTTCCTTTGTTGACGACCAAGAAGCTACACCTACGCTCCATCATCCACGAATTGTTCTGGTTCATTCGAGGAGAAACGAACATCCGCTATCTCCAAGAAAATAAGGTTCGTATTTGGGATGAGTGGGCAGATCAAAGTGGTGATCTGGGCCCTGTCTACGGCAAGCAATGGCGACGATGGGAAGGAGCCGATGGGAAGATCCATGATCAGTTAGCCGAGGTCATCGACACAATCAAGAAGAATCCCAATTCTCGAAGGATGATTGTAAGTGCATGGAATGTCGGGGAATTGCAGGAGATGGCTCTTATGCCTTGCCATTGTCTATTTCAATTTTATGTCGCTGATGGCAAGCTTTCATGTCAGTTATATCAGCGCTCTGCGGATACCTTTTTAGGCGTGCCTTTCAACATCGCATCATATGCCCTGCTCACCATGATGATCGCCCAGGTATGTGATCTCGGTGTCGGAGAGTTCGTTCATACATTCGGTGATGTGCACTTGTATTCGAATCATTTAGAGCAGGCTCGTCTCCAGATCGAAAGGGAGCCTCGTAACCTTCCCGTTATGAAGATTGATCCTAATGTGATGGATATTGAGGATTTCAGATATGAACACTTCGAATTAGCAGGTTATGATCCTCATCCACACATCAAAGCTGCGGTCTCAATTTAATTAGTCTGGACAAGGTCTTAATAAAAAAGGGTAGAAATGCTTAATGCTTTGAATATGCTCTGCGGGTTAATTTTGCAGCAAAATCCAGGCGAAATAAGGTCTGTTTACCTCTCAAAGGAGTCATAATGCTGAGAAAAGGATTTACAGGATTCGTTTTACTTATTGCTCTGTCTCTGGCCTTCCAGTTAACTGGGCAGGCTTCTGCCGACGCGGGTAAAACTATCTTCCGAAACTATTGCGCCCAGTGCCACTCGAAGGACATGAAGACGAAGGCCACTGGTCCGGCGCTTGGTGGAGTTGAGGAGAGATGGGCCGAATATCCACAGGAGGATCTCTATGCATGGATACGCAATAGCCAAGCCATGATCAAGGCTGGGCATCCTCGTGCCGTCGAATTGTGGGAAGAATGGAAGCCAACAGTAATGAACGCTTATCCGAATCTGACCGATGATGAAATAGGATCCTTGCTGCTTTACATCAACGCGCAATATACCAAGGTGCCCGAGGCAGCGATTGCTGCAGGGGGAGAGGGAGTTGAAGTAGGTCCTAAGACTGGTCAGTACAATTGGTTGTATTACATCCTTTTTGGGGTATTGGGAGCTTTGGCACTCGTGTTAACGCGCATCATTGGAGGCCTTGACAAGGTTGTTGCCGCAAAAGAGGGGCTTGAGTATGAGGAGAAGCCACTGCTTAAAAGAATATTCACAAAGAGAGTAGTTAGCTTCTTAATTTTTGGCCTGATCGTATTCGGTGGTTACCAGACCGTAAATCGAGCAATCAACTTAGGGCGTCAGCAAGGCTACAAACCAGATCAACCCATTGCATTCTCTCACGAGACCCATGCTGGGTTACACAAAATCGAGTGTCAGTACTGTCATGACGGCGCGCGACGCTCCAAGCATTCTGTGATTCCGGCCACTAACACGTGTATGAATTGTCACTCTGCCATTCAGGTTGGGTCTGAGTATGGTACAGCAGAGCTCACAAAGATTTATGCGTCCATTGGTTATGATCCATCCACTGGAAAGTATCTCGAAGGATATGATGACTATTCTGAGGATCAGATAAAAGAGGTTTATACAAAGTGGATCTCTCAGAATTATCTCGATGAGGCAGCATTGAACGAGTTAGACAAGAAGGGTGACCAGATTGTGAAGGAACAATGGGAAGGAATCAAAACGTCTCTGACTAATGCACAGAAGAAAAAAATTCAGGGGCCTATCGAATGGGTGCGCATACATAACCTGCCAGATCACGTCTATTTCAATCATGCGCAACATGTCAAGGTAGGTCAGGTAGAATGCCAAACATGCCACGGTAAGATTGAAGAGATGGCGGTCGTGCAGCAACACTCACCACTTAGTATGGGATGGTGTATTAATTGTCATCGGAAGACTGAGGTCCAATTCGAGGACAATGAATACTATGCCAGCTACGAAGCATATCACGATCAGTTGACTTCAGGAAAGAAAGAAAAAGTTACCGTCGAAGATATTGGCGGTCTGGAGTGTCAGAAATGCCACTATTAATAGAACAACGTATAGTTGATGGGTACAAAAGTTGAAGGGATTTGGATAGGGGAGAAGGATCTTACTGCTGACGAAGCATTTATTGCATCTGCTCAGGAGGAGATGAATCCACCAAGCATCGTTGATACAATCGCTGATAGCGACGGTGTTGAGGATGTCGCTGCTAATCGGCGGGACTTTCTCAAGATCATGGGTTTCAGTATCAGTGCGGCCACTGTGGCCAGCTGTAATATCCCGGTAAAAAGAGCTATGCCGTATGTGGTTAAGCCTGACGCTATCGTGCCAGGTGTTGCCACTTACTACGCTTCATCTTTTGTGGATGGAGGTGATTACTGTCCGATCTTAGTCAAGACCAGAGACGGTCGTCCGATCAAGGTAGAGGGTAATGTACTTTCAGACATCACAAAAGGCGGTACTTCAGCACGTACTCAGGGTATGGTGTTGGGGCTTTACGATGTTAATCGGTTGAAGAGACCAACCATTGATGATGAGCAGGTGGAGTGGTCAGCATTAGACGCTCAGGCAAAGCAAATCTTCCAGAATTCTAAAGGAATTCGGATTGTTACACGTACGATACTTTCCCCTACCGCAAAGAAGGCTGTCGGAGAGTTTGTAGCGAAATATCCACAGACACAAATTACCACCTACGATCCTGTTTCATCTGCCGCCATATTAACGGCCAATGAGACTGATTTTGGTGATCGAGTGATTCCCGATTATCACTTTGACAAAGCCGAAATCATTGTTGGATTTGATGCTGATTTCTTAGGCACTTGGATATCACCTATCGAGTATAGTAATCGATATATCAAAGGCCGTAAGATCAAAGACATCAAGCATGCTAAGATGTCAAAGCATGTCCAAGTAGAGGCACAGATGTCGCTAACTGGCTCCAATGCGGATAATAGGATCTTGGTTAGACCTTCGGAGCAGCCTGCGGCCGTGGCATATCTCTATCAAGTGCTTACTGGTGGTGCTGGAAATACACCCCTGAATGAAAAGGCACAGAATGCTATCGACGCTTTAGCACGACAGCTGCTTTCTGCCAAGGGTAAGTCTCTCGTAGTGAGCGGAAGCAATGACGCCAATGTGCAAACATTGGTGAATGCAATCAATAGTGAATTAGGTAATTACGGCAAAACGATCACGTTTGATCACGCCTCTCTGCAGCGACAAGGTGACGAGAGAGAGTTGGTCAAGTTAGTAGCTGATATTAACGCAGGCGCAGTTGACACGGTCGTTTTCCATGGCGGTGATCCTTTGTTTGAGTACGCATCTTTACCCGGGTTGGCAGAGGCGATTTCTTCGGTCACCAACTGTATCTCTCTTGGCTATTTCGCTAATCGGACCAACGCTGCTTCCAGTATTGTAGCACCTGTTCATCATAACCTTGAATGTTGGGGAGATGCAGAGCCTAAGCGTGGTATGATTTCGTTGATGCAGCCAACAATAGCTCCTTTATTTGATACAAGGCAGGCAGAGCATTCCTTGTTAGTCTGGGCGGAGTCGCCCACTTTGGACACGGAGGCTGAGCAACCATATTTTGAATATTTAAAAACCACTTGGGAAGAAGAGCGCTTTGACTCTAATTCTGGTTTTCTGAGTTTCCAGAGATTTTTTGATAAGACGCTCCAAGATGGAGTCTATAAGTACAGCGTCGATAAGCCTGAGAGCGCTTTTTCAGGTAATGTGGGCCAAGCTTTGGGTAGGATCAGCGCTCCAAGTGAGAGTGATTTAGAAATCCAATTCACTGAGTCAATAGCTGTTGGAAATGGGCAGTTCGCCGATAATCCATGGCTCCAAGAAATGCCAGACCCAGTTACAAGATGTGCATGGGGTAATTACTTGGCCGTACCTGTCGATTTTGACGGAGTCAAGCGATTCAAAGCGCTCAATGGTTTAGAGGATGGTGATCTTGCGGATCTTACGATCAACGGTACAACATATCGGGTTCCTGTGATCCAGCAATTTGGACAGATGCCAGGTACCGTAGCCCTACATATGGGTTATGGACGCGATATGGGTAGTATGGCTGCTCAGGGCATTGGTGTCAATGTGAATGACGCGATGACGATGTCAGGAGATCGCCTTCACTACTTCGCAACGGATGTTAGCTTATCCCGAAGTAAGGGTAAAGAAAAAGAGTTCAGTTGTGTGCAGTACTTCGATACAATGGGAGTCACTGCACCTGAGAAGACTGGCGACATCATCAACGCAGATGAAGCTACTTTGGCTCCGGGTTATGGCAATATCGCCAAGGGATACCAGGGTTCTCTCACTAAGAGGTCGATCATTCGACATGCACATGTTGATGAGTTAGAGCAAAAGGTCGATGATCTCATTCATGAGCGAGAACATCATGAAGGTCTTAATCAAGAGACTCTCTACCCTTACAGCAGATACGTAGAAGAGAAGTATAGCCAAGGGCACCACTGGGGTATGCACGTTGATCTTAATTCGTGTACCGGATGTGGAGCATGCACAGTAGCGTGTATGGCAGAGAATAATATCCCTGTAGTTGGTAAGAAGCAGATCTCACGACATCAGGAGATGGCCTGGTTGCGTATCGATAGATACTACTATGGTGATATAGAGAGCCCAAATGTGGTATATCAGCCGATGATGTGTCAGCATTGTGATAATGCGCCATGTGAGAATGTCTGCCCTGTCAATGCCACAAATCATAGCTCCGAAGGTCTGAATCAGATGACCTACAACCGTTGTATTGGTACGAGGTACTGTGCAAATAACTGTCCTTACAAAGTCAGACGCTTTAATTGGCTGGATTATACAACCGCAGACATCTTCCCTGCTAATCAGGTGAAGGTAAATGGTGAGGAGGTGCCTTTTGGTGCAGATAATTTGACACGTATGGTGCTTAACCCAGATGTGACCGTTCGTTCACGAGGGGTGATAGAGAAGTGTAGCTTTTGTGTTCAGCGAATTCAGCAAGGTAAGCTTGCTGCCAAGACAGAAGGGCGGCGTTTAGTTGATGCGGATGTGCGCACCGCTTGTCAGACAGCATGTCCAACGGGGGCTATCACATTCGGCGATCAGAATGATAAAGACGGTGAACTGCACAAGGCGTTTACGTCACCTCTGAATATGATTGTATTAGAAGAAACCAATACCAGATCATCCGTCCAGTACACTATGAAAGTGAACAACAGAGACGTATCTCTGGAAGCATAACCATCTAAGCGGATAGCATATGAGTGCAACAGTAAGTCCAATTCGGGAGCCGTTAGTACAGGGTGGAAAGTCCTATCATGATATCACGGTAGATCTGACTCGCTCCACAGAGCAGGCACCCAAGACGACATGGTGGGTCGCATTTTTGATCTCAGTGAGTTTGCTCCTGTTTATGGTATTCTGTATCGTCTGGACGATATGGCATGGCATCGGGACCTGGAACCTCAACCGAACCATCGGATGGGGATGGGATATCACCAATTTTGTATGGTGGGTGGGTATAGGCCACGCCGGTACTTTGATTTCGGCCATCCTATTATTGTTCAGACAGAAATGGCGTACTGGAGTTAACCGTGCTGCTGAAGCGATGACCATTTTTGCGGTGATGTGTGCGGGACTTTTTCCACTAATTCACATGGGACGTATCTGGATGGCTATGTTCATCTTCCCATATCCAAATACTCGTGGAACGCTCTGGCCGAACTTCAATAGTCCCCTTCTCTGGGATGTTTTTGCGATCTCTACATATTTCACGGTATCGGTATTGTTCTGGTATGCTGGATTGGTCCCAGATTTTGCTACCGTGAGGGATCGGGCAACCGGAATACGCAAGCGGATTTATAATTTCTTGTGCTTCGGTTGGACAGGTAGAGCCAAACACTGGCAGAGATGGGAAGCACTCTCGCTTGTCTTAGCAGGAATAGCAACTCCACTTGTACTATCGGTACATACGATAGTGAGCTTTGACTTTGCAACCTCTGTCATACCAGGTTGGCATACGACTATTTTCCCTCCTTACTTCGTAGCAGGAGCGATTTTTTCAGGATTCGCGATGGTATTGACATTGATGTTGATAACGCGCAAAGTGCTGGGCTTAGAGAATTACATCACAATGGGTCACATCGAATCCATGAACAAAGTGATTCTGGCAACAGGGACTATAGTTGGAGTGGCATATCTCACTGAGCTTTTCATAGCCTGGTATTCAGGATACGTATATGAGCAATTTGCCTTTTTCAATCGCGCCCTTGGTCCTTACTATTGGTCCTGGTGAGAACACAACCATTACTATAGAGCACATCGAGACCTATGTTGGTATTAGTAAGGAGTACAACATCTTCTCTCTGATCGATGCGATCTCTCATAGAAATGTCCCTCAGATGCAGGTCATCGCCACAAATTTGGTCGCCAATGCCAAGAGAGAGCCGTTAGTCAAGATTTTAGTCTTTTTGACAACTCATATCGAGCGCAGCATCGTCGCTCAGCAACATCTACGACAAGAGTCTGTGATCAAAAAAGTCATTGGCTACTATGGAGCAGATGAATGCATTCGCACCGCCAAGAACTACTCTGCCCGTGGGCTGCGCAAGATCTACTCCCTACTCATCATGACGGACGCGAAAAGCAAGGGCTACATGGGAGCACGCGCCGACGAAGGACTCCTACACGACGTCATAGCTAAGATTGCGATCGCCTGATCACGACCTAATCAAACTGATATACTCTGACATAGTCGATCTCGAAAACGGCTGGGAATATCGAATCATCTATACCCTGTTGGCCACCCCATGATCCACCAACAGCGGTATTGAGAAGAAAGTAGAAGGGTTGGTCAAATGGCCAGTTCTCTTGCGACCGAATTTGAGGCTGGTTAAATCGTAGCATTACATTTTCGATATCGTCAATGTAAAATCTCAACGTCGTCTCGTCCCAAAGCATTCCGTAGTTGTGAAATTCCTCGTCTATGGTCGGTAGAGATCGGGCTCCTGATGAGATCTGAGTACCCTTAGTATGGTTGTTAGCTTCGCTGTGGATGGTTTGATGAACTTTTCCAGGATCAAAGCTGACGTACTCCATGAGATCAAGTTCTCCGCATAGTGGCCATCCAGCTTCTTGGATATTTTCACCTAACATCCAGATCGCAGGCCAAAGGCCAGGTCCTTTGTGCTCAGGGATCTTGGCGCGCACCTCCATACGTCCGTACTTGAAGGCTTCTTTGCTATTCAGACGAGAAGACTCATAGCGACCATTGTCAAGAGTGGTGATGATTTTGAGAGTACCGTCACTCACCATGGCATTGGACCCAGCAGTGTAGTTTTGCCGCTCACTGTTGCCCCATCCATGATCACCTGTCTCAAAGAGCCATTTGCTGGTATCAACAGCATCACCGTCAAATTCATCGCTCCAGACCAATATGGCATCGTTCCAGTCTTTTGGGGTCACGGGTTGCGAAGGAGCAGTTGGAGTTGTAGGTATCGCCGGCACTTCTTCCTCCTGAGTGCACGATTGATTGGCAAAACAAAGTCCGATGATCAGTAGTAGCAGCATGATTTTAGGCATCCTTGAGATTCTTATGACATACTCGAATGTAGATCATTGCGAGGTATTCGATTGCAGCTGTATCGCATCATTCATCAAGCAAACTTAAATCTCCGCTCACAAGACAAGATTAAAAACACGGTCACGCAAGTACTGGGATAGAATAAGTAGTGGTAAGGGATAATTAGAAAACTATAAAAGATGGTAAGGCTTAATTTCAAGCAACCCAGAATGATATGTGGTCCAAAGACGGTCTTACCATGATTAACCAATCTTAGACTTCCCAAAAAAGAGATAGGGATCACGAAGAGAAGTAACAGGTATAGTTGCGGCCACCACTTATAGACTTCAGAGGGCATGAGACTGATCACTCCCAGGCTTTGCTGAATCACCGGTGCATATTTCTCAGGATTAGCGATCAAGTCGATCTGATAGCCCCCGGGTACATCTGCAAAGACCGTCCAATAATTTGGAAGTGCTCCAACAGCAAATAGCAGGATTAGACCGACAATTCCAGCACTCAAAAAATATGCACTGTACTTTTTTAGAGAGGGCTTCCAGATACTGAGGATAGCAATGGCGACCATCCATGGTACGATGGAATATCTGCTCATGAGACAGAGAAAGATGCCACTCCAAGTCAACCACCTGCTATTAAGTAGGATGCCGGCACAAAGGATGGAGAGATAGCCTACAATCAGCCCTTCCTGAGTAAGTGTGAAAAAGATAAAGTCCAGATGCATCCAAATGGACCATAAGCTGATCGTACTGATCGCTGTAAGCAGCCAGCTCAGACGAGTTAAGACTTGCTGACTCGCAAGACGCAGCCATAAGAGTAATCCAAACCAGCAAGATACAATGGAAACCCACCTCATATCCATGTCGAGAACCTCGGTCAGACAATATGGCATCCAGAATGCGGGAAGATATATCGGTTGCATTCCGTCCCAAATCCAAGGGATAATAGCGTAGACCTCCTGAGTCGAAAGAAACCGTGCAGCCATCGTCTGCAAGACTGGTAACATGTCTGCATCATGAAAGTCGATTGGCGAACGTGCCAAATGACTGCTCAGGATGTCCTGGCTCCCAAGTATGACAACCATTCCAAATAGCACAATCACAAATGGTGATAAACTCTCACCTTGAGGGATCTCTTGTTGTACCCTGAGCGCCAACATACTGATGGCAATCCCGGTCAGGAGATAGATGACGCACATCAGGTAGGAGTAGTGTGGTACCGTTGTGACACCGAAATGGCAGAATACTTCAATTAGCCAGCACAGTGAGATCAATGTCGAGGACCGCAGATTCATCGTCTGAGATGATCCAAACCAAATGGATCTTCTGGTACATGGTCGCCATACCATTCATCATAAAACCTCTCGACAAAAGACAGCATAAACTGATGTCTCTCTTCAGCCATTCGTCGAGCTGTGGAAGAGTGGAACTGATCTTTTAACAATAGCAGCTTCTCGTAGAAGTGATTCATCGTAGGGGACTGCTGCTTTTTGTAGTCTTCCTTAGATAACTGTAGTTGGGGTTTGAGAGCAGGGTCATAAAAGCTGCGCTGCTTAAACCCGCCATAGCTGAATGCTCTTGCGATCCCGATGGCGCCGATTGCATCCAGGCGATCTGCATCCTGCACGATGACCATCTCAGGAGAAGACCAGGTGATTCCATCTAAGCTGTTCTTGTAGGACATATGTGTGATGATCTGTACCACGTGTTCGACTCTCTCGCTATCTATAGAGTAAGATCTCATCCTTTGGCGGGCCATCGTAGGGCCGATGCTTTCATCGCCATCATAGAATTTGGCGTCTGCGATATCATGTAGAATAACACCAAGAAGGACTACTGTGCAATCCACTAATTCTTTTAACTCGTTTAAAATGGTCACCGCGTTATTCCACACTCGTACGACGTGCCACCAGTCGTGTCCTGCATCGTACTGATCAAACTCAGATCTAACGTCTCGGATTAACTCACTGATCCAAAGAGATTCTTGAGCGGGAAGCGGCGAATCGAGTTGCTTCATATAGAGATGTCTTGCTGGAATAAAGGTGAAGGAAAAAATAGGATTCGCTCGTTGTGAAATGCTCGAAGAAGAGGCCATGATAAGCATGACTTTACTTGTGATTTTTCCTTTTTGCTGTAAAACATATAGTGATTAGCTTACGTCATATCCAGTCTAACTAACTCTTATTCTTATGTCTCGTTTTAGCGCAGTATTTCTCATTAGCGTCCTACTAAGCCTTTGTTCATGTGTGAGCAAAAAACAGTTTGCTTCACTCCAAGATGAGCTCAATCTTTCACAGCGGGACTTAGCTGTCACGAGTGATCAGCTGCAAGAGTGTCGAGAGTCAGTAGACGATTACATCGCAAGGTTAGCTTCCGTTGAATCGGAAAAAGAGAGCTTACAAGTAGAAGTAGGAACAGTCAAGAGCAACTTGCAGCTCCGTGAAGAGCAGATCGCTGACCTTCGAGATCAAGTCTCAGATTTCAAAAGTCAGCGCGACAAGCAACTGTCTCAAGTAGGTGACCTTACCGTATTGACTCGGGAAGCCAACCAAAATATCAAAGAGACCCTCTCCCAATTAGAAAGCAGGGATGAATACATCAAGTATCTCTTAGGTGCTAAGAGCAAGGCTGACTCAATTAATTTGGCCTTGGCCGTTAACCTCAAAAGTGTCTTGGCTCAAGGTATCGCTGATCAAGATGTGGATATCCAGGTCGATAAGACTGTAGTGTTCGTAAATCTGTCTGATAAGATGCTCTATCAAAGCGGTAGCAGTCTACTCACTCCAAGGGCTAACGAGGTATTAGGTAAGATCGCTCAGATCATAGAGAGCAGACCTGAATTAGAAGTCATGGTGGAAGGCTATACAGATAATGTTCCGATCAAAAGTAGCTGCATGAATGATAACTGGGACCTGAGTGTCAAGCGGGCGACTTCAGTAGTACGCGTTTTGCAGGAGCGATATAACATAGATCCAAATCGCCTCATCGCCGCAGGACGAGGAGAATACAACGCTCTCGCATCAAATGACACTGCTGATGGAAGAGCGATCAATCGCCGGACACGAATCATCATCCTGCCAAAGCTCAACCAGTTTTATGATCTATTAGATCCTGAGTTGGCCACTGGCAACTAAATCTATCTCCGCAGCACTAAAAGCATACAAACTCAAGATGACTATCGACCCCCAAACCCAAGAGCGCATCGACTACTGGAGATCAGAAGCCTTTGACTCCAAGACGCGGCAAGAAGTACAAGCTCTACTCGACAATGATGATCATACGGCCTTGGTGGAAGCCTTTTACAAAGAGCTGGAGTTTGGGACAGGGGGTCTTCGAGGGATCATGGGGACTGGAACCAACCGGGTCAATCGCTACACCATAGGTATGGCCACGCAAGGCTTGGCCAACTTCTTGAATAAGAACTATGCTGGGAAACGCATCTCAGTAGTAGTGGCACATGATTGTCGTAACCATTCTGACACTTTAGCCAAGGTGACCGCTGATGTGTTTTCTGCTAATGGTATCGAGGTCTACTTCTTCCAAGGGTTACGCCCCACACCTGAGTTATCTTACGCCATTCGCCATTTTGGTTCGCAGAGTGGTGTGATGCTAACCGCATCTCATAATCCGAAGGAGTACAACGGTTACAAAGCATACGGAGACGATGGTGGCCAACTCGTCAGCCCAGCTGATAAAGCTGTACTGACCGAAGTGCGTCAGGTGACTGCTGAGGATGTCAAATTTGATGGAGATGATAGCCTCATACACCTTATCGGTGCGGAGGTCGATGAGATGTATCTCGAGGAGTTGACTCGACTCAGCTTATCGCCTGAAGCTATCAGGGCACAACATGACATTAGCATAGTCTTCTCACCAATTCACGGTACTGGTGGAGTTCTGGTGCCCGATTACTTGAAGAAATTGGGATTCACTAATATTCATCTGGTTCAGGAGCAGATGGTTGTAGATGGTAACTTTCCTACGGTAATCTATCCTAATCCCGAAGAGGCAGAAGCGCTTGCTATGGCGATTAAGCTTGCTAAGGATGTTGATGCTGACTTAGTTATGGCTACCGATCCAGACGCAGATCGTGTTGGGATAGCTATTAAAAACGATCGTGATCAACACATCCTGCTTAATGGAAATCAGACAGCAGTACTTCTGTTTGGGTATGTTCTGGATCGATGGTCCAACGGTGGCAGACTCGCTGGGTCTGAGTACATCGTAAAGACTATCGTCACAACCTATCTATTAGATCGAATCGCCGAATCATATGGAGTAGATTGCTACAATACGCTTACAGGGTTTAAGCACATCGGAGCATTGATGTCTGCTAATCAAGGTGCTAAGAGTTTTATCGTCGGGGGTGAGGAGAGCTATGGATACTTAGTAGGAGAGCATGCTCGAGATAAGGATGCGGTGGTTTCATGCGGGATGTTGGCTGAGATGGCAGCCTATTATCGTAATGAGGGCAAATCACCGTATGACGCGCTACTGGACACCTATGTCGAGCATGGATTGTACCAAGAGAAGCTCGTTGCACTCACCAAAAAAGGGAAGTCCGGTTCGGAAGAAATCGAGCAGATGATATCCACCTTCAGGAACGATCCACCAAAGACATTGGGGGATGTAGATGTGGTTCGAATCAAGGATTATCAGCTTCAGATCGACCATGACTTGTTGACTGATGAAAAGAGCTCAATTGACTTACCTGTATCCAACGTTCTACAGTTTTTTACTGCTGATGGAAGTATCGTCTCAGCACGACCCTCGGGAACCGAACCAAAGATTAAGTTCTACTGCAGCGTTCACACAACACTTGATTCAAAACAGGAATACGCGGAAAAACAGGTCTTACTGCATAAGAGAATTGAAGCCATCTGTGCAGATCTTGGTGTTTAATTCGCTGATGCCTCTGATCGTCTAAATGTGATAATGACCATCAGCGTCGAGACCACCAATAATGCTGCTGCAGCGAAATATGATGCACCGGGTAAGTAGATATCCGACTCTTCTTTTGTAAAAAGGTAAAAGAGTGAGGCTGCCATAGCAGGACCGATTATGGTCGTGATGCTAATCATGGACGTTAGAGACCCTTGTAGGTTTCCTTGCTCCTTGACAGAGACGCGATTGGAGATGAGCCCTTGTAGCGTAGGTCCACCAATCCCTCCCAGAGCATATGGAATGCAAAAGATGTACAGCATCCATGCCTCACTGGCTGTGCCAAAGAGAAACATTCCAACGCTGCAGAGCGCAAAACCAATGATGATGACACTCTTCTCACCAAATCTCTTTGTCGCTACTCCGATGAACCCACCTTGAACGATGGCCACCAGCAGCCCAACAAAAGATAGGCTATAACCCACCTGAGCCTCCGACCAATCGTATCGCTCAATACCATAAAAGGACCAAACCGTAGGAAGGGCTTGACCAGAGATGTTTGCCAGAAATAGGGCGATGATGAGACCGCCAAGACCAGCATACTTTCCCAATCGAAGTAAGGATAATCCAGGGATCATCTTGCGATAACTCACCTCACGTCTATTCTCTTTAGACAACGACTCCGGCAGGACGAAGAAGCCAAAAACCGTATTCGCCAATGCCAATCCGGCGGCGATGTAAAATGGAAGGCGGATATCGATAGCACCGAATATGCCCCCGATACTCGGTCCGATGATAAATCCCAGTCCGAATGCCGCTCCGATCAATCCAAAATTTTTGGCTTTGTTCTCTTCGGTACTAACATCGGCCACGTAGGCCATGGCCACCGTGTGACTTGCCCCCGTGACTCCAGCTAACAAGCGACCAAGAAATAGCCAGCCAATCGAGGTGGCTAACCCATGTATGATGTAATCTATGCCAAGACCAAGAAGTGCTAACAGGAGTACAGGCCGTCTTCCGTATCGATCGCTTAGTTCTCCCATGACAGGTGAAAACAAGAACTGCATTACTGCAAAAGCAATCAACAGCATCCCTCCATAAGCGGCAGCACTACTCATTCCCTGTCCAGTTAGATCCTCTATAAGTGCTGGGAGGACCGGGATGATGATTCCAAAACCGATCACATCCAGGAGAACTGTGAAAAAGATAAATGCCAGAGCCACCTTATGATTCATGGGCCAAGTGCGTGAGATTTATGTCTAAGATGAGAATCAATGGCGTTGAAGTCGTTATTTCGCGGCTCAAATGAAGGCAAAACTATGAGAGCTGAGATCGTAACTGACAAGGGTACCATGATTGTAGAGTTGTACCAAGATGATGCACCCAAGACAGTCGCAAATTTTGTTGACCTATCGAAGAAGGAGTTCTATCATGGATTGACCTTTCATAGAGTCATTCCCAACTTCGTGATTCAAGGTGGCTGCCCAGATGGAACAGGTGCTGGTGGACCGGGCTATCACATTCCTTGTGAGTTGGATGGTGAACTTCAGTATCACGAGCGCGGAGTGCTGAGTATGGCTCATGCAGGTCGAGACACAGGAGGATCACAGTTCTTCATCTGTCATAGTAGAGATAATACAGCCCATTTGGACCGTAACCATACCTGTTTTGGTAAGGTCATCGAAGGGGCAGACGTCATCGATGACATCCGACAAGGAGATCAGATCCACTCGATTACGATCCAGGAGTAAGCAGGTTTGACGAGGATAATTATTGCGAGCCAATAATTAGCAAAGGACTTATATTTGCGCGCTCATTCGAATGCGGGTGTGGTGAAATTGGTAGACACGCCAGATTTAGGATCTGGTGCTTCACGGCGTGGGGGTTCGAGTCCCTCCACCCGCACTTTTTTTCCAACTATGATGTCACTCGGCTCTGCCACCACCACAGAGCATTTCGTGAGGATGCACATCTAATCTCCCTCCATGAAAACAGAACTTATCCAGACAGGTCATTTGACCTCACAGTTAAATGTGGTCATCGAGACAGATGATTACAAGACTGAGTTTGAAAAAGAACTTCGCAAACAGCAGAATAAAGCTCACCTCAAGGGATTTCGAAAGGGAAAAACACCTCTTAGTGCGGTCCGTAAGATGTTTGGTAAATCCATACTCGGGGAATTGATTAATGATAAGATGCAAAAAGCCATAGGCGACTACATCGTCGAACATGAGCTGGATATCCTTGGAAACCCCTTACCTGCGCCGGACCAACAGTTGATTGATTTTGATCCGAAGAACTTAGTGGACTATCCATTCAAATTTGATCTCGGACTCGCACCTGAGATTACGGTCAATGGATTAGAGGGTGTTTCATACGATACCTATGAAGTTGGCTTTGGCGATACAGAGATAGACGAGGAGTTGGACAACCTTCGCAAGCGCAACGGTACTCAAGAAGAAATTGATGCACCAGTTGAGGTGATGGATATCGTATCAGCATCAATCACCTCGTTAGCGGACGACGCAGAGTGGACAGGCGATATCACCTTCATGCCCGATCGGCTCAATTCACATTATCGAGATGAGATCATCGGCAGGACTGCAGGCTTTGAGATGGATGTTGATATCTATGAGTTTGAAAAGAATGCCTCTGAGGATTACGTATCCAAGTACTTCCTAAAGGATGCTCCTGAGGGGATAGGTCGACAGTTTAAAGTACAGCTCAAAGGGGCGAAGCGATTAGTTCCTGCAGAGATGAATGAAGAGTTCTTTACCAAACTATTCTCTGAGGATATCAAGTCAGAGGCGGATGCACGAGAGTTTTTGCGTACAGAATTACAGAAATACTATGCTTCGCAGGCTACGGCTATCACGAAGCGCCGAATCCTTGAATCTCTTATCGACTCTAATTATTACGACTTTCCTGACACTTTTCTGAAGCGCTGGTTAATCGCGACCAATGACAAGCTAAGTGAAGATCAGGTGGATGAAGAATACAGCGACTTTACCAAAAATCTCACTTGGACGCTGATCAAACAAAAGCTCGCAAAGGAGTACGAAATCAATATCACTCCTGAGGCCATAAGGGCTTCTCTTGTCGAGAAGTTTAAGGCACAGTTCGCGCAGTATGGATATGGTCAGATGGGAGATCTGGACTTTGATGGTATTGGAGATCGCATGATGCAAAACCAAGAATCAGTACAAAAGGAGTACGAAGAACTCCTCAGTCAGGAGGTGTTGGACCAGATCATGGAGCGTGTCACCTTAGCTGAGAGAAAGATCAATATGGAAGAGTATCAACAAATGATCGACGACTTCCAAAAGAACAATGCCGAGAGCTAACCGTTCCTTTACCCAAACTCGACACTATGTATAGCCAAGAAGAATTCAAGAAATACGCCACTAAGCACATGGGCATGAGCTCCATGCATTTGGAAAAGTACATGCACAATTCTATTCCTCAGATCGAAGGTTTTACGCCTCAGGTCATAGAGGAGCGGCAGATGAACGTCGTTGGAATGGATGTTTTCTCCAGACTGATGATGGACCGTGTGATCTTTATGGGAGTTCCAGTTAATGACTATGTCGCTAATGTAGTCCAGGCCCAGATGCTCTTCTTAGAGAGTACTGATCCCAAGATGGATATCCAGATGTTCATCAACAGTCCAGGTGGTAGCGTGATCGCTGGTCTCGGTATCTATGATGTGATGCAGTATGTGACCCCAGATGTGAATACAATCTGCACCTCACTTGCCGCCTCTATGGGGGCTGTTCTCTTATGTGCTGGGAAGAAAGGGAAACGAAGCTGCCTCCCTCATAGCCGTGTGATGATACACCAACCTTCGGGAGGAATGCAAGGCCAGTTTAGCGATATGGAAATCTCATATAATCTGATCAAAACGATGAAACATGAGCTTTACGAGATCATGTCAAATCACACTGGCAAATCAGTAGAACAGATCGAAGAGGATTGTGATCGTGACAAGTGGTTGACTGCTGAGGATGCCAAAGAATATGGTCTGGTAGATGAAGTTTTGTCACGTAAGGCCGACAATGCCTAAGGGCTCCGCCTATATTTATCCATAGATGGCTTCTCGTACTACACCAAAGTGCTCTTTTTGCGGCAAGGACAAAGGAGATGCCCTTCTACTCATTGCCGGAGTAGATGGGCATATCTGTGAGACCTGTATCGATCAGGCCTATGATATCGTCCAAAAAGAACTTCATAGTGATGAAGTAAAGGATGGGCAATCATATCACTTGCCAGAAGACATCACTCCAACTGATATCAAAACCTACCTGGATCAATATGTCATAGGTCAGGGAGATGCTAAAAAATACCTGTCTGTAGCTGTCTACAACCACTACAAAAGACTGAAGTACAACCGTGCACTTGACGATGTAGAGATTGAGAAATCTAATATTCTATTTGTCGGTGAGACAGGTACGGGTAAGACGTTAATGGCCAAAACCATTGCGCGCTTTCTCGACGTACCATTTGCTATCGTTGATGCGACTGTCTTCACAGAAGCTGGTTATGTAGGAGAGGATGTGGAGAGCATGCTGAGTCGTCTACTCCAAGTATGTGATTACAATGTAGAAGCGGCCGAAAAAGGCATCGTCTACATCGATGAGATCGACAAAATCGCGCGCAAAGGTGATAACCCTTCTATCACGCGCGATGTATCGGGAGAAGGGGTCCAGCAAGCCCTGCTCAAAATGCTCGAAGGAACAGAAGTCAATGTTCCACCGCAAGGTGGGCGGAAGCATCCAGAGCAAAAGCTAATAACTGTCGATACGTCCAACATCCTGTTCATCTGTGGTGGGGCATTCAGCGGTGTAAATAAGATTATCGCGAAGCGCCTGAACACACAGGTGATTGGGTTTAAGAAAGAGAGCGACTATATCGAAGAAGGTTCTCTACTAAAGCACATCAATCACCAAGATATTCGTGCCTTCGGTCTGATACCTGAACTAATTGGTCGTCTGCCAGTACTCACATTTTTAGAGCCACTTAGCAAAGAGACCATGATTCGCATCCTTCAAGAACCGAAGAATGCGCTTGTCAAGCAGTACACCAAGTTGTTCGAGTTGGAGAACATTGACTTACGTTTTGAGAAAGAGGCAATCGACTATATCGCCGAAAAAGCGTTGGAATTTAAGCTCGGCGCACGAGGACTGCGATCGATTTGTGAGGAAATCCTGACGGATGCCATGTTCGAATTACCCAGTGACCAACACAGGACTGAATTCGTAGTCACACGGGCATATGCAGAAGGTCAAATTCTCAAATCTAACATCCAGAAACTTAAGGTGGCATAGCATCATCTTATGCGCCATTTCGTATCCATTTCTTATGACGGCACTGCGTATTCTGGTTGGCAGCGACAGCCGAATGCGACCACTGTACAGGCTGTCATTGAGGATAAGCTCTCGCTTCTTACTGGATATCCAACTGACATAACTGGCTGTGGTCGGACAGACGCAGGAGTTCATAGTCAAGGCTATGTCTTCCATGTGGATCTATGTAGTGGACAATTTCCTCTCGATACACTGCGGTACAAATTGGATCAGATGCTGCCAAATTCAATTTCGGTGTCAGCTATTCGCCCTGTAAGACACGATGCCCACGCCAGATTCGATGCCTTGTCTCGATCTTATGTCTACCACATTCACACCAAAAAAGACCCATTCAAAGGATCCTATAGCAGCTTCCTTCCATTGGCAAAACATGCTGACGAGGACTTACTCCATCAAGTAGGAAGGTTAATTCTTAGGACTACTGACTTCGCCACATTCTGTAAGACAAAGACGGATGTAAAAACCACAAAATGTGATGTAACAGAAAGTCGCTGGGAAATCCATGACAATCAGCTTAGCTATTATATCACAGCTAATCGATTCCTGCGCGGTATGGTTAGACTGATTGTTGGTACTTCCTTGCAGGTAGCGCTTAACAAGTTATCGTTAGCGGATCTCGAACGTGCCGTCTCCATAGGAGAGAAGCCCAAGCACATTCTAAGCGCTCCACCTAATGGATTGGTCCTTTATAAGATTACGTATCCAGATGAGCTTTATGCAACGGACAGTTCCTCTTCGTAGAGGGGGTAGGCAGACATAAATTCATTGATTTCTCCCTTTACCGTCTTGATCACATGTTCGTCTTCATGATTCGTAATTACTCGATCTATCCAATCAACCAGCTGACTGCACTGATCCTCTTGTAGTCCTCGAGTGGTTATTGCTGCTGTACCAATCCGAATACCAGATGTAACAAATGGACTGCGATCATCGAAAGGCACCATGTTTTTATTCACAGTGATATCTGCGGCTACGAGTGCCTGCTCAGCCTGCTTTCCCGACACCCCTTTAGATCGTAGATCGATGAGCATGAGATGGTTATCAGTACCATTAGAGATGACTTGATATCCTTTGTTCAGCAGGCCCGTTGCCATGGTCTGAGCATTGGAGATCACTTGTCTTCCATAGTCTTTGAACGAGTCCTGGAGCGCCTCACCAAACCCAATTGCCTTGGCGGCGATCACATGTTCTAATGGGCCACCCTGCATACCTGGGAACACGCCGCTATTCATGACGGAAGACATCATGATAGGTTTTCCCTTTTTCGTTTTCCGTCCCCACGGGTTTTCGAAGTCGTTCCCCATCATAATAATCCCTCCTCGAGGTCCTCTCAATGTCTTGTGTGTGGTCGAACTCACGATGTGACAATGAGGTAGTGGATCATTCAGCAGTCCCGCTGCGATTAAGCCAGCAGGATGTGCGATATCGGCAAGCAAAAGAGCCCCAACTTGGTCGGCAATGGATCTGAATCGTTCATAATCCCAATCCCGGGCATAAGCGGACGCTCCACAAATGATAAGCTTCGGCTTGTGCTCTATGGCCAAGGCCTCTACCTTCTCCATATCTATTAGACCACTGTCTCGTTCGACTCCGTAGAAGACTGGGTTGTAAACCTTTCCGGAGAAGTTGACAGGCGAGCCATGTGATAAATGACCTCCATGGGCCAGATCAAAACCAAGGATCGTATCTCCAGGCTCGAGTATGGAGAGGAATATGGCAGCATTTGCTTGTGCTCCGGAGTGCGGCTGAACATTTGCATACTCTGCCCCAAAAAGAAGTTTCAGTCTCTCGATAGCCAGTGTCTCGATCTCGTCCACGACCTCACAACCGCCGTAATAACGCCGACCAGGATATCCTTCTGCGTACTTGTTCGTTAGACAGCTGCCTACAGCCTGAAGCACCTCGCGACTCACGAAGTTTTCTGAGGCAATCAATTCAGCACCGTTTCGCTGCCGTGATAATTCTTGATCGATTAATCTGAATACACTGTCCATAAGAGTTGTCCCTTTCTAAGTGCAAAAGTAGGCATATCACTATCCTACGACTACAGGGAGTTATCCACGAGTAGTGAATAAGATTACCTCTAAACAAAAAAGGTCATGCGGGACGTCCGCATGACCTTTTTTACTTCGTTGTGCTTCGTAACTATCTCTGGACGCCAAGCGCCTCGAGAGTTTTCAGATCAAGATTTCCAATTGGGAGATTGTTCTCTCTTTGGAATTTGACCAAAGCTGCCTTTGTAGCAGCACCGATACGACCATCGACACCAGCAGGCCCGATATCGTAACCCTTATCAACGAGTGCTTGCTGTACTTTGCGATATAGGTCTGGAGTAATGTCTGCGTCACAGATCACCTCTCTCCACTCCGTGAATCCACCAGCCTTCACCAAGTTTCGCTTAGTGATGGTGTTGTACTGGGCTGGCGTTTCTACAACTGTAGTCGCGGCAGCGTTGCTCAACTTCTTGTAAGATCGAGTCGCATATTTTGCTGCGATGTCAGCTGATGTCGTAGTTGCTGGGCTGGCCAACTTCTGGTAGGATACTGTACCGTAAGTGGCAGGTACTTCGGTTGAATTCGCCTGAGCATCACTAACTAATTTCTCGTAAGACACAGTCGTATATGTAGCAGGGACATCAGTAGATGTAGTTGCCGCAGCAGAAGCAAGACGCTTGAAGCTTCTTGTAGAATACTTAGCAGGAATCTCAACAACCTCTGTCGTTGCAGGAGAAACTAACTTCTGAAAGCTTCTCGTCTCATACTTGGCAGGAACCTCCACAACCGTAGTTGTAGCTGGAGAAACCAACTTCTGATAGCTGCGAGTCGTGTACTTGGCAGGAATCTCTCTTGTTTCCGTCGTTGCAGGAGAAACTAACTTCTGATAAGTGCGAGTCGTGTACTTCGCAGGTACGTCAGTCGAAGAACTTGACGCTGGAGAAACCAACTTCTGGTATGATACTGTCGTGTATTGAGCAGGAACGTCTACCGTACGAATACAATCATCTCCACTTGCCGTATATCCAGCATCACAAGCCTTGCGCACTTGCTTAGTTACTGTACGGAACTGTGCAGGTACCTCTACGAGACACCATACTAAACAGTCATCTGGGTTAGCGCTGAGGCAGTTACGATCAGCCTTTTTCTTGACCCACTTGGTAGATGCAGCTGCAGTCTGAATGCGCTCAGTCACAGTTTCGAACTGAGCTGGAACACGTTCTATACGAGTACCGGCCTCTTGAGCTAATTTTTGCTCAGTTACCGTCTCGTACGTTGCAGGTGTAGTGGAAAGCGTTGTGTATGCATCTTTTACCAATACTTGCTCAGTTACAGTCTCATACTTAGCTGGAATCACTGTTAATACAGAGTAGGCCTCTTTCTCAAGGATCTGCTCAGTCACAGTCTCATAGACAGCTGGTACAACACGTAGCTGAGTCGATGCTTCCTGAACGAGCACTTGCTCAGTGACAGTTTCGAATTTGGCTGGCACCACACGTAGTTCTGTGTAGGCTTCTTTCTCGAGCACTTGCTCTGTAGCAGTCTCAAACTTTGCTGGTACAACAGCCAGAGTTGATGAAGCCTCTTTTGCAAGTTTTTGCTCAGTGACAGTCTCGAACTTAGCAGGTACGATAGATAGCGTTGTTGAAGCCTCTTTCGTAAGCTTTTGCTCGGTTACTGTCTCAAAGGATGCAGGGACTACGCTTAGAGTAGTACCGGCCTCTTTAGACAGTACTTGCTCAGTTACTGTCTCATACTGAGCAGGAGAAACCGTCACCTTAGATGAAGCCTCTTTTACGAGTACTTGCTCCGTTACGGTCTCATACTGGTCTGCGATGAGGCACTTGGCATAGCACTTCCCAGGCTCAGATGGCATTCCGGCCTCTGGCTGAGCGTATGCAGTCAGTGCTCCTAAAAGCAGACACATCGTCATTAGTGAGTTAAAATGTTTCATAGTTATTGAAAGCGTTTGATTAAAGAATAAATAGGACTTTTCGAATTCACGTTAGAGTAAAAGTAGCATTCCAGAGACACTGCGTCTACATACCTTTGGGATAAGTGACGAAGTGCAAAACCGGGTTCTCCAATTGATACTGGAGCTTACTTAATTGACTCAAGGTTAACAATGGGGTTTCCTCTCCCAAGGAAAACCTTATTTCGTCTTCATCACGATAAAGCAAATTTTCCTCGCAGCCGAAAATAACAATGTTTCCACATTTGGATTTTGGCAGGTTCAGGAGGTTGCAACATTTAACAATTAAGTCATCCTTTTCTTGGGGTGTCCACGGATTGTTTTGGATGATGGTCTTAAAGAGACGTCGATTCATCAGTCCACTGGCCAGGAGTCGAATGATAGGAGCATAATTACGTTGAGATGACTTCAGTAATTGATAGATGTCATAGTCGTCTACCTGCAGAAAGTCCCCGATGGGATCCTCAGATGTCCTTGATAAAAGGCGTTCCATGGGTCCTTGAATTGTATCGGACGGCGGATTGAGTTGTAGCTCAGCTATGAATGACTTCAGCATTTGTTCGGCTGATATTGAGGCTGGATGGAGATATACCTGCTGATACATCAGATATCTCGAGATCAGAAACTTTTCGACAGAGTGGAGACCCTTCTTTTCGATCACGAGTCTTCCATCTTGGACATTCATCATAGCGATGATGCGATCATATCCGATGACTCCCTCAGCGACTCCTGTGTAGTAGCTGTCTCGATTCAGATAATCCATGCGGTCCACATCGATCTGACTTGATATGAGGTCGATTAAGAATTGCTTCTCATATCGATTATCAAAAATCGCTCTGGCCAGACCGAGTCGGCCAGCATATAGATCATCCAAGCGCCGCATGATTTCTTTGGTTAGGTCCTCATGATGCTGTTCGATGAGTTGAAACTCCAATGCATGAGAGAAGGGTCCATGTCCGATATCGTGCAGAAGGGTAGCAATCATGCATGCTTCATGTTCTTCGTCCGAAATTTCGACGCCTTTTTTGCGCAAGGTCTGTATCAACCGATCTGCCAGATGTGTGGCCCCAATGGCATGATGAAATCTCGTGTGAGTGGCACCCGGATAGACGTAGCTGGTTAGTCCAACCTGGCAGATGCGACGCAGCCGCTGGAAGTAGGGATGATCTATCAAGTCATAGATGATCTCAAAAGGAAAGCTGATCAGCCCATATATCGGATCATTTAGAATCTTGATTTTTGCCATACCCACAGTCTACCGCCAATTTCATTCCGAAACCAGCAAAACCATACTAAATGAGAATCGGGGCCCGTTCATTTGGCTCGCCGGAGCGATGATAAGTATTAGGACCTTATCCTCTTTTACCTAACTACCGATAAAACCTCAGCACTATGTCAGGGATCAAAATCCTCTGGGCCGATGACGAGATCGACATGCTAAAGCCGCAGCTCTTTTTTTTAGAAAAGAAAGGATACGAAGTCGTCACTGTCAGCAATGGCCATGATGCCCTCGAGGAGTTCCAGCAGTCAAATGATATCGATGTAATCTTCTTAGATGAAAGTATGCCCGGTATAACCGGTCTTGAGACACTCGCGCGACTCAAGCAGATGAATGCCAACGTACCGATTGTCATGATCACCAAGAATGAAGCAGAGAACATCATGGAAGAGGCCATCGGTTCACAGATCGATGATTACCTCATCAAGCCGGTTAATCCAAATCAAATTCTCCTCACTCTCAAGCGCCTCATCGACAATCAGCGTCTGGTTAGCGAGAAAACGATGACAGATTACCAGCAGGAATTCCGGAAGATACTGATGGAGATCAATTCTGGTCTTGATCTTGAAGGATGGGTAGAAATCTACAAGAAAATAATCTCTTGGGAGCTAAAGATGGATCAGTCCGACACGACCGAGATGATGGAGATCCTACAGATGCAAAAGACTGAGGCAAATGCTGAGTTCGCCAAGTTCGTCGAGAAAAATTATGAACGTTGGATACAAGGTGGTGATGATTCGCCTGTGATGTCCCACAACCTATTAAAGTCCTATGTACTGCCAGAATTAAATGACAAGCCGACTTATATCTTCCTACTTGATAATCTTCGGTTTGATCAGTGGAGGATCATAGAACCTCTGGTGACAAGTCTATTTCGGGTAGAAGAAGAGAAGTCCTTCTACAGTATCCTGCCGACAAGCACGCAGTATAGCCGCAATGCCATTTTCGCTGGTCTACTTCCCTCTGAAATCAAGAAGCACCATCGTACCTGGTGGTTGGACGATCATGAAGAAGGGGGGAAAAATATGCACGAAGCCAATCTACTACGATCACAGGTAAATCGATTAGTGCGTAAGGAGCTTCAAGTAGACTACCTCAAGGTGGTGAATGTAGCTGGAGCGCGCCAGATGGGTGATACCATCTTGGACTACATGAACAACGATCTGACAGTGGTGGTATACAACTTTATCGATATGTTATCCCACGCACGCACAGAGATGGAAGTCCTCAAAGAGCTGGCGGGTAACGAAAAGGCATATCGCTCTCTCACCAAATCATGGTACCAGAACAGCCCACTTAAACAAGCCTTGGAAAAGCTAAGTGAGAAAGACGTGAATGTCTACATCACTACCGACCATGGTACAATACGAGTACATCGGCCATCTAAAGTCGTGGGTGACAAGCATACGACAACAAACCTCCGATACAAGAGCGGCAGGAATCTCAATTACGAGCGAAAGGATGTATTCGAAATGCGTGACCCTGAATCATATGGGCTCCCCAAAGTGAATATCAGTACAGCTTACATATTCGCTAAGGAGGATCGATTCTTCCTTTACCCGAATAATTACAACAAGTACAATAACATGTATACAGATACCTTTCAGCACGGTGGGATATCGCTCGAAGAGGTCATCTGCCCGTTCATAAAACTGTCTCCGAAGTAAGTCTGACGGTGTTAATCCTCGCGGGCTGCTTTCTTCTCAATGCGTTTCACAATCGAAATGCTCAACTCATATAGCCCAATGAGTGGAACTCCAAGGAGAAGCTGAGTAATGATATCTGGAGGTGTGATAATAGCGGCAAGGATAAAAATGATCACAATGGCATGACGACGATAGTTCTTCATCATGCTCGAGGATAGGATACCAATTTTGGCAAAGAAAAAGGCAATCACAGGGAGCTCAAACACTATTCCTGCTGGTAAGGTGATCACGGTGATGTATCCCACGAACGAGGACAAAGTCGATGTATTCACGCTGTCTTCTCCAAAGCTATAGCCAGCCAAGAAACTTATGGCCATCGGGGCGATGACAAAATAGCCGAAGAGAACTCCGATAAAGAAGAGGATCGAACAAACGGCCACAATACCTCGCGCTGCTTTCTGCTCGTGAGCATACAGCCCAGGTTTAACAAACCTCCATATCTCCCAGATCAAGTAAGGGAACGCAAAGATCAATGCGATCGACACGGAGACTTTGAGATGAACAAAAAAGTCCTCGCCCAACGCTCGATTGATGATCTCAAACTGTGGAACAACACAATGCACGCCGAAAGTGGAGCACAGTAAACGGTGAGTGATAAACTCGTTGTAACGCGGAGCCATGATCACATCCACGACGACATCCTTCAGCAAGAAAGCGGCAATACCAAAGACAAAAATCGCCCCGATTGATCTGATGATATGCCAGCGCAACTCCTCTAAGTGATCCAAGAAGGACATCTCCTTTTCGTCCTGGGCAGGTGCAGCCGTATTCGATTTTTTTCCGGGAAGTTTGAAGGCCATGAGTATTGCTCTGGGAGCGCAAATTTGAAGTTTTCTGACTCAATAAGTGGCAGAAACCGACTCTGAGCGAGCCATTTGTTCTATGCCTATCTTGCGCCACCTTTGCACTCACACAACTGCCCGATTTTTGGTCTTAGCACTTTTCATTTTTGTGGTCAGTCTTGCCTCTCTGATCTTTGCCTCCGATCGTTTTATAGGGGCAGCCGAAAAGATCGGCTACAGCTTAGGTGTTTCACCATTCATCATCGGGGTGACGATCGTGGCCTTTGGGACTTCTCTGCCTGAGCTCACCACTTCCGTTATCGCGGTGCTGAGTAATACCTCTGAGATTGTTGTGGGTAATGTCGTAGGTAGTAACATCACCAACATCCTGTTGGTCCTTGGAATCTCGGCGATCGCGGCCCGACCTCTTCGTATCGAGCGCGATCTGATGAAAAACGAAATGCCACTACTCTTTGGGTCAGCTCTCTTGCTGTGGTTCTCGCTTCGAGATTTTGACCTTTCGATGATCGAGGCACTCATCTTTCTTGCTGGTTTGATTGGTTTTTTGACCTACAGTATCAAGGGGCAAGTAGCTGAGGAACAAGATCGCATGCGCACGGGTGTTCTCACCTATGCTATTCTTATCGCTGCTGGGTTTGCTGTCTATTTATCTGCTAATTACACGGTCTCATCTATTGAAACATTGGCCACTGGTCTTGGTATTAGTCCATCTATTGTCTCATTAAGTCTGTTAGCCTTGGGTACATCGCTGCCGGAAGTCGTTGTAAGTGTTGCTGCGGTACGCAAAGGGAACCATTCGATGGCCTTAGGGAATGTGATTGGGTCTAACCTGTTTAACACCTATGCCGTCATGGCGATCCCAAGTTTTTTTGGTGAGATGATCATCCCGCAAGGGATTATGACATTCAGTTTACCTTTTATGGTGGCTGTGACAGCACTACTTTGGATCACGGTCATCGGTAGAGAGATTAGCTTTTGGAAGGCTGGTATGTTGGTCAGCTTCTACATCTTTTACTTGGTAGAATTAATCAGACTCAGCTTCGTTAGTTAGCTCATGTTGAGATGGGTTATTGGCATGCTTTTACTGATGGGTTGGACTGTGGGACTAACCCAGGTTAGATTAGTCGCCGCTTATGATATGGATGGTTGTTCGTTGTTTGATCCTGTCGGTGGACTTGATGGGATCATCCTGTTCAATCCTGATCCATGTGCTTGTGGAGTATTGTCGAATGGGCTCCAGTTTCCGGGTGGGCTTACCAGTGCATCTTTTGATGATGACCTGAACGAAGTATTTCGTGGAGATTGGTCCATGACCTTTTACGTGCGTTTTGAGAATACAGGTGAGGAGACCGTAGACCTGTTTTTCCTCGGCGAAAATTGTGGTCGCGACTCGATCTTCTCGGTCAGATACTTCCCTACAGCCGAGCGATTCAGAGTAAGGCAGAGTGATAGTCCTAACAACGAGGTCCAACTGGATGCTCAGTCTGATCCAAACACGTGTTGGCAGTATGTGGCCATTGTGAATCAGGGGCCAGTTATGCGGCTTTATATCAATGGAGAGCTAATCTCACAGGAGGCTGCGGTGTCACCTCTAAGCCTAAATGTCAATGGTAGCCTGGAGATCGCGGGTAGTCCATGTTTGGATATTGCTGCTAATGCTGACCAAAAATTTGTTGGTCGTCTGGACGAATTGATGATCTATGAGGGTGCCATTACAGAGACAACTATTCGGGCTAATTACGCCGAGCCCGATCAGATTATAACTACTGATACTACTGTGTTTGTCGGAAGTCCAGTTCGGATTCAGACAGGAGGTACTTGTTCAAACACATTCTCGTGGTCACCCTCAACATTTTTGTCAGATGCATCAGAACTCAACCCCATGGCAACTCCCACAACTACGACGACTTATCAACTTCTAATAGAGGATGTCGACTGCACCGTTACGGATGAGGTGCGGATCAATGTGGTGGACGCTGAAGACTTAAGTTGTGACGACCTGATGTTGCCCAATGCATTCACGCCTAACAATGATAATGTCAACGATCGCTACGGTATAAGTAACCAGTTTTTGATCGAGGATCTGACTTCTTTCGAAATCTTTAATCGATGGGGTGGGCGAGTATTCTTTACGAATGAGATCGACGGTGCTTGGGACGGTTTTCAGAATGGTCAGCAAGCCCCTTCTGCATCATATGTCTACTTAGTCAACTATACATGTGAAGGTCAGCAGCTTTCATCAACAGGAACACTTCACTTGATTCGGTAGGTTTTGCATCTTCGGAGCGATGAAACTGTCATTGATCTACCTCCTGCCCATGCTAATCATTCTTGGATGCCGACCTACAGTAGATCCAACCAAGGGTAGTGATGCATACTTGGCAGAGACCGTAGGTAGTCTCAGGGACACTAATACTGCAGCTAAAGAGCCTGAGTTGGCCGACTTTCGCCTGGATACTATCCGTAATAGTCCTGCACATCACATGGATACCTTGGACGGCTCATCCTCGGCTGTTTCCGAACCGAAGGTTGTCGTACGATCCACAACTTCATCCCCTCCAAAGCCATCAGGACGAGTCAAATTCGATTCTTTGATTCATCGACTTCCGCCCATGACTGAAGGAGATGTGATCGAGCACCGTTTCCGTTTTCAGAATGTTGGAGCGAAGGACATCGAAATTTTAGAAGCGGATGTCTCTTGTGGATGCACCACGCCCAGTATTCCATTCTTGGCGATACCTCCAGATGGTGAAGGATACATCGGCGTTACCTACAACTCGGTAAATAAATCTGGAACCCAAGAACCTGAGATTAAGCTAAAGACCAGCGGTATGCCTAAGTATGTCACGCTCAAGATGTTGATAGAGGTTCACGATCGCCTTGATGAAGTGATCGATTCGACTGCCCAAACGGAGTCGCTGGATACCTTATCTAATTAGAGTTATGTCGCCCTTGCGTATTTGTGGCTGTGCTTCTCCCTGATAGCGCACCTGAAGGACATAGACATAAACACCTGGCTCGAGATCTTCACCAGCGCGGGTTCCGTCCCAGAGTGCGGCACCATTAGGATCGGGAAGGAAGTTCTCCAGACTATAGACTTCATTTCCCCACCGATCGAAAATTCTGAAGAAATCAAAGATCTCCACTCCAGCACCAGTATTGATCCGAATATTCTGGTTTCGCTGGTCGATGGCATCAGGGCTAAATACATTGGCAACGAATACATTCTGGCTGCGCACTACTCTGACTAAGACATCATCCATCGCAGTGCAACCGTTTTCGTCAGTGACCTCAACTGTGAATAATTGGTCTGCAATCGGAGCCACAGTGACATCACTACAATCCGTATTTGAGCAATCGATCGGCCCAGTCCCACTCCAGACAATGGTATCGAGTGCATTGATCGTGGTGACATTCGACTGAAGAGTCACAGCAGAGCCCAGTTCAATCTCTGTGTCTGAACCTGCAGAAATCATGAGCTGACTTGGCGTCATGATTGTGATCATTGTGTCAAATGAACAAGCTTCCTCATCAAATACCCGTACCGTGTAGTCTCCGGGTTGGACTTCGAAGGGCTCGCTGATGTCGAGGGCAGGGGCCGTATTAACTTGATAACGATAGTTACCCGCACCACCAAATGCAGTATCGATGCTGATCACACCAGTTTCGCCAAAACATAAGGGTTGAATCACCTCGTCTAAAACGGCTCTGACGTCTGTAGCTCCTGTCACATTGATCGGGAGGACTACATCACAACCGTTAGCATCGGTGGCGGTAACGACATAGGATCCGGCACTTAACCCAAGTGCGAACGAATCTGTACTGATCTGTATCCCATTGGCATCCTCCCAGGCATAGTCTAATCCGCCAAAGGCACCACCAGAGTTACCTAAGACGATATCTGCAGTTGAGCCACCACATGAAGGGAATGTACTCTGGTTATTATCAACAAATAACTGGAGTGAGTCCGGTTGATTCACTACGACTGTATCAATGCTCAGACACATCCCAGAAGTTAATGTGACTTCATATAGACCAGCGCTAAGACCTACCTGAACATTTGTCGATGAGCCATCAGGCCACATGAATTCTACTCCAGGAGATGTAGCGACCAGATTCACTGTCGCACCCATTAGTCCACTTCCTCCAAAACAGTCTACCTCACCGATCGAGGATAAGTCTCTATCGATACTCAGTGGTGCAGCTACAGGTATGGGTACACGAACAGTATCTAATACACAGCCAGAAGGTTGATCTGTGATCAGTACCCAGTTATCTCCTGATGGGAAGTTCGTGACGGTGAAATTGTTGTTTAGTCCATTCTGACCAGTCGATGATTGAAATTCATAGGGTCCGGTGAAATTGGCATTCGGCGTGACGATGACTACGACTGCTCCCGAGTTGTCACCTTCACATCTTGGAGGGGTGATATTACTGAGGGTGACGTCTGGCTGATCTGGTCCAGTCAGAACGAAGCTGGCTGTGATCTCACAGAAGTTGTCGTCGAGTACTGTTACGTTGTAAGTGCCAGGAGGAATATCCATGAGTACATCACCCGAGAGTCCATTCGGATCTGGATCCCAGGTATACTCAAATGGGCCCAACCCACCCTGGGGAGTAGCAGTGATCTGCCCAGTTCCATCAGGACAAACAGGGTTCAGAGGAATGAAGTCCACGTCAAAAGGCTCTGGCGGATCCACAACGATCGATGTCTCAATGACACAGTTAGCTGCGTCGGTAATGGTGAGGTCATATGTGCCTGGTTGGAGATCCGTTACGACGTCTGTCGTATCCCCAGTACTCCAGTTATATCGGATAGGTAGCGAATCACTTGATGCTATAATGGTTATAATCCCAGTCTCACCAGGACAAAATGGAGGATCTGTAAAGTCAATGAAATCAAGCGTACAGGCGATCAGGTTGAATGTCGTATCTGAGATGCAGCCTACACCATCATCGATGGATACGGTGTACATACCACCTGGTAGACAACCGGATTGAAAGACAGCGCTATTGGCAGAGTTCGTCTCGACTATCGTCCCCAGATTATCTGTGATCGTGTAGGTAAACGAAGCTGGTATGTCTGAACTGAGCAGCTCGATTCTCGCTGTCCCTCCTGCGGTACAACCTGTGGCATCTCCTCCAGTGACGGCGATATCATAGTTCCTGCTATATCCCAATGTGATCGTATCGGAGAAAATCAGGGGACAACTACTGCTTCGTGCCTGAAGAGAATCTTCAATACCAATAACATATCGTCCTGCATCTAAGGATCCGAAGGCCCAACCTGGCAACGTCTGAGTACTGGCATCACTTACAGGTGTGCCATCAGCGGTAACACCGGAGATCACAAAGTTGTAGCCTGTCCCATCAAATGGCGATCCACCGGACCCTCTTAGTTCGATTTGGCCATTTATGCGTTGTTCGCAAAACGGATCACGAGATCTATCGATAATCACCTCTGGATCCTGTGTATCTAAAATGAATGTATCTCTCAGTGTACAACCTATGGAGTCTTGAATGACCACTGGATATACACCATTCCCGAGTACAATGTGATTATCTGCTCCAATCCCAAATGGGCCATCTTGCCAAGTGAAGCGATAGTTTCCTGAGCCGTAAGGAATTCCTCCTTCGGCACTAAGAAGAATGCTTCCTTGCTCATTCCCTTCACATCTCGGAGGACGAATATTAGCTGTGACGCTTAGTGGTGTGGATTGGTCGATTGTAAAGTCAAAAGGAGCACTTGCCGTACCGAGTGCATCAGTAACGATGACAGTGAAGTCGCCCTCACCCAGATTGTTAAGCAATACTATCGAATCCGAAGTCGTAAATGATGTTCCATCACTTAGAGAGACCTCGATGGGAAATTCAGCACACTCGATATTTAGCTCTATGAGGCCGTCGTTGAATGTGCTTTGAGTTCCGCACAAGGATCTTCGGAAAACTTGTGGTACTCCCATACAGTTAGGGACCACTGCACTTGGTATAGAAAGAGAATCTCTCGGTCCGTCTATCGGCGTATCTCCAGAGACTGGACAGGTCATCCCGTTGTCATCCTCTGAGATGAACTCTACATTGCTCCCGTTGAATCCATTGTTATTGATATCAAACTGAATTGGCTCACCAGGCAGCCCGATCACATCGAAACAGACCTCCATTAGAATCGTACTGTCAGGCAGACAGCTTCCACTGATTCCGGGTCCTGACCACAATACACGGATCACATCGAGGTCATCGGGTCCAAAAGGAGCGATAATCGAACTGGCTGTGAAACTGGGTAGTCCACTAATATTGGTATTCACATTGGGTTGAAGTCGAAGCGATGTGGAAGAGAAATTGATCGAAAACAAAAAGAGAACGACCGACTGAAAATTATTGACCTGAATGCTGAAACAGATCTCTTCACCTGGGGCAGGAGTAAGGTTATCTGCGGTGTAATAAAGCTCAACTTGCTCGTCAGCGCAGCCAGAACAATCTTGGCCGATGGCGGAAGAATACATCGCTCCTAAGACGATCAATACAGCCAATGCGATTCTCACTCTTCTACACATTATCTCAACTATGATCATGGATGTAAATCGCTCTCTGGGAAGGAAAAATAGCTTAAAAATAATATCACTGTTGAACGTAGGTCACTATTGGATATTGCCGCTTCTTAATCGGGTGTAACCTACTTGTCACAATTGTTATCATATGGGTAACTAAATTGTAAAATGTTGATAATCAGCGTTTTAAGCAAATTGGGCGTCCCAATTTTCATCAACCGCAAGTATCAATAGTCTGGACAAATAGATCTTAGGGGTTATCCCCAAAAGCTGTTGAACCTAATGAGCCAAAACTCCTGAGATTTGATCACCCCCAGAGAAAGCTCGGCGGTCTTCATAAAGACGAACGTCAATCTGTCCCTCACCTGTGGATGAGATTATTACCTCACTGGAATCAACCAATACATTCAGAAGTACTCCTCGATAGTTGATTTTGAACTGATAGCTGGTCCATTGCTCAGGCAGAAAAGGCGCAAAAGCAATATGGTCATCACGTATTCTCATTCCGGCGAACCCTTCCACGATACTCATCCAAGTTCCTGCCATACTTGTGATGTGACAACCATCCTCCGTATCGTTATTGTAATCGTCAAGATCTAATCGGGCCGTGCGCAGATACATCTCATATGCCTTATCCCTCATACCAAGAGAAGAGGCCAGGATGGAATGAACGCATGGCGATAGAGACGACTCATGTACCGTACGCGGCTCATAGTAGTCAAAGTTGCGCTGGATGGTCTGGCTGTCGAACTCATCTTCAAAGAAGTAGATGCCTTGAAGAACATCAGCTTGTTTGATGTAAGGAGATCGTAGGATTCTATCCCAAGACCACTTCTGATTGATTGGCCGGTGATCAGCTGAGAGATCCGATATGGTTACATTTTCTTTGTCGAGATATCCGTCGTGTTGTACGAATATGCCAAGATGTTTGTCCTCCGGTAAGTACATCAATTCTATGACCTCTCGCCATGTATCCAGCTCTGTAGACTCCAGGCTCAACTTGGCCCATAGCTCATCATATCGAGTTGAGTCGGAGGCCTTGACAGCCTCCAAGGACTCTAATGTGAAGCGCAGGCACCATCGTGCGATATAGTTCGTATACCAGTTGTTATCTACATTATTCTCATACTCATTCGGGCCAGTAACACCAAGCATTACATATAGCCCACGGCGCGGACTCATGTGTACACGTTGAGCCCAAAACCGAGCTATACCTACCAAGACCTCTATGCCATACTCGCCAAGGTACTCTTGATCGCCGGTGTATCTGAGGTAGTCAAATATGGCATAGGCGATTGCTCCATTACGATGGATTTCCTCAAATGTGATCTCCCATTCATTATGACACTCCTCGCCGTTCATGGTGACCATAGGGTAGAGTGCTGCTCCATCGGTGAAGCCGAGTTTCTCAGCATTTTCGATCGCTTTCTGAAGATGCTGATAGCGATATACCAATAAGTTTCTGGCTACCTCCGGTGAAGTCGTACTCATGTAGAAGGGTAGACAGTACGCTTCTGTATCCCAATACGTACTTCCCCCGTACTTTTCTCCTGTAAATCCTTTCGGCCCGATATTCAATCGACTATCGCTACCATCATAGGTTTGATAAAGTTGAAAGATGTTGAATCGGATGCCTTGTTGTGCTTCGATATCTCCTTCGATGATGACGTCATTCTGATCCCAGCGTTGCTTCCACACCTTGGCGTGATTACTGCGAAGTACTTCGTAACTCAGGGAGTGACCATCTGAAGAAGTTGTGATTAGCTTTTCTTGAAGTGTGTTTGGTTCGTAATATCTGCTCGACGAGATGGCAGAGACCTTGTCAAGGATGGCTGTTTGTCCTTTTGATAGAGGTATCTCCCAAGTATTTGTGGCGTACGTGCTGGAATTCGTTGTTGATGTGGCGGACAGTTCTTGATCGCCGACTTTACACGAGCCGTGATAAGCAGCTCCGACAACAAACCCTGTTTTTTTGGTAGACGCCTGGAGATAGCCATTCTCGCCATGTCGATCGTGCCAAAAATCCTCGTCGTAGTTAGAGTCACTATTACGAACATCACTATCTAATCCTGTTGAAATCTTCAGATCAATATCATCTTCAGCCTTCACTTCGTATCGTAGTACGGCGAGATCGGGATTATCTAAGCTGTAAAAACGCTCGGAGCGCAGGCGAATCATTTTGCCTTGTGTCGTACGAATGCTTACTTCTTTGGATAGTAAGCCGGTTTGCATATCGAGTTCTCGGTGATAGGTCTGGATATCTGCATTGGCAAGATCGATCAACTCTCCATCGACATGAAGGATGACGTTATGCCATTGTATAGAGTTGAGAACTTTGGCAAAGTACTCGGGGTAGCCATTCTTCCACCAGCCAACTCTTGTTTTGTCGGGGTAATACACTCCTGCTATGTACGATCCCTGAAGTGACTCTCCAGTGTAGATTTCTTCGAAGTTAGCCCGTTGGCCAAGTCGTCCATTACCGATGCTCATTAGACTTTCGGTATTGGGATGTAGTTCAGGGTCAAAACTTGATTCGATAATTCGCCACGGGTCTGCGGTGATGTACTTTTTCATAAGTAGATGTCCTTAAAACCGAGACGCTAAGATGATGAATAGCGTCAGGATAAGAGAGAACTCATAACGAGTCAACGATAAGATTAGCTAAACCTAAATTATGATTAGGATGCCACCGTAGAAGTAGCTTGGGTTACGCTCTGTAGACGTGACCTAATGTCACTTACGGTTACCTCCTCGAATGACGAAAGAGTCATATCCGCATGGCCCAAGTGCTGCTCAGGACCGATCCCAACGCTCATAAACCCACCTGAGACCGCAGCATCTATACCTTTAGCACTATCCTCGAAGACAACACAGCGCGACGGGGCGCATCCGAGCATCTGTGCCCCCTTAAGAAAGACCTCTGGATCAGGCTTACTATTGATAACATCATTACCGTCGACGATCACCTCAAATACGGAGGTCAAGTCAATTAACTCCAGTACTCGACGCGCATTTTTGCTGGCCGAGCCAAGGGCGATCTTGATGTTGTTCTCACGTAGTTCATTGAGAAATCGAGTCACACCTGGCAGAATATTCTCAGATGACATTTCTTCGATGGACTCGACGTACCAAGTATTCTTGGTCAAGCAAAATTTTTGCTTATCGATATCACTGTAGGTCTTCTCACCTAAGGAAATGAGGTGTTCCAGAGATGCCATTCTGCTGATACCCTTAAGCGCCTCATTATCTTCTTCTGAGAACGGAATTTCAAGATGATCGGCCAAACGTTTCCAGGCCATGTAGTGATACCGAGCGGTATCTACAATCACACCGTCTAAATCAAATATGCACGCATCAATCATCCTGTCAGAGTTAGTTACTGACCTGAAAAAATCCTGATAAACCCGGCCAGTTAATTCAAAAATAGAGGATTGTCCATTGTTAAGAGAACATCAACACCACGCTGTCAATTCGGCGCTCCTTACGCCAGTGAATATGATTTCACTAATCAGCCAGTACTCAAATACTTCTTTGGCTATAGGTTAGATGCTCAAGCTAATTGCGCTGCATTTAGTACACTTTTCGGTCAGGAAATTGGCCGTCCAAAAAATCTTTTATCGTGATGATAAGTGGTGCCTCAACCAATTTTTGAGCCCGTTGGATGACCATTTGGCTATAGTCCACTGCCTTAGTCCCAAAGTGCTCTTCCAAGTAGCCACATAGATGATGGTTGTATACCTCGACAAGTACTTCAGGGTTTAGCTGGCAGAGCTCTTCATCAAATCGAGTGATCAACGACCATGAATCATCTTCCTTGATGACTTGTACTGCCTGGTTGGTCTGGCTAAGTGCGAGATGATATTGGATGATGAGTGTCGTATCCTTCGATTGTAAAATCAACTGCTTAGTGTCCTCCATCTTGTCATGACCTGGATTGGTGCCAAGTATCCAATCGATGTAATACCTGTCACGATGCCATAAATAATATTCCACGGTACGTTTATGAATGGACTCTTCATACGTCTCAGGTAGCTCCATAAGAATCAATTTGGTGAGCCGCGGATTTAGCCGCTTGTACAGATAGAACTGTTTCATCAAGTGCAGGACGCCATCTTCGCGTTTATATTCTATGCACAGTTGGATGACTCGATATGCGCACTGTAGGTCTGCATCCTCGATGAGTTGTTGAGCATTCGTATCGTCGGATAACAGAAGTTTGAGAAACCTCACGAAATAGTCTCCTGTGGAGCCCGAATGACTGTGATGACGCTCGTAATGCTGCACCAAGTCCAGGATACAGGTCCGACTCTCGACATCATGATATAAAATCATCCAAAGTGCTCGTTCACTTATCGTCTGTGCAGATATGTAGGATGTCCCCAGCAATGACTGGATCTGACTTAGGATATAAGACTTGTATTCGGGAGCCTCTACCAGATTGTGAATCTCGATGTAGTTGTTGATGAGTAGCTCGTGTAGATCATCGAACTTCTTGTGGTCGTTGTGCTTTTTTGATTTAATGTAGAACATCTTCTTAAGCAGGAGATGACATAAGCGATAGGCATCGATGTACTCATCGCGAGACATGTACTCCTTAAACTGTTCATCTAAAATCTGACAGACTTGTATGAACAAGTTGATCTTGCTTGGAGTGACTTTTTCATTCGCCTTGGTTAGGATAGGAAAGGCGGATTCGACATACTCCTCCAACTCCACTTCATTGAGCATGTAGACAAAACGACCCACCAGTAGCAGTCTGAATACCTTGTCTTTGCGACCATGATCCTTTACAAATTGCAGAAGATCTGTTGGCTCAACCTGGGCCAGGATCTTACCAAGATGGTGCTGGACTTTTTTACGTGATGGTTTGGGTTTTGCCGCTGCTTCTTGCTCCTTTTGCCTTTGTCGTCGATAGATAAGGATGCTGGCGACCACGTGATGGCAGAGGTCACCATTCATGCCACGTATGCAGTTACATCTATGGGATATGACCTTGTCCTGAGATAGTTCGATACTAATCTGGTATCGCATCTGTCGTTCGTCGACAGTGGCTTCAAACTTGCGCTTAGAGATTGTTCTTATGCTGATTGCCTCGGGAGAGTCCATCAGCTCCTCTGCCTGCATGATCATCTCCTGCGATAGTCTGGTCTCTATCAGCGATAGATCAACTCCGATAATGCTGTTGTCCTCAAGAGTAGTCATCATTTCGATAGCAAGGAGAACTCTCTTTGAGCCTTATTTTCGCAAAATTGGTCCTTGGAGCTCCACAACTTTGTAAGTTATAGAAAAGCTCAATGTCACACTGCCTATGAAAAGAGTCATGCTCGTACGTCATGCCAAGTCGAGTTGGAAAGAACCATTAGTAGATGACCATGATCGCCAGCTCAATCCTCGCGGTTTACGTGATGCGCCTATAATGGCCGAACAGGTAAAAGCTCGAATGCCGAAGGTCGACTTAATAGTAAGCAGCACGGCACAACGAGCCATGATGACAGCAGAGATATTCAGTAACCATATTGCCCATCTTCGCTTTATCTCTTCCCGTGAACTCTATCATGCCCCAGAGGAGGACATTTTAGCTCGTCTTCATGACCTGGAAAGTGATGTGGTGACGGCATTAGTGTTCGGCCATAATCCTGGGATGACCCACTTTTACAACATGTTTGCTGATACCCTTATCGGGAATCTTCCCACGTGCGGTGTTTTTGAATTAGTCAGTGAGGCGGATGATTGGCACGACATGGACAGGACTAATACGAAACTGGTCTGGTCTTCCGCTCCCAAAACGATTCTATGAAAAGTAGATGTTTAGGATTTGGGTTATCGTGTTTGAGTCTTCTGCTCATGGCTTCTTGTGAGGGGGAAAAATCACCGACGATAGATGAGCAGCACATGTCTCTGATTCTCTCCGACCTGATCTTAGCAGATCATTTTTTGCGTCAGTTTCCTCGAGTTCAACAGGATAGCGTCCGCAAGGAATTAATGGAAAGTTTACTTAAAATTCACAACATGTCAAGATCTGAACTTGAGTCCAACCTCTACCTTTACTCTCTGGACTATGATCGGTATGAGTATTTGATCAAAGGTATGGTAGCGAGATACGATAGCTTGGCAACTCCATCCGATTAAGTTCATCTGGCAACTATGCCTCATAGATGACGGCCTACATGGACAAACCTGACAAGATTAAGATCCTTATCGTAGATGACGAGGAGGACATATTAGAATTCTTGAGTTATAATCTTAGCAAAGAAGGCTACAACATCAAGGTCGCATCTAATGGAAAGAAAGCGGTAAGGCTTGCGCAGAAGTGGGTGCCAGAGTTAATCATCCTCGATGTGATGATGCCAGAGATGGACGGTATAGAGGTCTGTACGGCACTTCGTGAGGTGGACGATCTGGATCATACACTCATCGTATTTTTGACAGCTCGCAATGAGTCATTCACTCATATCTCAGCTCTTGAGTCTGGAGGGGATGATTTCATCAATAAACCGATCAAACCGAATGTCCTCAAGAGTCGTATCAAGGCTCTCGTCCGACGGCACTATAAGTTCCAACATCAGAATGAACAGGAGACCAACAGTGCCACATTCGGAGATCTGACCATCGACTATGATGAGTTCAAGGTCATGTTGAAGGAGTTAGAAATCCCACTCGCCAAAAAAGAGTTTCATCTCCTTTCTCTCTTGGCTTCTAAGCCAGGCAAGGTATTCAAGCGTAAAGAGATCCTTAATCAGGTGTGGGGCAGAGAGGTGATCGTCGGGGATCGCACGATAGATGTCCACATCCGTAAGCTTCGTGAAAAAATCGGTAAAGGCTACATCAAAACTCTCAAAGGCGTAGGTTACAAGTTCAAGTATTAGAACCCAGTGCTGAAGAACATCACGCTCAATCAGGTGACAGGGATCCTGACCACCTTTGTGGTAGTTCTCCAATTGGTTGTTCTTGCTCTACTTGCGATCGTTGGAGTTCTCGCAGAGTATCCCATATGGATATGGCTTGTTGTCGCTTTATCCACAGGTGTTGCATCCTATTTGGGGATCAAGTTTTTTGTTGACAAGTTCATCTTTCGCAAGATTAAGGTCATCTACAAACTGATCAATAAGTCCAAGAAGAGCCTTAGTGATGATGAGTCAAAGGACCTTTTTCAGCGATCCATCGACGATGTTAATGAAGATGTAGTGACGTGGGCTCAACGTAAAGAGAGTGAAATCGCTCACCTCACAGATCTGGAAACTTATCGGCGCAATTTCGTCGGCAACATCTCTCATGAACTCAAGACTCCGATCTTCTCGATACAGGGCTATCTCCACACCCTGCTCGACGGTGGTATGCACGACGAGCGCATTAATATGAAGTACCTCGAGCGCGCTGCCTCTAATCTGGATCGGCTCGAACGTATCGTGAACGATCTGGAAACTATCAACCGTCTCGAATCTGGCAAATTCGATCTGCACAAAACACAATTCGATCTACGAGAGTTAGCCAAAGATGTGGTCGACGATCTGGCGTTTCTTGCCAAGGAGAAAAATATCCACCTAAAATTAAAAGACGGGGCATCTAAACCCTTTACAGTAGAAGCTGACATGGAGAGCATTCGACAGGTTTTGAATAATCTTGTGGCAAACAGCATCAAGTATGGCAAGCCCGATGGCAAGACGAAGTTGGGCTTCTATGACATGGACGATCGTGTGTTAATCGAGGTGAGCGACAATGGTATCGGTATCCGTCAGGAGCACTTAAACCATGTTTTTGACCGATTCTATCGAGTAGACACAGGCCGGGGCCGCAGAGAGGGTGGTTCTGGACTTGGATTAGCTATTGTAAAGCACATTCTCGAAGCACACGAAGAAAGTATCAATGTCCGCAGCACAGAAGGGGAGGGAAGCACCTTCGGATTTACCCTTCGTAAGTCTAAGAAGTAGTCAGAAACCAGTGATCACGATCTCCACTCGGCGATTCAGCTGTTCGTCCTCGGATGTTATCTCTGGCTGGATCAGTGGTCGCTTTATTCCATGTCCTTCGTATGATAGTCTGCCTTTGTCTATTCCCTTGCGAATGAGATAGTCATAGATGTTTTGTGCTCTTGTGACAGAGAGGTTATTGGTATTAAAGTCGCGATCATATCCATCTGATGGTTGGATAGGAGAAAGGGTATCCTGAAGTAGGCAGCATACGTGACCGTCGATTTTGATGGTCAATGTCGGATGTTGTTGAAGCAGTTTTTCGAGTGCCTTCAGTTGAGGTATGGATTGTGGCACGAGGCGGCTCCTACCAGGATAGAAATGTAAATTTTCGATCCGCAGTCGCATGCCTTGAGATAGTTCAGAAAGTCTTATCGTGGATAGATCCATTACTCTGGTGATGTCCTCTGAGTAGTCTTCTACACTGAATTCAGTTGGACGAAGAACCTCGATACTTACTTTTCGATCCAACTGCAGATGTTCTCTTGCTGGCTGCTCACCTTGGGCTGCAGATATGACCTTGGAGATAGAAGGATACTTATTGATCAGGAAGTCGGATACAGTAGAAGCACGACGTTCGGACAGATCAAGATTATAGGATATCGAGGCACGATGATCTGCATACCCACAGACCAGAATCTCAGAATTAGCGAGATCCTGCTGTTCATCGATAAATGCAACCAAACGCCTTAGTTCGACAGTAGAGATGTCTGATTGGTCTGTGGCGAAATAGACGTCATGCCTTATCGTGTCCCAAGTCTGACTGACAAGCGGTGAGACAAGTGATGTAGGGATGAATACCAGACTTAGAAATCTCCACATGAACTGATAACGACTCACCCCAAGTAGGTAGGTATATTATCGGACGGATTACGAAAGGGGTAGAAATAAGAAAAGCCCTTTTGAGGAGGGCCATTCTTAAGGAACTTAATCCAATTTTAGTCTAAAATGTAATGGAGGTTGAGGTCTCCAGTATGCTTTTGCGACTTTACTTTTTTCCTATCGCTGCGCTAATATACAACTCTTGATCAATCAACAATCTTCACGAAACCGTAAACACATATTTTTTTTAACACTATGTCTGAGCTAACAAAACCACGATAGTTGATATCAATGATTTAAGCGATTACGATCAGTACGGCTTAGGGAGATTAAGCAAATAATCACATCGAAAGTTTTGAGAAGAACGAATTAAATTTCGTCGATCTTTTTCTTTCAGAACTGCCATAATGCGCTGAAAATCAGGGTTTTTCCGACCATTCTGCCAGCACCATTTTGAAAAAACCCCCTAAAAGAGGGATGTCAAAAGGAGTCTGATACGTGGCTTTCGATATTTTGGCGCCCATGATATGTATTGCTCAAATAGATGATGTCTCGGCACTGCAGGAATACTCCTCTGTGGCTATCAATTGGATTTTAAGAACGGCCCCCAAGGTTGTGGGCGCAGCAGTGGTCCTGTTGGTCGGATTCTGGCTGCTCAAGCGGATCATTCGATTATTCGAACAGATTCTGGAAAGAGCCAAGTTGGGTCCAGAGCTTGCTGGTTTTTTTCTCTCTCTGGCATCAATTGCCCTGAAGTTTATTGTCGTCCTGGTCGCAGCTGGTATCATGGGATTCCAGGTATCCTCGTTGCTTGGCGTATTAGCAGGTGTTGTATTTGCTGTTGGTCTGGCTCTACAAGGGTTCTTGGGTAATTTTGCCTCGGGTATAACTATCGTTTTTTTTAAGCCATATAAAGTCGAGGACTGGGTTCAGATAGCGGATTCCTTCGGACGTGTACAAAGCATGGAGATATTCAATACGATTCTGGTCACTCCGGGAGATAAGACACTAATCATCCCAAATGGACAAGTGACCAGTGGAATCATTACCAATTTCAGTAGTAAAGGCAAGATTCGTCTGGAACTTCAAGTGACCATGCCATATGAGGAGAGTTTTGATAAAGTCAGAGCGATCATCCATTCCGCCTTAAGTGGGGTACCAAGCATTCTCCCAGACCCTAAACCGATGGTGGGAATTGAGAGCTTTGATTCACATAACCTGATCGTAAGCGTACGACCATATATCTACCCTGATGACTACTGGGATGCCACTTTCGATTGTTTGAGTAGCATCAAGAAAGCATTCAGCGATGCCGGAATCAAGGTAGCCTACTCAGAAGGTGTCGAACTCGGACCGATCGGCGATTAGCGAATGACATCATCGCACCAAAACCGACTATCCTGGTTCGAGTTTAAAGATGATGGATACCTCATCACTGACCAGCGATCTGGATTATCCAACTGTTACACGAACCAGG
>JBCBIX010000008.1:0-45763 GCA_038523965.1 Bacteroidota bacterium
GTTATCAGTGGGGCATCCTGTGAAGTCATGACATTATTTTAGAAGGATAGAACAGTAGTCAGGATTGAAAACGTATTATAATAATTCATCATATGAGTGATTCTTATTTTCTCAAAGAGGACTTAGCCAAGTTCAAGGACATCACCGAGTTCCAGCAGGAGATGGGAGACAAGTTCTTTGACTACTACGGCACTGTCTTTCAAGAAGGAGCCTTGACAGAACGTGAGAAAGCACTTATCGCTCTTGCGGTAGCACATACCGTATCCTGTCCATACTGCATTGACGCTTATTCATCAACCTGTCTATCCAAAGGAGCGGATGAGGAACAAATGATGGAAGCGGTACACGTAGCAGCAGCGATTAAGAGTGGTGCCACCTTAGTCAATAGTGTACAGATGATGAATCAAGTAAAACAAAAGCTGATGTAGCCTTTCGGGTGCATTGCTAATAATTGAGCCTGTGGCGATAAAACAAAAGAGTAAAACCCTCCATCGCAGAGATAGCGATCTGCAGGATACGTTCGTTCAGCTGTCCGTCCTAAACGATGCAGAACGTCAGGGTAGTAGTTTTCAACCATTCCAAGAAAAGATAGCCGAGCATGGCGCTGATCGACTTAGTCCGGGACCTATAGAGATCTTTCAGATCAACATCGGTAAGCTCTGTAATCAGACCTGTGCCCACTGTCATGTGGATGCTGGACCTGATCGCAAAGAGGAAAATATGTCACGAGAAACTCTCGAGATATGCCTGGACATCATCCGAGAACACAAGATCAAAACCGTGGACATCACGGGAGGCGCACCTGAGATGAACCCTCATTTTAGGTGGTTCGTAGCCGAGTGTGTATCGGCAGGAGCCAAAGTAATGGATCGATGTAATCTCACGATTATCATGGCTCATCAGAAGTATCGCGATCTCCCTAAGTTCTTAGCAGAGCATCAGGTCCAAGTGGTGAGTAGTCTTCCCTACTTTTCCAAAACGCGTACTGATAACCAGCGTGGTGATGGTGTCTTTGAAGATTCCATCGCGGCCCTACGAGAGCTCAATACTGTCGGCTATGGTCAGGAAGGCTCGGGACTCGTATTAGATCTGGTGTATAATCCATCGGGCGCGTATCTACCTGGTAATCAAGCCTCTCTGGAGAATGAATTCAAACGTCAATTGAAGCGTAAGTACGATATCAGCTTCAATAGTCTGTATGCCATCACGAATCTGCCGATCAGTCGATTCCTTGACTACCTTATCGAAAGTGGCAACTATGCTCAGTATATGACCGAGTTAGTAGACGCTTTCAATCCAGCTACAATTGACGGTCTGATGTGCCGTAGCACCATCTCAGTAAGTTGGGATGGTTATATCTATGATTGTGACTTTAACCAAATGTTGGATCTCAAGGTCGCCAGCCCAGTTCAGCATATCAGAGACTTTGACATCACGCGGCTACAACAACGTAACATAGTACTTAACCAACACTGCTATGGATGTACTGCAGGGGCGGGTAGTAGCTGTGGGGGGGAGGTTGTAGGATAAGCAATTACCTCGATCAGTCTTCATTCAGCTGTTCACCACAATACTTACAATATACGGCGTCCGCGTCATGGCCTTCTCTCGCACAGTAGGTACATGATTGTGTGCTGATCTGATCTACACGAAGCTCCTGACGGAGTAGCTCCGTACTTACGATACCTGTAGGTACAGCGATGACAGCGTAACCCATGATCATCAGTATCGCAGAAAGAAACTGACCTACACTCGTCTGGGGTGTGATATCACCGAAGCCAACCGTGGTTAATGTTACGATCGCCCAGTAAATGCTCCGCGGGATACTATCAAAACTTTCATTCCGACCTCCCTCCACGAGGTACATGATCGCCCCAAATATGCATACCATCAAAATGATGAAGTACATGAAGACAGTGATCTTTTGTCCTGATGACCGTAATGATCTTACGATGATCTCACCCTGATTCATGTAACCTGCCATCTTGAAGATGCGGAATACGCGCAGTAGTCGTATCGCCCTGATGACCATGAGCGAGTTCGTACCTACGACCAATAGACTTAGATAGGTAGGAAGAATAGCAAGGAGGTCGATGATCCCATAGAAGCTGAGGGCATACTTCATCGGCCTTCGTACAGTAAACAATCTCAGCACATACTCAACTGTAAAGATGATCGTAAAGAACCACTCGACAACATACAACGTAGCCTTCCATTCTGAAGATAATCCAGGAAGAGTCTCGACGGATACCGCGATAATACTCAGGAGAATGAAGACAAGAAGCAGGACGTCAAAGGCCTTACCAGAAGGAGTATCCGCCTCGAAAATGATTTCGTGCAGTCGATTACGCCAGCTCAGACTGTAGGGTAGTTTTGTTTTATCAGTGGAAGAATCCGTAGCCTAACTCGTTTGCTTGATCAGCAAGATAGCCAATGGGGTCAAATAGACGGATGTCCTAAAGAACGGATCAGAAAATGGTCAGGGACGGATTTACTCTGTTACCGCCTCACCTGTAACATCTCCATATTTCACGCCAATCAGATCCATTCCTGAGATATTCGAGGCACCAGCCTCGAACTGAATGGAGGCATCCGGATTATCATCCATTGTGTCGTGGACAAAAATCCAAGTCCCTCCAGTGCGAAACGAGGTCTCAAACCCTAACAGAACTCTGCGCATTAACACGAGATCTGTAGCAGAGACACGATCGTCCTCATTCACATCAGCAGCTAACATCTGGAATGCGGATTCGAACCTGCGCAATCCGAGAATGTGTCGTTGTATTTGTACGATATCGGTCGATGTAACACCCGTCAATGCAGGCCCATCAAAAGATGCGGTTATGCTGTGAGACTCGTCTGATTCTACATTGGCAATGGCATAGCGACCTCTATCATCGCTGGTAACAGATCTCTCTCCGTCTAACGTTATCGTGACATTGGGAAGTGGGTCACCTGAAATATTCCGAATTCTTCCTGTAACCGTTATGGTTCCGTCGCCTGCAGGTGTTGTATCTGGCGCACAAACTCCTTTGTTTATTTCGATGAAGTTATCCGACAGCTGTAAACAGCCCGTTGAAGTAATATCCGCCGCGTTGTCCGCAACCTCTGCATTGAGGATTCCTGAATAGGATAGGCCCCATACCCTAAAGTCATTTGATCCTGAGTTTTCGAAGTCGTAAGATTCTACTCGCTCGATAAACTTGATTCGGTTATCTGTTTCAGTGATGAGATATGCCCAGTTGTCTCCTGGGAGTTGATTTCGATCATTGAATAGGTTGAGAACATCTGGCTGATCATCAGACTCACAAACATCAAAGGAAGTGATCCCACCAGGTCCAGAAACCATCGTCTCGACACACTCAAATGGCGGTCCAGTACAGCTATCCTTGTAAACGGTTAGAAATAGATCCAAGCTGGATAGCTGGGCACACTCGCTGGCTGAGATCTCCGTGACCAATTGACCAACACTCCAATCCAGCTCCCCAAAAAACGATACCCCGTACACACGCTCTGCAAAATTGCCCGACCCTTCGAAATCAAGGGTATCGGTAAATACTACTCGACGGATGGAATTAATGGTGTCAGTGAGTACGTATGCATAATTCTCCCCGGCAGGGATAAACATGTTGTTCACCAATGGAATACGATCAGGGAATCCATCAGTTGGGCAGATTCGACGCTCAGTGACCCATGCTGTAGTCGCGGTTGCAGTGTTTACACATTGGGAAGTAACTCCACAATCTTCTTTCTCCACACGTAAGAAGATACTGGTATCAGATACAATCGCACACTCAGAGGCTGTGATGGTCAGCAAGTCCTCACCTACTTCAAAGTCTAACTCCCCTGAGTAACTAACGCCGTAGATGTAGTCAGTCTGCCCACCAGATCCTTCAAAGTTGTATTCATCATCCAAGTGGATGAATCGGATGTGACGCTGCTCATCTGTGAACACATATGCATAATTCTCTCCAGCAGGAACATTGATCGTATTTAGCAGGGGTATGATATCATCTTCACCATCAACAGCACAGACCGTTCGTAGTGTATCCCATGCCGTTGTTGCCGCTATGGATGCCATACACTCTTCAGAACCTCCCATCATATTGCCAGTCGTATCGGTAGGTTCACCACTGCACTTGATGTCAAATGCTCCATGAGCCCAGTGTTGAGCGAACTGGAAGCAGCGAAAAACAACATAGTCATATTGGTTTGGATCTACTCCTGGGGGAACATTGATGCTCAGAGCACCAGAAAAATGATTGACCCCATCGCCTGCTCCAAGATCTTCAAGGAAGACACTGTTTGTGATATCAATACTATCAGTGGCAAGGAAGATCTGCACATCGGGTCCACGATCAGTTTCGAAATCCTCAGATAGCCGCAGGACCATGGATTGATCATCAAACACATTAAGAGTCGCACGACCTTTGATATCATAGGCCTGACTTCGTACGAGCGATGCGGTCCGCGTACAGTTCACTCCCTGTGCCTGGACGCTACTGAACCCGATGATGATAAGGAGTATTGGGATAAGTGATTTCATAACCTGTTGTTGATGCATAAAATACCGTAGGTATTACAACGATTCTGATCAATTGGCTGCTATGTTATAGAGACTTCCATCGCAGATCGCCATGATATACCCTTGGTTTGTTAAAGCAGGCTGGTTATTCGCTCTCATAAATTTCGCGAATAATTTGACGTGATGCACTTAAGCCGAGACCGGTTGTCATCATGGGATGATAGAGCATCCGAATAATCTCTCTGTCAAGTGTGGTGTACATTGTCACCGTAGACCATTGTTCATAAAAAATGCTGTCGACATAGCGATTGGAATCTCGCGCTAAACCAAGCAACTGAGTTAGTTCTTCTCGCAAAATATGTTTCGCGGCGTTGCCTGATAGCTGTCTCGAATCGACCCACATGGTAGCCCAGGAGATATAATCATCCTGATCAAAATTCACAAAGAATAATCCTGTGTTAGAGTTCACAAATGACGCTGCAGGGGAGTAGCGCTCAGCAAACTCTTCACCCGTTCCAAAAAACATCGTCACATTATTTCCATCGTCAACGGGTTCAGGGTCGATGTAGAATCCATCCGTAATAAGACTATTCAGCTCTTGGACGATCCGATCTAATTCGATCTGCAACTCCGCAGTGATGTTGCCTGTGATCGAGAAGCGAATGGTATCACGCCATTTACGTGTGATTCGTGAGGCTGAACCAAATTCAAAGCCTAAAGCAACTTCGCCAAAATACTCGGCAACTCGATCGATAAACTCATCGCTCGGATCGGACACGCGCGCAGAAATAACTTCGATAGTAATCTGACCAATCGACGTTTCCATCCCATCACTAACACTCACCTCAATCACGTGGACAGGAACTTCTAATGCGTCCAACTCCATTCCAAAATTGAGAACAAGGTTTCCCTTGTTGTCGATGCCCCAAAGGCTGAGATCATTGCCACCGGTGATTCTCATGGTCAGCGGGTCGTCGTTGGCATCTGAGGCTTGGACAACTCCGATCTGATAGGGCCCAGTAATATCATCCAGCACCTGAAACGTTTGATCAGAGATGAAAGGTGCAAACTGACGTTCTTCTTCAGAGCAACTTATCGATGTGAAGAAAAGAAGTGGTGCCAAGATGCCAATCTGGACGTAGCGTATCATAGTTATCGTGTCTATGACAAGAAACGTCCAATAAGGCTCGATGTTAATAGGTGATCAAAATAATAGTGACCACTATACAAAGTGCCATGGCCTGATACCGATAATTCTTATACCATGGTAGCTCTGCTAAGGCAAGCGTCTCCTCGCGAAAGACTGCAGGCGTCCAGACCATAGTCCTAACGGCTTCCTCACTCGGAGGCGGTGTCAAACGGCTCACGACCCATAGCGCACCAAAGCATATCGCAAAATGAATTCCGGCTACGTACAAGAAATTCGGCAAGTCAAACATCGTACCTCCGCTGACCGCGTTACTGATGAGCGCTACAGTTAGGACGAGTCCTATACCAATGCAGGCATATGCCCCTTGAGCATTTGATCGTTTGAAAAACAGCCCTCCAACAAAAAGGGCAACGACAGGTGGGCTAAACCAGGCGAGCGTCTGTTGTAGATAGTCCCAAAGTTTTGGGAAGCTACCGATCTGAGGTGCCCAGAAGATGGCGATGACCATAATGATGACAGTTATTACTCTTCCAATTTTCATCAGATCCTTAGGTGTTGCCTGAGGCTTCATCTTTTGGTAGAAATCCATCGTTATCAAGGTCGATACACTATTAAGGCCAGAATCTAAACTCGACATCATTGCGGCGATCAGGCCGGCTAAGACAAAACCAAGGACACCCGTAGGAAGTAGGTCGAACAACATCGTCGGATAGATCAAATCCAAGTTTTCCATATTTGGATAAAGAACTCTCGCCAATGCACCTGGGAAGATCATGATGAAAAGGATTGATAGTTTCAGAAAGCCTGCAAACATAGACCCCCATTGTCCCTCTCTGACACTCTTAGCTGCTAATGTGCGCTGTGTGATATACTGATTCGTTCCCCAGAAATAAAATCCGATCAACAGTACGCCTGTGAACAACCCGGGCCAGGGTAGCGCCTCATCACTAACAGGTTTGATGATATCAAAATGAGTAGGGTCAGCGATCTCGGCATAGACGGGCTCCCATCCACCGACCTGTTGGTAGGCAAAAACGGTAATTAATGTAGACCCAATTATCAAGATCACTGCCTGAACGGCATCTGTGTAAACCACTGAACTCAGCCCCCCTGCGATGGTATAGATGCCCGCGATGATGGCAACACCCACAATAATTAACTGCAAATCGATAGCGGGAAAAATCAAATTGATTACCAGGCCACCTGCATATAGTGTCGCCGCGATATCGACCAACACATTAAGGATGATAGCGATACCCGACGCGTATGCACGCACAGGGTAGGAGAAGCGATTCTCCAAGTATTCCGGTATGGTAAAAATTTTATTCTTCAGGTAGAAGGGGAGGAAGAACACTGCAAAAATGATCAGGATGACTACTGCCATCCATTCATAACTGTACACAGAGTATCCATCTTTATACCCAGCACCAGCCAAGCCGACCAGACTATTGGAAGACATGTTAGATGCGAAGAGAGAAAAGCCAATGAGCGGCCATGTCAGCGATCTTCCAGCTAAGAAGTAGTCTTCTGCATCCTCATGCTTTTGAGAAAAGTAAAAACCCAGTAGAATAACAAACAGCAGGTATCCGATGATAATCGTGGCATCAAGGCCCGATAATGTAAAGTCCATACGACACTATTGTTGATTAGTCGAATTCGGTTCGATCGCCACCAAAGTAGAGATAAATTCTGCTGGTGTTAGATTCGACGCACTTTACTCTTGTAACACCTCATGTTTTCGATCATTCTGCGCATACTCAAGGTCGTCTTTGTGTTGACGCTTCCTTTTTTGGCCCTTCTTCGTGGTGCCACCTACTTGCATGGCCATTATGAGCTCAGTCCTATGCTCTCAATAATTGGAGGGATGTTGATCTCGGGCGTGGTACTTCTACTGTACATCACCTTGATTTATGAGCGACTTACTGACAGGTTGGGTGGAGTTCGGGCATTTAAGAATCGTAGTTTCTTCGTATTGATCATTTTGCTTGGTTTCTGTGCTCATGGTTTGTTCTTCATCTCGTCTGCGAATCTCAAAGACCCCTCACTGTCTCAAGAAATCCGGGACATGCATCCCATCCTGCGTTTGTCCATAAGCACAATCATCCTTTTGGATAAAGACCTAATCGTGACTGATGCAAGTCGAGTTGCACACGACTACAAACAGATGAATCTACCAACCCCTAAATCCTCACTCCACTACAAACAAAAAGATGGTTACGTCTATGCCGTGGACTTGAGGACTACTGGTCGATCTGAACTTAGAAACATACTTCTTCGCGGATACTTCAAGATCATTGGCCTTCGAACGATACGACATGTAGGGACCGCGGATCATCTCCATGTATCACTACTACTCCCCGAGCGACCTTACGCCAAATAGGTTGGGCTATATTTGTCGCCCTGGCCAATGCGAGAATACCCCAACATTATAACCGACTTAGAGAAGTGGCCGATCGCCAGATTCTATGATGATCGACAACGCGTGGTGAGGCAACTGTCTCAATCCACCCAAGCTTTTCTTAATGGACCAGGTCAGAGTAGAAACCTTCAGACTACTTTACGCGAGACCATATACAGCGAGAAACTCCGTGCCAAGTCAAACCCTCTAAAAGTAGATCCTCCAAAGGAATACGCTTATTGGAAAAAAATGGAGGCAGACCTCGGGCGTGCCATGCAAGATGATGCCGGAGCCAGGGCGACTTTGGACATCCTGGGTCGCACAGTGAACCGCTATAGCGAGGAGATCGCGGGGAACTTCAACGTGAAGACATTCCGATTCGCCCGAAAGGCACTTTCAATGCTTTTTGGAAGCTTATACAAACCGTTTTTTGCTAACGGTAAGGCATTCTGGGGTGATCGTGAGAGCCTCTTGGATAGATTCGAGGTTGTTGGTCCCTTGGATCACATCCGAGGTCTCTTTGACAAAGGGACAGTGATGATCTTACCGACTCACTTTAGTAATCTGGACTCTATCCTTATCGGCTATGGTATCGAGATGATGACCGGCATGCCAGCCTTTTCATACGGAGCGGGATTGAATCTATACGACTATGAGCTCATGGCCTACTATATGAGTCGACTCGGCGCTTATAAAATAGACCGCCGTAAGAAGAATCCAGTCTATGCGGAAACCTTACGTCAGTTTTCGATACTATCGATCCATGAAGGGTTGAACAGTATCTTCTTTCCTGGAGGGACAAGGTCTCGTAGTGGAGCGATCGAAGATCGGGTCAAACTCGGTCTCATGAATACCTTGATCGATAGTCAGAACGACTTCTATATGAGAGGTCAGGATCGCAAGATCATCGCCATACCACTTGTGATCAGTTACAACTTTGTCTTGGAGGCTTCATCACTTATCGAGCAGCACCTGCGCAAGACAGGAAAGGCGAGCTATCTTAACTCGACCCGTAAGAGCAAGGTTAGAAACAAGACGTTCAAGTTCATCAATCGACTCTTCAAGAGCCAGAGCGGTGTGACCCTCTCCTTTGGACAACCAATGGATGTGATGGGACATCTATTAGATGAGGAGGGTAACAGCATCAAAGGTGGGCGCACTATCGATATCAAGGGCTATTTCACAAGTAGTGGCCTATTGACCAAGGATGTCCAACGCAATCGCGTTTACTCCCGACTTTTTGGCAATGCCATAACGAGTAGCTTCCGAAGAGAGAATGTCGTTTTGGTCAGTCATCTGGTACCATTTGTCGCCTTTGAGATGTTTCGCAAAGGATATCCAAACCTCGACTTATTTGCAGTACTCAACCTGCCAAAAGACTACTGCGAAATACCAGTGACCAAGCTGTACGAACAGATCGATATCGTGCGCGAAAAAATCCTCAGGCTCGAACGTCAAGGCAAGATCAAGGCCAATGACGAAGTCCGATCGATGAGTTCACCTGATCTCGTCAAGTCAGCGCTATCTCATCTAAGTGCCTACCACTTCAGAGCTCCCCTGATCATCCACAAAGAGATGGTACGCTCAGAGGATTTGAAGTTGTTGTATTATTACCGTAATCGCTTGGAGGGGTACAACCTGAACGAGTCGATCTTAACTGATCGTGTGACTGCACTACGATTGACAGCGCCCGTCTTCTAAGCATTTCGTAAGCCGAATTTCTTGTCGTGAATCGATACATCGTCTTTGATTTAGAGGCCACTTGTTGGCGAGGTCGACCACCCAAGGGAATCACCGAGATCATCGAAGTCGGCGCATTGATGATCAATCGTTATGGTGAAGTAGAAAGTCGCTTTGAACGATTTGTCAAGCCTATTGTCAATCCACTTTTGAGTGGTTTCTGTAAAAACCTGACATCTATTTCTCAGGAGAATGTAGATGGGGCAAGAACCTTCGACCGGGTGATACAGGAGTTCCGAGACTGGGGCAATCTATATGATGATGAATATATCCTGCTCTCTTGGGGAGGCGATGATCAAAACCTCCTTCTCAATGATAGTAGACTCCACCAGCTCGAGACAGATTGGTTAGACTACTATCGCGATCTCAAGAAAAACTATAAGCACATGATGAACCTCACCAATGCTCGCGGTCTGAAGTCGACAGTGAAGTGGGAGGGATTCGAATTTACAGGTGCACATCATCGTGCGATGAGTGACGCCGAGAATCTGGCTAAAATCTTTGTGAAGTATCTCGAAGATTGGGACCTGTTTTAGATGAGAGCGTTCCTGTCCAAACTATCATTCGGCATTGATGTCAGAGTCAATATGCTTGGCTCCTTAGCTTCCTGGCTGACAACAGTTCTAATGCTTGTGATGTGCGTGGATGTCTTGTTGCGATATGCATTTGATTTGACCCAGACCTGGGTAATCGAACTGGAATGGCACCTGTTTGCAATACTCTTTTTAGTAGGTGCTTCTTACACGCTGCTTTATGACAAACATGTGCGGGTTGATATGTTTTATGAGCGCTATCCACAGCGATGGAAGGGTAGGGTGAATGCATTCGGCACCCTCTTACTACTCGTACCATGGTGCATAATCATCATGATAAAAGGATTCGACTACACGGCCAACTCATGGTCTTTTCGAGAGGGATCCCCCCAGCCAAATGGACTTCCGGCGAGATACCTCATCAAGGCATTTATCCCGATTGGCTTTGGTCTCTTACTCCTTCAGGCGATATCTGAAATCATCCGCTCACTCATCCGCAAAAAAGGGTAGGATGGAGGTCATCGCTCTCATCATGTTCGTGCTGATTTTTGTGCTGATTCTGGCCGGTGTCCAGGTAGCCTTTGTACTCGGTGGGTTGTCAGCTATCGTCGGAATGTTGTTCGTCCCTGATTTCTTGGATTTACTACCGCTGAGAATCATGGGTGTGATGCGTAATCAAGTACTTATCGCCGTCCCATTGTTCATCTATATGGGCCTCATGTTAGAGAAATCAGGACTCGCACAAAACATGTTAGTAGCCATGGCCCGACTTATGGGTAATCGTCGAGGAGGTCTTGCGCTCTCTGTTGTCATCGTCGGTGCACTGCTGGCAGCATCAACTGGCATAGTAGGTGCGACTGTGGTCACCATGGGACTGATCAGTCTACCCGCCATGTTAGAACAGAAGTACGATAAAGGGCTGGCATGCGGTACGATAGCCTCAGCTGGTACTCTCGGGCAGATCATACCACCTTCAGTTGTGTTGGTTTTGCTCGGAAGTGTACTGAGCGTATCCGTTGGAGACCTTTTCAGAGCAGCGCTGACCCCAGGGCTGATTTTGGTAGGGGCATACATCGCATACATCCTGATCATATCCCGGATGTATCCTTCGATGGCACCTCAGTATAATCCAGTCGATGATGAACTACAGATCTCTACCACTGATGCTGCATTTGCGTTTATGTTACCCTTTGGATTGATGGTGGCGGTATTGGGGAGCATTTTTGCTGGTATCGCAAGTCCCACTGAAGCCGCTGCTGTAGGAGCTCTCGGTGCATGTATTCTTACCCTCCTCCGACGGAAATTCACATTATCGATCCTCCAAGAAGTGATGAGAGAAACTACTCGACTTACGAGCATGGTCTTTTTAATCCTTTTGGGTGCTACGACATTCTCGTTAGTGTTCAAGGGGCTTGATGGAGATCAGTATCTCATCGAACTCATCCAACAAAGTAATCTCGAGCCAATGGTCTTTTTGGCCGTGGTCATGATCGGCGTATTCATCTTGGGCTTCTTCATCGACTTTATCGAAATCATCTTCATCGTTGTTCCAGTCGTTGCACCTGTATTCGTGAACTACGAAATGGATCTGATCTGGATCGGCATTTTACTTGCACTTAATCTGCAGACCTCATTTCTGACTCCGCCCTTTGGTTTCTCGCTGTTTTATCTGAAAGGAGTAGCTCCGGACTCCGTAAAAACCACAGATATCTATCGAGGCGTATTACCATTCTTGGCAATCCAAATTGTATTACTTGTGGTGGTAGTTCTTAAACCTAATTGGATCGGGGTGGTGTAAAGTTTTTCTCAAGGGCGCGAGAAGAATTGTAGAGATAAGGCAAGCGGTCCTGTCATCAACGAATGATACCTAAACCGTGAGCGTGTGCGGTTGCTAAATAATCAGCATGAGAAGAATGAGATGAAAGTTATAAGTAGAAGAGAGTACCTATCATATGCTTTTGTTCCATTTGCGATAATCATGTTACTGGGACTAATAATTGATAATCCAATCATGGTTGTGTCTCTGATAGTAGCTTTTCTTGCCTACAGAGCAGAATTGGATTACCACTGGCTCAAGCAAAAAGGGCATCTAAAACCGTGGTCGTTACTCTTATTTATTATTCCAGTGTACACTTTTTTTTATTTCAAAAAATTGTAATTCACTCAATAAAAAGATTGAGTTGCATGATGTAGTGATAGGGCTAATTCATGCAACCTACCAGCATCATCGTGCAAAGCCCTACTTAACATAATATCAATTATGGGCAATTGATATTCATCTGAATCATGAACCGCCCTCGAATAATGACCTCCTTTTTACCCAAACTGCTCCTTGAACTTGTTTGGACTTCGTTCCCGATTTCTGCTACTTAACAAACTGATCCTGCATGACACCCAGCAGAGCGATCGCGGCATCACTAATCACCGTGCCTGGGCCAAATATGGCAGCAACTCCAGATTCAAATAATGCATCGTAATCTTGCTCTGGAATAATGCCTCCAACAACCACCATAATATCGCCTCGTTGGATGGCAGCTAACTCCTGGATGGCTTCTGGAACCAATTTCTTATGTCCACCGGCGAGTGATGAGATCCCCAATATGTGAACATCATTAATGGCCGCTTCACGCGCTGCTTCACGAGGTGTCTGAAACAAGGGTCCGATATCCACATCAAATCCCAGATCAGCAAAGCTTGTGGCTATCACACGCGCACCACGGTCATGGCCATCCTGACCAAGCTTGGCGATCATGATGCGTGGGCGTCGTCCCACTTTAGCCGCAAAGGCGTCACTCTGCCTCCGTGCATGTTGAAAGGATTCGTTGTCTTTCATCTCCTTCAGATAGACTCCGGTTAATGGTTGAATGTTGGCTTGATACCGATCATAGACGCGCTCCAATGCCGCCGATATCTCTCCAACAGTCGCTCGAACACGTGTGGCCTTGACAGCATAATGAAGCAGATTGTGATCCTCAGATTTGGCAGCTTTCTGGAGATCTTTCAGTGCTTCCATGACCGCATTCTCGTCTCGTCCTGCCTTAACAGCATTGAGCATGCTAATCTGATCGGTGCGAATGCGCTCGTTATCGAGGATTCGAACGGCTATGGACTCCTCTTCTTTGTTTTTAAAGCAATTGACACCTACGATCTGTTCCTCACCTTTATCAATGCGCGCTTGCTTGCGAGCAGCGGCTTGTTCGATTCTTCGTTTAGGTAGACCTCGCTCGATAGCCTTCGCCATTCCACCCACCGACTCGACCTCGTCGATCAATGCTTGCGCCGCACTAATTAATTCGTTGGTTTTTGTTTCGATGATTTCCGATCCCCCATAGAGGTCGACGATTTGTGTGACGCCGGTTTCTTCTTGTAATATAATCTGTGTGTCTCGTGCTATCGCAGCAGCATAGACAGTAGGCAGGGCGATGGCCTCATCCATGCTGTTGGTATGAAGAGATTGGGTCCCTCCCAAGACAGCGGACATCGCCTCTATTGTCGTACGAGCGATGTTATTGTGAGGGTCTTGTGCAGTGAGACTCCATCCAGACGTTTGCGAATGGGTACGCAGCATGCTTGACTTCTTGTTTTTTGGGTTGAACTGGGCCATGTTGTTTGACCAGAGTACTCGTGCTGCACGTAGTTTAGCTACTTCGGTGATGTGATCCATGCCAATACCCCAGAAAAAGGAGATTCGTGGCGCAAACGCATCTACATCGAGACCTCTACTCAACCCAGTACGCACATACTCGATGCCATCAGCGATAGTATAGGCCAGCTCCATGTGAGCAGGAGCTCCAGCCTCGTGCATATGGTATCCACTGACACTGATGCTATTGTACTTGGGCATATGCTCAGCTGTGTAAGCGAATATGTCGCCAACGATTCTCATGCTGGGCTTTGGTGGGTAGATATAGGTGTTGCGCACCATGAACTCCTTAAGAATATCGTTTTGGATGGTGCCCCGGAGATGATCCGGAGGTACTCCTTGCTCTTCCGCAGCGACAATGTAGCATGCCATAATGGGCAGGACTGCCCCATTCATTGTCATAGAGACTGACATCTGTCCTAAGGGAATTTGGTCAAACAACACCTTCATGTCTTCGACGGTATCGATCGCCACTCCTGCCATACCTATATCCCCCTCTACCCTTTCGTCATCAGAGTCATAGCCCCTATGTGTGGCCAGATCAAAGGCCACCGACAAACCTTTCTGTCCTTTTGCCAGATTATCACGATAAAAGTCGTTGCTCTCGCGTGCGGTCGAGAAACCAGCATATTGACGTATCGTCCATGGCCGGATGGCATACATGGCACTGTATGGACCTCGAAGAAACGGTCTCTCACCAGCCCCAATATCCAAACCTTCAGATCGATCAGACTTGGAAGTTACCATCGGCGAAATCTCACAATTCTGCAGAATCTGGGTAGTTAGCGCCTCGATAACATATGATCCTGATAGCACATCTCCCCTATCAAATAGCTTTGACTCCGCACGAAGGAGATGACCGATGTTTAGAGCTGTTCGTCGAGCCCGAGTCGATGCACTGGTAACTGCGGTAACATGATCTCCAGGCGCAATGTCCACTACATCTACGCCACTGATGTACCCTGCCATTGCGGCTACCGCAGATCGAATCGTGTTTTGATCTGATTGATCAATGTCCGGTGTAGGAACCGACCAGAAGATCTCTGGCTTCACAAGCAGGCAATGGCTTGCGATAAGCCTGATGGCGCGAATACGAGCCAGATCAGCGGCATAGTGAGTACCTGACAAAAGTTGAATGGCAATCCGATCAAGATTGGGAAGGGTCTGACCGACCTTTTGTAACTGCGACTTGAGCTCTTGGGCTTGTTTGGTAATGTCGGCAATGGTATTGTGCAGGACAATAAGCTGAAACCCAGGCAACAGCTGACTGAACTCTTGATGCAATTGAATCAACTCAATCAATTGATAATTAACAAGTTGAATAGATCCACTAATGGAGTTTATATCATGTTCACAGTCTACTAACCAACTCTGATATGTCAGAAGGAGTTGTCGAGCTTGTGTGTGATCAGCACATCGGAATGAGATATTGACATAAGAAGGATTTATACCGTCCATGAGCGCTTCCAGCTTCTCTGATGAAAGAGCTATCTCCTTCACATCGAACATCAGTTGATCCACCCCATGCCCGAGAACTTCCATAGCTACTGAATGGGCAGTGGTTATCCCGACAGAGACATCAATGGTAAATGATGTCCTGGTATTCTTCGATACAGCTACCGTTGCCCCCCCCCTTATGTCTTCTCGGTGATAGACGGGTCTACCTTTCAGCCCCCGATACTCCCAATCCAAATCACTTAATGAAGCCCCTCGAAGATCTGCCTTGATGCGGTCCAACCACTCTTGCTTTCCACTCATGTGATAATGCTGTTGATCAGGTTTTGGGTATACAGCTCACGCGGTTGATTGATGATCTGTTGGCATGGCCCCGACTCGACAAGTTGACCATGCTGCATGACGATTATTTCATCTGCGATGTAATTCACAACAGCGAGATCATGACTAATAAATATCATCGTGAGATTAAGCTGAGCACGCAGCTCGTCCAATAGATTTAGAATCTGTGCTTGGACTGATACATCTAAAGCGGACACACTCTCATCACAGATAAGTAAGTGTGGGTTCAAAGCAAGAGAACGAGCAATGCAGACACGTTGTCGCTGCCCTCCTGATAACTGATGTGGATATCGATCGCGATACGTTTTATCCAGTCCGACATCTTCTAACAGCTTCATCATTTGAGCCTTTGGATCTGACGCCAGGCGATGATACTTGATCGGTTCCATGATCGTCTGGCCGATGCTCATACTTGGATTGAGTGAACTGTATGGGTCTTGGAAAACCATTTGAATCTCCCTGCGAAGACTCACATCCTGACGAAGCTTTGATTGAGTCAACTCTTGGCCCTTGTACTCCAACCTACCATGAGACGGATGGATTAAACCAGCGATGACATTGGCAATTGTTGATTTGCCTGAACCCGATTCGCCCACGATGCCAAGACAGTCTCCACGATTCACATCGAAGGAAACATCCTCTACTGCTGTCAGGTATTCCTGTTTGGCAAATAGATGATTCTTCTTTTTTGGAAAACGTACTGTTAGATTTTTAACTGAGATTAAGATCTCAGATGATCGCACTGGTTCAGGACGTGGTTTGACCAAAGTTTGACCGGCAAGGATGTTGTTGACCGTTGGGAGAGATTTATGCTGTGGTGCCAATGTTGGCTTGCAAGCGATCAAGGCTTGTGTATATGGATGCTTGGGCGACAAGAATGTCTCTGGTAGTTCTCCAGCCTCAACTACTTCACCCTGATACATGACCAGTACTTTGGAACACAATTGTCGTACGACATCAAGATCATGGCTAATGAATATCATCGATAGTCCCCTTCGATCGACGATAGACTGAAGCAAACCGATGATTTCCTTTTGAGTGGTGACATCCAGCGCCGTAGTTGGCTCGTCACAGATCAAAAGTTCGGGTTGAGATACCAACGCCATGGCGATGCTTACGCGTTGTAGTTGTCCTCCGCTTAGCTCATGAGGATATGACCGATACACACGCTCGACATCAGGGAGAGATACATCGCGAAAAGCTTCGAGTACAACGTCCCGACGTGCGGACCGCTCACCAATGTCATGGACATCAAGTACTTCTTTTACTTGGGCGCCACACCTTCTAACAGGATTGAATGTGCTTAGTGGTTCCTGAAAGATCATGCTGATGCGCCTCCCGCGGATGCGCTGGATATCTCGGGCCTTTAGATCGAACAAGTTAATCCTCCGACCATCGAGACTGAACCAGATCTGACCCGACGTCTTATTGTTGGGATTGGACCTCAATAGATCCAGAATGGAAAGCGATGTCACGGATTTTCCCGAACCTGACTCGCCAACGATACCAAGTATGTCACCCTTGTGCAAGGTGAATGAGATTCCTTTTACCGCTTGAGATATCAACGCCTTACTACCGAATCCTACTTGAAGATGATCAACCTGGATGAGTGTTTCTGGCGAAGACATATCGCAAGGTAGAAGAAGGAATCAAAATGCGACGGCAGACTTCGGAGTTGGCTTCTACGTTCTTTGTGTCATGAAGAGATATTCGACGTGGCCTGTTTTGGGATTGTTATTGCTCCCTTGGATTGTAGACGGGCAGAACGCTCCGTTTCGCATGGAGCTTATCGCGAATGTTCCGAATAGTGGTGACTTTGCTAATGATGTCTGGGGTTATGTAGCGCCAGACGGTGTAGAATATGCCATCATTGGTTCTAATCGCGAAGCCGTGATCTACTCCCTTGAAGACCCTGCGCGGCCAACTTTCATTGCCGAAGTACCTGGTGCAACTTCGATCTGGAGAGACTTCAAGGTGTACGAGAATTACGTGTATCAGACGACTGATCAAGGGTCAGATGGAGTGACGATCATAGACATGGCTGGGGCTCCCGACAGCATTAGCTCTATTCTCTGGCAACCAGAAGTAAACGTCGATGGATTTACTTCAACACTGCGACGGTGTCATAACCTTTGGATCGATACCCTGAGAGGTCACATGTACTTATCAGGATGCAATATTGGGGTAGGTGGTGTCATCATAGCCGATCTTAATCAAGACCCGACCTCACCAGTCGTCATTGGCGTAGAAAACCAGAGATACTCTCATGACGTCATCACACGAGGAGACACGTTATTCGCCTCAGAGATCAACGAGGGTAACTTAGGCATATATGACATCAGCGATCCTGCCAATGCACTTCTGCTGAGCCGCACGGCTACCACATCCTTTTTCACTCACAATGCCTGGTATGCCGATGATGGTCGATACGTATTCACTACTGATGAACGACCTAACAGTCGAGTCGATGCCTATGACATCACGGACATTACTCAGCCCGAGCGGGTCGATACCTATCAACCGCCAGAACGACCCGGCGCATTACCACACAACGTCCACTATCTGGATGGTTATCTGGTGACTTCGTGGTATTCTGAAGGCATCATCATTCTCGATGCTCATCGCCCTCACAATTTGGTGGAGATTGCATCTTATGACACTTATCCGCAGGGCATTCGTGGTGGTGAGGGATGCTGGGGCGCCTATCCATTCTTGCCATCTGGGCTTGTCATTGGCAGTGATATCACAAACGGTCTTTTCGTACTGGACCCAGATTATCAGAGAGCGGCCTATCTCGAAGGCCTGGTTATCGATGCAGTCACACGCGAGCCAATCAATAATGTTCGTCTGGAACTGAATACAACACGTCCCCTCAGCGAACAGACCACAGCAACTGGTTCTTTTGCAATGGGAACGGCAGAATCTGGGGATTTCGTTATAGAGCTTACCCACCCTGACTTTGAATCTATGTCTGGCCCAATCAACTTATCCAGCGGCCTCGTCACTGATACGGTGTTTGCACTCCAACCCAAAGGTCGTGCTGCCCTTGACGTCATCGTTGTCAATCCTGAAGGTCAGTTCATCCCTGGAGCCAATCTCGTCATCCGAAGCGAGCAAAATCGATTTGATGTAGACCCAGAAGCTCTTCGCAGTCCACCTGATAGTATACCGCTGGATAATTATGAGGTGTTCACCGCAGCTTGGGGATTCCGCGGGTCTCGATCGGAAGTTTCACTATCCACTGACGAACAAATTGTTGTCGAGTTAACTGAAGGTTATGAGGATGATTTTTTCGCTGATTTGGGATGGGAAGTAGAAGGGGACGCACTGACAGGTATCTGGGAACGAGCTATCCCAGAGGCAACCTTTTTGGATGATTTGGCCTCAAATCCAGGTTCTGACTCCCCGATTGATCTTGGATCCTCGGCCTATGTTACTGGTAACTTGAATACTGATGTTGGAGTTGATGACGTCGACGATGGTATAACCAGATTAGTATCACCTCCGATACCAATAGAAGCTTATGATCGGCCGGAGTTAGTTTTTTCCTATTGGTTTTTTAATAATGGCGCCACGGTCCCATTCGACGATACATTAAAGGTATATCTACGTCAGAATAACCAGGATCAACTCATCTTTGAAGTAGCAGATATCGAAGGGCGATCAGGAATGTGGGTGGATTCAGCTGTCGTGTCCTTCGACAAACTTCTCGACCCAAGCCAATTGAATTATCAGATCGTTTTTGAGGCCAGTGACGTTCCTGGAAGTGGTAACATCGTTGAAGCTGGTATCGATAGGTTCCGAATCAAAGAGAGTGAGGTGACTACATCCATTGTATCATTTTCTCCAAAATCGGGGATACGTATCTGGCCTAATCCTGTTAAGGATAACATTATGGTGACATTACCTCCCGTTTCGAATATCAAGAACATCGATATTTACGATACCTCTGGAAGGCTTATCAGAGAAGCAGGGCTGAATAATGCCATGATCAGCGTGTCAGATCTGCCTTCAGGTTCATATCTTCTGAGATTCACTGACCAAAACAAAAGCACATCCATTCCCTTCGTCAAATTGTGATTCCAATTTTTGCCTCGATACTGGCGGGCAGCCTCCTCATTGGATGTAAGTCGGAGGGACTGCAACACAATCGTGATTATAGTGACATGCCGGCTTCATTTAGTGCAGAAGGCATGACAAAGGAGGAGTATGAAAAGATCGTTGCAGAAACAAAGCAGATCGATTATGTCTTTTACGAGATCCCACTCAGCCTGAATGAAGATGCGGTAGATGCCCTCTACAGAGACCTTGATCTCATCTCCACTGACCCTGCACCTGGTATACCGTTAGGTTGTAAGCCAATCGCACGCAAAATCTACATGGGTGATAATGATGTGGTGATCGAAGCCGATCTGTACTTCTCAGATGGTTGTTACTTGCAGATTTTCATTCGTGACCAGAGGCCACTTTTTGGCAATTTGCTCAATACAGATGGGGCCGTATACTATGAAGGTATGATGCGAAGTATAGAAGAAGAGCGGCGAAAATTACAGCCGCAGTTAGCCAATCCTGTCGAATACTCACCGAGTTCATAAGTAGGACGTTCTAATCTAAGATGGAAGTGTAGTTCGCTCTCTCAATAGACTACTTACTGTAAAACAAAAAAGGGCGTGTCAACTGACACACCCTTCCAAGTATTTTGAACTACTGATTCTTTCTTAGAGATCCTTTACAGTATTAATGATGTTCGCAGCAACTGCATATGGGTCAGCGTTTGAGGCTGGACGTCGATCTTCTAACCATCCTTTCCAGTTGTTCTCTACTGTTGCGATTGGAATGCGGATTGAAGCACCCCTATCGGATACTCCAAAAGAGAACTTCTTAATTGACTGTGTCTCGTGAAGACCGGTTAGACGCTGATCGTTGAACTCTCCGTAAGCCGCTATCGCCTGCTTGATACGAGCTTTTGGACGGAACTTCTCACAGATCTCTTTGTAGGTCTCCTCACTACCACATGTGCGAAGAGTAGTATTAGAAAAGTTTGCGTGCATCCCTGATCCGTTCCAGTCACCCTTAATTGGTTTTGGATGATACTCGATATACCAACCATACGACTCCGTCAATCGATCCAAGAGATATCTTGCGCACCAGATTTGATCTCCGGCAGCCTTAGCACCTTTTGCAAATATTTGGAACTCCCACTGACCAGCGGCTACTTCCTGATTGATCCCTTCGATATTAAGACCGGCAGCGATACATAGATCTGCGTGCTCTTCGACGAACTCACGTCCGAAGGTGTTCTTTCCACCAACTGAGCAATAGTAAAGCCCTTGAGGACCAGGATATCCGCCTATGGGAAATCCGAGAGGTAACTGTGTCGCTGTGTCCATGATAAAGTACTCCTGCTCAAATCCGAACCAGAAATCATTGTCATCATCGTGAACCTTTGCCCGCGTGTTGCTCGGATGAGGCTGTCCATCAGAACTGAGTACCTCTGAGATGACCAAGTATCCATTTTCTCTGGCAGGGTCTGGAAAAATAGCAACCGGCTTAAGCAAGCAATCGGATGAACCCCCATCAGCCTGCTGGGTGGAGCTACCGTCAAATGACCAGATTGGGCACGACTCTAACTTGCCATCGAAATCCTTGAGCATTTTGGTTTTGCTCCGCATGTTTTGAGTTGGCTTGTATCCGTCCAACCAGATGTACTCTAACTTTGCTTTAGACATTTGTTCCTTTCTTTAAAATTCAAACAATGAGTCCAAGATATTTCGACTCAACATCGCTCCGACTTTTCGAAAATCATAGAATGTGATTCTCAACGATTCAATCCCTTTCGAAGTCACTGATCATCAGTCCATTACGAACGTTACGGTGTGACCTCTACGATTCAGTCATCTGATGAATTATGCCCCATTTCGGGCAGAATAAGCACCAAAAGGTGGTTTTGGCTCTGTTTTTTTGGCCGAGTAACTCAAAAAGTACTTGTCACATTCGGTTTGGTGATATGGCTCGTGAGCACTGTTAAGTCCCAAAGCTTAAGTCCAGAACAAGACTGGACCCGAATCAAACTCCTACTGGAAGAATACTTCGAATCGATCGAAGGAGATGGAAACTTTGATATAAACACACTCACAGAGGATCTCGTTTTCATCAGCAAACACCCTATCAATATCAACAGCGCCACAGAACAAGATCTTGGCGGCTTGTTCTTTCTGAGCGATACAGACATTTCATCTATAATCAGCCATCGCGAACGTTATGGGGCCTTGTATTCGCCCTACGAGCTACAGACCATAGAAGGTCTCTCAGTCGAAATCGTTAATCTGTTACGCAACTTTATCACCGTCTCAGGCACACCTCGGGTTCGTAGTGGTGGACTTGATCTGGAGAGATCTAACAACCAACTCTACTTGAAATGGAGACACCAGATCCAAGATCAAAGGGGTTTTACAGGAGAAGATCCTGCCTATCAGGGTGATAAAAATTATCTCTATACGCGATTCATTCACAATACCTCAGAAGAGCGGTACGGCTTTACAATGGAAAAAGATGCTGGAGAGCGACTCTTGTCATCGTTGTATGCAACTGGAGTGGACTTCTTCTCCGCTCACTACCAGCGCAGAAATCTAACTCCAACAATCAACCAACTAAATCTCGGAGACTACACTGTGGAGATGGGGCTCGGCCTTGTTGCAGGTGGCAACTTTGGTCTTGGGAAGAGTTCCTTCACTACAAATACAAAACGAAACGGTCGTGCACTAAGAGCATACTCAGGTGTTGCCGAGAACAATGCGTTTCGTGGTATCGGAGCAGATTTACAATTAGGTCGGCAATGGAGTACAGTGCTATTCGCCTCACACACATCTCAGGACGCCAATCTACTGTTCGATGATGAGGAGTCGGTGGCGTTCTCCTCGTTACAGACATCAGGATTACATCGGACATTGGCCGAGATCGACGATCGAAACTCGATAGCGAGTACGGCATACGGTGGTATCCTACGATGGAAATCCGATAAGGGATACTTATCTCTAAATCATCTCTCTAATCAGTTTAGCCTCCAGCGAGAGAATAACTCGACTCCCTTTCGCACATTTAACTGGAATGGTGACCATCTCTCCGGTACCAGTATCGATGCCGGTCTGACAATCGATGGATGGAATCTATATGGAGAATTCGCCTATGCTTCAACTGCAGGCACCGCACTGCAAATCGGAGCTCTCAAATCACTTGATCCAAGATTTGACCTATCGATCAACTATCGAAACTACACGCCAGAGTACCAATCAATCCTGGGAAACGCCTTCGGGGAGGGCACTGCTACGACTAACCAAGAGGGGATTTATGTGGGTTTCGAGTATCGACCGTCGGACCGATGGCAGATAAGAGGCTATGTAGATCAGTGGCGACATCCGTGGCTTCGGTCGCGGTCAGATGCACCTACTTCCGGTAGAGATTATCTACTTCGGGTGGAGCACGAATTCGATCGCTCAGACCTATTCGTGCTGTATCGATACAAAACGACTGAACAAAACGACCAAGTGATTAGGTCGATTGACTTTCCTACAACCAGGACTATCCAGAAGATTCGAGTACACTATGCGCATGAATGGAACGAAGCCGTCCAGACTCGGACACGTGTCGAGCTATCACAATACGATAGCATCGATGAAGAAGCCTTTGGCTGGCTCATCTATCAGGATTTACTGATACGTCCACAGGACCTCCCTTATCGATGGTCTGCCCGCGTGAGCTACTTTGATATCGAAGATTTTGATGCGCGGATCTACGCATACGAGAATGATCTTCTTTATGAATACGCGATTCCGTTTTTCAACGGTCGTGGTCTTCGTACCTATCTGAACATGCGCGTCGATATTAATCGACATCTCATGGTCGAAGCGCGCTATGAACGGACTGCATTCGCAGACGTCGAGTCTATTGGCTCTGGAAACAGCGAGATCAAAGGGAATGTAATCAGCAGAGTGAAGGCTCAGGTGAGATTTACGTTTTGAATGAACGTGAACAATTTTAATGTAACTGTTAGCATTTTTTGTGTTGCTTTGGAGCATTGAGAAACCACATTGCATCTGTCACAGCATTCCCTAAAGACCATGAGTAAGCCACGAGTTGTCAAGGACTACGAAAAGGTAGATCCAGCCATCATACATGAGATCAAAAGACACTATCCATACGGATTTGACAAGCACCTGATCTCATTCAAAAATCCAAAAGGAAAGTTCGTTAGTGCCCTACCCTACGAAACTGAAGATCGCTACTACTTGATCCGAATGACTCGCGAGGAGGCCATTGCTATTATAAAGGCTGACGATGATTTTGACGCATCAGGAAAACTGAAAGTCGAACCAGTGGAAGAAGAGGCTGATCCTGTAGAAGCGGTTGAAGAATTGGACGCCGAAGAGCTGGATACCGAGGACATGCCTGCCGAGGAGATAATCGATGAGACCGTCGACCCAGAAGACGACTAAAATCGATAGAGTCTGGCTACAGAGATTCGGTCATTTCTTGGGAGATAGTAGATCTGAGCACTTCTAAGTACCCTTTGTCACTCACCTTAAGCGTGACCCGATTTTCATTGAGTTTTGTGATGGTCCCGATAATGCCTGAGGCAGTAACCACTTGTTTTCCTTTCTCGAGGCTATTCACGAAGGTTTGCTGCGACTTTTGCTTTTTGGCCTGAGGTCTGATGAAGAAAAAGTACATCACGATGACGATCAAAATGAGCGGGAGAAACTGTCCGATCATTCCCATTGGGTCGCCCTGAAAGAAGAGTAAATTCATCGAATCTGCCTTTAGCTAACTTGCGGCAAACATAGGTAAAAGAGTGACACGGATATATCTGATCGGATACATGGCGTCGGGCAAAACCACGATCGGTAATCTTCTCGCCAAAGAGATTCTTTGGGATTTTGAGGATCTCGATCAGACCATCGAAAAACGTGCAAATCTGGCGATACCTAAACTCTTCTATCGATATGGTGAACAGGCATTTAGAGAGGTAGAAGCATCAGCATTATATGGTACAAGAACGGCAATCAACCGTGTGATCTCAACAGGTGGTGGTGCTCCTTGCTATCACCAAAATATGGAATGGATGAAGGCTCATGGTCTCACCATCTATCTCAAGACGGAACCAGACACTCTTATTCAGAGACTGGTTGACGAGCCAAATCGTCGCCCATTGGTTGCCAACATGAATGAACAAGAGCTCGAGTCCTACATCGATAAACATCTGGAGTCCAGACGCCCATACTATGAGCAAGCCGAACTGGTTGTAGATACGCAAGAGGTGCCACAGATCATCGCACGTAACTTAGCTCATGTCATAGCCGCCCTGCCCCGTCCAGAGCAGTAGAGTCCAAGTTGCTATCTTGCCTTTTTTCTTTAGTCGTCATTCTATCATCAATTAATCACTATCTGATTATGCCCACATTCACAAAAGGTATTGTTCACGGACAAGAACTTAAGGACCTGTTCGACTATGCTAACGAAAACGATTTTGCGCTTCCAGCAGTCAATGTTGTTGGCACGAATTCCATCAATGCGGTCCTTGAGACGGCCCGCGAAGTCAATAGTCCAGTCATCATCCAATTCAGTAATGGAGGTTCGACCTTCAATGCTGGTAAAGGCTTAAGTAACGCTGATCAGAAGGCAGCCATCCTTGGTGCAAAAGCGGGGGCTCTACATGTGCATGAGCTCGCTAAACACTATGAAGTCCCTGTAATCCTCCACACCGATCACTGTGCCAAGAAGTTGTTACCATGGATCAAAGGATTGATACAGGAGGGACATAAGCACCATGACATCTATGGTGTTCCTCTATACAGTTCTCACATGTTAGACCTATCAGAAGAGCCTATCGAGGAGAACATCGATATCTGTGTCGACTACTTCAAAGACATGAATAAGCTGGGTATGACCATCGAGATCGAACTCGGCGTCACAGGCGGAGAAGAAGATGGAGTAGATAATACCGATGTGGATAGCTCCCGACTCTACACCCAACCTGAGGAAGTCTCTTACGCATATGAGAGATTGAGCGAGGTGTCAGATCGATTTACTGTCGCAGCTGCATTTGGTAATGTACATGGAGTTTACAAATCAGGAAATGTAGAGTTAAAACCAATCATCCTTAAGAACTCACAGGACTATGTCCAAAAGAAGTTTAGCACGGCTGATCAACCTATCAACTTTGTCTTCCATGGTGGTAGCGGATGTAGCACCGAGGAAATCAGAGAGGCTATTGAGTATGGTGCTATTAAAATGAACATCGATACAGATATGCAGTGGGCATTTTGGTCAGGTGTAAAAGGCTACTACGAAGACAACAAAGATTACCTGCAGGGCCAGCTGGGAAATCCAGATGGTGATGATATCCCTAACAAAAAGTATTACGACCCTCGAAAGTGGCTCCGAGTCGCTGAACAATCGTTCAAGTCGCGTTTAACAAAAGCCTTCGAAGATTTGAACTGTATGAATGTCCTGGGATAGTTAGGACCAAGATATCAACGACTGATTCTATCTCGCTCGTAGAAAAGCAATTCAGAGCCTTCTATTCGTATAGAGGGCTCTTTTTGTTTAGCCAATGAAGTGTTGGTGTTTTTTTGAGGCCACCCTCATTCGGGAGACCTGGCGGCATTTCATCGGGTTCAGCGATTATATTTCGATTGGTATCTACGGAAGAACTTCCCTATGGATAATCCATTCTTGTATTTTATGAAGAGGTATTCAAATAGGCTGCTCAACACGTAACTAAAGCCTGGCAAAGGATTTGCACCTGTCTATCGAGTTGGAGTACTAACTATTTGTACTTCGCCGTTTTTACACCATCATTTACTACGTAGAGTATGTTCGATCGAAAGAATAGAAAGCAAGTCCTCTTTTTTGTAGCTGTTCTTGCAGCCACTATTACCATCACAGCTTGTAATCGCGGAGCAGGAACTGGTTGCCCAGGATCTTTTGGATGGGTGAGTTTACCGTTGTTCTTTGGGGTCTAACGATCCCCATGACCGTCGTCTGGTCACTACTGATGACGGCAGCGCGACACTTTACTTCCCTCAGTTCGATGCTCACTATCACAGCACACATGGGGCACGTCAAGAAAGTGAGCATGTTTTCATTAATGCCGGCTTAAGTTTCATACATGGATCTCTCTCGAATCCTTCGATTCGCGTATTGGAGATGGGTATGGGAACTGGTCTGAATGTCTGGCTAACAGCCCTGTATGCAGAACACCATCAGGTGAACATCGCCATGACCAGCATCGAAGCTTATCCCCCATCGCCAGAGGTCATCAAGCAGTTGGATTATGCCAGCAACCCGGAAGAAAAGGCTCTTTTCACTCAGATCCATTCTGTAGACTGGGACACTGAAGTGCAGGTTGGGGCTCATTTTAAGTTGGTAAAACTTAAAACCACTTTTCAAGAGGCCACCTTGGCTCCGTCATTCTATGATGTAGTCTACTTTGATGCTTTCGCTCCACGTAGTCAACCCGAATTGTGGAAGGCTCCTTTTCTGTCAATGGTCTGCGACAGAATCAGTCCTGGTGGTGTCTTAGTGACTTACTGTGCTCAGGGAGCATTCAAGCGGGCTTTGCGCTCCTGTGGTATGGAGATCGAGGGAATTCCTGGACCTCCTGGTAAACGTGAGATGACACGAGCTTCCAAAATCTGAATACTGGCATAAGCTCTTATCTTGCCCGACTCAATAGCGACTATGAAATCACTTGCCTTGCACTGGAAGATCATCATCGGTATGATTGTCGGCGTGTTAGCTGGACTGCTCGCCATCCAGTTCTCAGGTGGGAAGGAGTTCGTAACCAATTGGATCAAGCCCTTTGGAACCATCTTTATCAACGCTCTCAAGCTGATCGCAGTACCGTTGATCGTCGCTTCCCTGATTAAAGGGATATCTGACCTGAAAGACATATCCAAGCTTTCCTCCATGGGCGGTCGCACCATAGCTATCTACCTTATGACAACTGTATTTGCGGTGACAGTAGGTCTGGTAGCCGTGAATATCATCAGACCCGGCAAATTGGTCAAGCCAGAGACACGAGAGCTCCTGGTAGACAGCTACTCGAAGGATGCTTCTGGTAAAATAGCAATCGCTGAATCGCAGAAAGCGGCAGGGCCACTCCAACCACTTATCGACTTAGTACCAGGAAATATATTTGCTGCTCTTTCTAATAATGGAAGCATGCTCCAAGTCATCTTCTTTGTTCTCTTCTTCGGTATTGGTCTCATTCTGATCCCAGAAGAACAAAGCGCTCCCGTTAAAGCTGTTTTTGATGGGTTTAATGAGGTTATCCTAAAGATGATTGATCTGATCATGCTGACAGCTCCTTTTGGTGTATTCGCGCTGATGTGTGCACTTATCGCAGAGTCGCCATCGAGTGACATCTTCGTGGCGCTTCTTAGCTATGCAGCCACTGTTTTACTCGGGTTGTCGATTTTGATAGGTCTGTTTTATCCTATCATCATGCGATCGTATACAGGAATGAAGGTTCGCACCTTTTTCGAAGGAATCGCACCAGCACAGTTATTGGCTTTCTCGACGAGTTCCAGTGCGGCTACCCTTCCAGTCACCATGGAACGGGTAGAGGAGCATCTTGGGGTAGATAAGGAGGTCACCAGTTTCGTACTTCCCATCGGTGCTACGATTAATATGGATGGTACCAGTTGCTATCAGGCAGTAGCAGCAGTATTCATCGCCCAAGCTTATGGTATTGACTTGACTCTCGGGGCACAGCTGGGTATCGTCGCCACAGCAGTATTAGCCTCCATCGGAACAGCCGCGGTACCAAGTGCGGGAATGGTCATGCTGGTTATCATCTTAGGCCAAGCTGGCATACCCGAAGCAGGTCTTGCCCTCATATTCGCTGTAGATCGTCCGCTGGACATGTGCCGGACCGTTGCCAATATCACGGGTGATGCGACTGTCTCCATGGTAGTAGCTAAATCCCTCAACAAACTTGGTGAACCACAAGTAAAGAACTGGGATGACCATTATGCCGAGGTAGCATGATCTATGCGCCTCCAGGATCGTTACATCATTCAGAATAATAGTTGATAAATCAGACAAGACATGAGTGAAATAGATCTCGGTGTAGGATCTCGAGTGAATCATCCTGCCTATGGCGATGGAGTCATCATCGGAATTACCAATACCGCCTATCAAGTGTGTTTCATCAAGTATGGTGTAAAGCCTCTTGGTAGAGATTATACCAGTTGGGAAGTCATCGAAGCGGTGTCACAAAATCAAGAACTCACCTTCAACAACTTAGAAAAATCCCTCGTCAAGATCTTATCCTCCTGGAGCGATATCTCACCCATCACAGATCTCGGTAGCAAGTGGGAAGGTGGCACCATGATTCTGAAACCTTACGACGATAGTCTCAAAGCGAAAGAGGTTCCGATCGAGACCTTTTTTCATAAGATTGTCATGGTTAGAGATCGCCTACGAGTCATGGAGCAGCGAATTAATGCCAGCGGTTTAAGTGATGAAGAGAAGGTAAATCTTCAACAGTACATTACTCGTATCTATGGCAGTTTGACCACATTCAATGTCCTCTTTGACGGGAAGGAAAATGGATTCGTTGGCGAAAAATCAAAGTCATGAGATCAGTGGTTATAGTGTTTTTGCTTTTGTCTATGACCCTCGGGTCATGTGTTCAAGTCAGTCGTCCTTATACCGAGTTACCCCCTGGTATTTGGAGAGCTGAACTCCAACTGACGGAGGATGAAGTACTACCCTTTAATTTTGAGATTAGCTATGACAATGATGACATGCGCATGGATGTCTTCAATGCTGAAGAAGTCTTGACATACACTGACATCACCTTTGAGAGAACCAAGCAGTTAGAAGACAGTCTCTATGTCTCCTTCGCACCGATGGATAGTTATCTGAAGGCGAAGCTCAAGGAGAATGTGCTGCAAGGGCTATGGGTAGTGCCTAATCGAGGTGACTATAGTATTCCGTTTGTCGCATATCATGGTCAGGGGCATCGATTTACCACGGATAACACGGCTCCGACCACTAACCTCACCGGAACTTGGGCGGCTACCTTTGAATTAGAGACCGATGATCCCTATCCAGCGATAGCTGAGTTGGTTCAACAAGGAAATGACGTCACAGGTACCTTTATTACGGAGACAGGTGACTATAGATACCTGGAAGGAACGATTCAGGGCGAAGAATTAAAGTTATCTGTGTTTGATGGGGCACACGCTTACTTGTTCCAGGCAAGGCTAAGTTCAGAGGATGCCATGGCTGGAAGCTATTTGAGCGGTAAGCACTATGAGACGAATTGGGTGGCTCGTCGCGATCCGGAGGCGGTGCTCACTGATCCATATCAGTTAACACAAATAACTACCCCAGATAAGCGGATCAACTTTAGATTGAAAGATACCAACGGCAACTTCAAAACCTTAGATCATCCAGATTACGCTGGGAAGCCTAAGCTGATTACAATCATGGGCACATGGTGTCCAAACTGCCTTGATGAGTCTAAATTTTTAATCGACTACCTCAAGAGAAACAATCAAACGGATTTAGAAGTCATTGCCATAGCCTTTGAGAAGTACAAGGATGAGGACAAAGCCTTGGAGATGATTAAAAGGTATAAGCAACGGCTGGACCTCCCGTATGACATTCTCTACGGTGGTTATTATGACAAAGAAGGGGCCACAGAAGCGCTGGGCTTTGTCGACGAGATCCTATCCTATCCCACCCTACTTTATATAGATCGTACTAATCAAGTGCGACGTGTTCACACCGGATTCGCTGGTCCGGCTACGAGCCAGTATCAAGCATTTATCGAAGAGTTCGAGTCCACAGTGGCAGATCTGATTGTAGAGTAGGACAATCACATAAAGGCATCCACGTTAGGTTCCTCGATGAGTAGGATTGGTTGGTTAGTCATTGGAATGTGCTTCATGAGCACCATTATAGGACAGGATGTTCAGTTTAGTCAGTTTTACTCTAACCCACTCTATCTGAACCCAGCTCTTACGGGTTCGCACTCGGGCACTTATCGTGTTGTGGCGAATTACAGGGACCAATGGAGAAGTACTTTGGAGCAGCCCTTCTCGACATTTAGCGTGACTGGTGATCTTAAGTTTAATCTACCAAGCAAAGGAGGCTCTTACAAGCAAGGAAATGACAAGGCAGCTGCAGGCGTCCAGTTCTTTTCGGACCGAGTAGGACTTGTCGAGTTCAATACAAATCAATTGAACTTCTTCGGAGCTTATCACAAAAAGGTAGGCCGAGAAAATCAATACCTCAGCGCTGGAGTCCAGTTCGGAATTGCTCAGAGAGGCATCCTATACGAGAATCTTGACTTTGGTGATGAATTCGATGGTGCTACAGAGTTCAGGTTACCTTCCGGAGAAACCCTTCCTTCCAATAGTCTGGCCTATAACGATATGGCGTTAGGCTTACACTACTCGGCTTCTCCAGATGTGGATCGAAGTTTTTACCTCGGAGTGTCCATGCATCATTGGAATCAACCAAGCATTGGTCTCTATGCCACTGACATGAGGTTAACCGAATTCTATGATCAGGAAGTATTAGCTACCAAATGGTCACTCCACGGAGGAGCTTCATTCTTGCTCAACAATGTGACTGTCCTACAACCTCGCGGGGTCTTTATCTCACAGGGTACGAATTCGACTTTTGTTCTCGGATCGAATGTTAAGTATCGATTTATCGACAGTAACGGTGTGGCTCTACATCTCGGCGCTTGGCTGAGAGCTACAGATAATCTCACAACTTTCCAACCAACAGATGTGATCCTTTCAGCAGCATACGAATTGAATGGACTGCTTGTCGGATTGAGCTACGATGCGACATTGCGGACATTCACGGGATCTACCTTAGGTCAGGGAATCATCGAGTTCAGTGTCGCTTATGTCGGTGAGCACGACAATGAATACGAAATTTGTCCGCAGTTCTAAACTGCTATTACCAAGTAACGAATTGGCCCTTTTTAGCCGTTTGGATTGGTAGAATCTAAAGGCGGGATTGTTCCATCAATGGCTCCACCATATTGGGAGTTTACGATAACTGCGGTCAGTATGCATAGCACGAACAAAGCAATGGCCAACCCCCATGTTATTTTCTCGATTAGATCGGTGGATCTCGCAGCTCCAAACATCTGAGTGGCACCTCCACCGCCAAAGGTCGTATCCAGCCCCCCCCCTTTCGGATTCTGAATGAGAACGACAAACATGAGAAGTAGGCTAACAAGAGCGATCAAAATGGTAAGCAATGGAATCATGGAGATTCTAAGTTTTCGATTTGGGCCGCAAAGAAAGAACTTTTTTCGGGGTATCTCAATTGGAGTGCCCGATACATATCAATGGATTCGCTAATATGTCCCTGCTGGGCCAGTAGCATCGCCAACCCTTCAGAGATTACTTTGGACTCTACCTGTTGTCCCTCATCATGACTTGTATCCTCCTCTAACCTCTGTAGCGATCTCAGCCAATCTGTGAATGAGGATCCTGTGCCGTCTTCCTCTAATTGCGACGAATCCCCTCCTAACTCTGTGCTTTCAGACGATAAGTCCAACTTTGCGGCTTGGTCTGCTTCGTATGCCAAGGGAACTTGGCTATTTAACTCTTCTCCCGAACCTGTCAGACTTTCCTCAACGTCGACACCTCGAACATGATTTGGAGTCATTTCATCTGCATCGGGTAATAGGCCGAGTGATTCGGGCTTACTACCTAATTGAATTGCTGGGGGCTTTATGGGCTCTGGCATTGGCTCGATGAGCTCGCCATCTGAATCTTGATCCTTAGATTCAGATTCAAGAGCAATCTGATGTAAAGACTCGGATTCATTCGAGTCTAATGGTAGCGCTGCAGGCTCTGATGGTACCGACTCATCCTGAACAGGCGATCCAGACTGAACTATCTCAACAATATGGGACGGATCGCTACTGTGGACCACGGCATTTCTCAAGATCTTATGAACATCGATATTCTTCTCGTCACCATTCACTGCCTTGAGCACCATCAACCGATGTATCAAACTGGCATAAGGAACCTCCTGCGACCACTGCTCCAACTCGGCTAAGGAGATCTCTCTAAGCAAGGCTGGATCATCCAGATATTCTCGTAAGGTTCGACGCATTACAGTGATTACCAGTTGGTGAATGCTTTGGTAAAGATATCCTGTAATATTTGATCAAATATCTCCTCAATAAGATCATCCTGCACCTGGGCCAAGTCCTGGTCATTTTCAAAATCTTGGAAGAAGGAAAAGGATTGTTTCCATGCATCATCCACATCAAGGTTATTCACATACTCTACCCTCACGGAGATATTAAGCCGGTTCAGAGAGCTACCAAACGATACCACATCGCCATCGGTACTTCTTTCGGGAGCCACGGATTGGACCGTGAACGAGGATATCGCACCGGTAAACTCGATGTCGGGAATCTGCTCATCGTAAGTCAGTCGTGTATTCTGCAGTACTACGTCTCTAAACTCTTCACTGAACCGCTGTCCAACATCGGGAGGTGCATTGGACACACTATTCTGAAACTGATCGATGTAGAACGTCGAAATCGTGGCCGGGATGGAAATTCCTTTGAGCGAATAGCAACCTGAGCATAGAACTACGGCACAGAAAAGGAGCCACCTACATATCATAGTACTTGATCTTGCGGTACAGTGTTCGCTCAGAAATGCCGAGTTCATGTGCCGCTTCTTTGCGTCTTCCGTGATGCTTCTTTAGCGCCTTGCCGATGAATTCTCGTTCCATGATCTCAAGAGAGAGATTTTCCTCTACAACCTCACTGTCATCATAATCACCATCCTGGATCAGGACGGGACTATTCACATCTGCTTCCTCTGAGGTGATGACATAATCAGATGAGCGTTGGACCTGATCATCAAGATCATTTAGATCAAATCGAGGTCTGATCGGATCTTCTGTGGCCGTTCCTGCACCTAACTGCAGTTGTCTCAGATTTGCGATATCACCCACTTCCAGATCATTCTTACGGATGAGTTCGAAGATGAGAGACTTAAGGTCATTGAGGTCTTTCTTCATGTCAAAGAGCACCTTGTAGAGCAACTCCCTTTCCTGAAGGCCGTCATCTTTGCCATCTGCGATTTTGGGGAGGTTACGTCGATTGATATCTGGCAATATTTCTACCAGATGCCCGACAGTGATCAGTTTCTCCTCGGTCAGGATGGCCAACTGCTCCACCACATTCCGTAGTTCACGGATATTACCCGGCCAAGAGTAATTAGTCAAGAGTGTCTTTGCCTCAGGCGCTAATTGGATAGGCTCAGTGCGGTACTTTTCTGCGAAGTCCAGGGAGAACTTTCTGAAGATCATGTAAATGTCCTCTCTACGCTCCCGAAGTGCTGGCACCTTGATTGGTACAGTGTTCAGTCTGTAGTACAGATCCTCTCTGAACTTACCTTCACGCACTCTTGTCAGCAGGTCGACATTGGTGGCAGCGACGACCCTGACATCCGTCTTTTGGACAGAGGAGGAGCCAACGCGTATAAATTCGCCAGACTCCAGCACACGTAGAAGATAGGACTGCGTATCCAAAGGCATTTCTCCGATCTCATCCAAAAAAATGGTTCCCCCTGTAGCTGTCTCGAAGTACCCTTTTCTATCACTCGTGGCTCCAGTGAATGCGCCTTTCTCATGACCAAACAACTCAGAGTTAATCGTGCCTTCAGGTAGTGCCCCAGTGTTGATGGCGATGAAATTGCTGTGCTTTCGAGAGCTTAATTGATGAATAATCTTGGATATGACCTCTTTGCCTACTCCACTTTCTCCTAAAATTAAAACGGTGAGATCCGTGTTAGCGACTCTCATGGCTTTGTCTAAGGCTCGATCGAGACCCTCAGATCGGCCGATGACCCCAAATCGTTGTTTGATAGCTTGGACACTCATCGATCCTTAATTCTTTGGCGATAAGTCTATAATCTGCCCGAGCAAGGTCGCGCTGGTCGCATCTGTTACCTTCACATGAGCGTAATCACCAGCCGCAAGACCGGGTCTTTTGGGAAACACCAACATTTTGTTTTGACTATTACGCCCTTTGAAATCATCTGTAGATTTCTTGCTATCACCTTCGATCAGTACCTGGTAGACCTTGCCGACATCCCTCAGATTATGTTCGAGAGAAACCGCATTCTGCGCACTGATCACCTCACTGAGACGTCGCTTCTTGATATGTAATGGAATGTCATCTTCATATTTCTTAGCGGCTAAGGTGCCAGGGCGTTCTGAGTAGTAAAACATGTACGACATAGAGTAATCCGCCCACCGGATCATCTCAACGGTCTGTTGATGTTCGCTTTCGGTCTCACTACAAAACCCAGTAATGATGTCTGACGAAATCGCACAATCCGGTAGGATGCGATAGATACTCTCCACACGTTCACGATACCAATCAGCATCATAGGTTCTATTCATGAGTTTCAAGACTCGAGAGTTACCTGATTGTACCGGGAGATGGATATAGTTGCAGATGTTATCATAGGCCGCCATAGTGTGGAGCACGTCATCGGTCATATCCTTAGGATGTGAAGTCGAAAATCGAACACGTAGCAGTGGTGAGACTTTCGCTACCTGCTCCAATAGCTGAGCAAAGGAGACAGTTTCATTTGATTCAGGTGTCTTCCATTTATAGGAATCGACATTTTGACCTAACAGAGTTACTTCGCGATATCCACGCTCAAAAAGATCTCTGGCCTCGGCTACGATAGTATAAGCACTGCGGCTTCGTTCGCGTCCTCGGGTGAATGGCACTACACAGAACGAGCACATGTTATCACACCCTCGCATGATGGAGATGAATGCCGATACCCCATTTGTATCCAAACGCAAGGGTGAGATGTCGGCATAGGTTTCTTCTCGTGATAAAAAGACATTAACGCCCTTTTGACCCTCTTCTGCACCAGCCACTAACCCAGGTAACTCGCGATAGGCATCTGGTCCGACGACGATATCGACTATCTTCTCCTCTTCGAGGAATTTGGATTTGAGGCGCTCAGCCATACATCCTAAGACTCCGACTAACAGTCCAGGTTTTTGCTTTTTCAAGGCGTTGAATACACCAAGTCTTCGCCTCACATTATCCTCAGCCTTTTCTCGAATCGAGCACGTATTGATCAATATGAGATCCGCCTGCTCCATGATGCGTGTTGGCGCAAAGCCGGACTCACATAGCACAGATGCGACGATCTCTGAATCACTAAAGTTCATCTGACACCCATAACTCTCGATATAAAAGTGTTTTACATCTGATGAGGTCTCTTGAAGATGTTTAACACTCTGATAGACTTCGCCTTGACGTTCATCTGCCAGAAGCTGATGCCCTTTGGCGCCTAATTTTAGCTCTGGAATCGTAGGATTATCGTTGTATAAATCTGCCATCTAAGTGATAATACATGTTCAAAATAGTGCGAGCACTGAGCTGCAAATGTAGGTATAAAAGGTGTGTGGGCGTGACATTATGGCAGGCAGTCTCCATGAGTCTTACTCTGCACAAGTCTTATTCCAGAGCCTTATCACCAAGAGTTTAGGGTAGTACCTATCTTCCGTTAAAAAAAGAGATGGGGTTTACGCCATTACTGTTGCTTTATTTGCTGGCCTCATTGTTGAGTGCCTCGGATTCTGAATCTTCATTTGTAGAGGACGACCTTCCTTATCTCGTGGACTTCTACAAAGTGAGGCATCAAGAGCCAGAACTATCTCTCCACGAAGAAAAGACGGCCAAGGCATTAGCAGGAGAGTTACGCCAGATAGGCTTTGAGGTGACCGAACAGATAGGAGGACACGGGATCGTAGCCATGCTGCGCAACGGCGATGGGCCTCAGGTGCTCTATCGGACTGACATGGATGCACTACCCATGATAGAAAGAACAGAACTCCCCTATGCCAGCGAGGTCATTAGTGAGAACAATGGGCAACAAGTTGGTGTGATGCATTCATGTGGACATGACATGCATATGACTGTGTGGTTGGGAACCGCACGATATCTCGCCAGTCATAGAGACGAATGGAAAGGAACACTCATGTTGATCGGTCAACCGGCAGAGGAGATCGGTGTCGGAGCCAAAGCAATGCTCAACGACGGGCTGTACCAACGATTTGGGGTACCTGATTACGGACTTGCATTACACTGTGACCCCACGCTCGAAACTGGTTCAGTGGGTCTAAGCGACGGGTACAGCATGGCCAATACCGACAAAATGAACATCACCATCTACGGTGTTGGATCTCATGGTGCCGCTCCTCACATGTCTATAGACCCTATAGTCATGACTGCTATGTTCGTCATGGAGCTACAGACGATTGTGTCTCGTAATGTGAAACCTATTGATGACGCAGTTGTCTCCGTGGGCGCGGTTAACGGTGGCACACAGTTTAATATCATCCCTTCTGAGGTTCAATTAGAGCTTACCATTCGAAGCTACACTGATGAAGTACGTGACTTGGTACACCGCCGAATTAGAGAAATTGCCGAAGGTGTCGCTCTTGCAGCAGGATTGCCAAAAGAAAAATATCCGAAGGTCTTCAACTTTGATGATGCCTACACCCCTGCCAACTTTAATGAGGCTAATCTCACGCAATTCGTACGGGCATCGGCGATCAAATCAATAGGAGAAGAACATGTGTTCGAAGCAGAACCCATGATGGTTGGAGAGGATTTCGCGAGGTATGGACGTACAGCAGATGAAGTTCCAACAGTCTTGTATTGGCTTGGTACGGTAACAGAGGAGAAAATCGCCGCCGGAGACCTGCCAGGATTACATTCTCCATACTACTATCCTGAGATCGAAGAAACCATCTCAACTGGAGTTAGGGTCAATGTTCAGACCTTACGTGATCTCATGCCTAAATAAAAAGAGACCCTTCCATCGAGAAGAGCCTCTTTCAAACGCTTTGCCTATTTATCCTCTTCGTAGCGGATGCAATTAATGATTAGAGAATTGCTTTTCAACCTTTTGTTTAAAGGTTACGAAGGTTACTGGTGGATAGACGAGCTTAGGTTCATCGCCTCACATTTCAAACCTGAGGAAAAAACGAAAGTGTAAACTACTTGACATTGGTTGAGGCCTTCATCTTCTGGGCAAAATGCCACATCACGATTCCAGCGCAGACCGATACATTCAGAGAATGCTTTGTGCCCCACTGTCGGATCTCTATCGCCGCATCAATTAGTGGAAGTGCTGACTCAGATAAGCCTTCGACCTCGTTTCCAAATACCAAAGCATACTTCAGATCTGGCTCAATCTGATATTCGCTCAGGCGAATTGACTCATCCGTCTGTTCAATTCCAATAATGTGATAGCCTTCAGACTTGAGAACGGTAAGGTGAGCTGCAATATCGCGATGATACGACCACTGGACCGTGCGATCGGCTCCAATAGCAGTTTTGAGGATTTCGCGGTGTGGTGGCTGTGGGGTTATCCCGCAGAGGTCGATATGTTCGATCTGAAAGGCATCTGCAGACCTGAAAAACGAGCCTACATTAAGCCCAGAGCGTATCTGATCTAATACAATTCGAAGTGGCGCCTTGGTCGTCTCGGCATACTCCACCTCTGATTTTCGACCGAGCTCATCGAGCTTTAGCTTTCGCATCAGATAGCATTAACAACTGACTTCGCCTTTTTGTAGGTAATGGCAGCATGTACGAAGGCAACAAAAATTGGATGGGGTAACTCAACCCTACTTTTAAGTTCTGGATGAAACTGCACGCCAATGAAAAAAGGATGATCTGGGCGTTCTACGACTTCGACTAACTTCTTACCAGGATTGATTCCTGAGGCGATCATACCATGATCCTCCATCGTCTGGAGGTAGTCATTGTTAAACTCATAGCGATGGCGATGTCGCTCGTCGATGAGGATCTTTCCATAGATCTCTTGAGCCAAGGTGTTGTCTTTCAGCTCACATTCATACTTACCAAGGCGCATCGTTCCTCCCTTGTCAGTGACTTGTTCTTGATCAGCCATTAGGCAGATGACTGGATGAGAGCCATATTGATTAACCTCGGTGGAGGCAGCATCTGGATAGCCAACCACATTTCTAAAATGCTCTACAACCGCACACTGCATACCCAGACAAATCCCAAAGAATGGTATCTGTCGCTCGCGCACATATCGTACGGCCTGGATTTTTCCTTCGATCCCACGATCCCCAAAACCCGGAGCGACCAATAACCCATGGATGTTATGAATCTCGAGCGGGAGACAACTGTCCTCCAGATTCTCGCTGTGAATGGGTATGACATTGACCTTGCATTCATTCTCGGCTCCCGCATGCACGAACGCTTCATGAATACTCTTGTAGGCATCGGGCAACTCGTTGTATTTACCAACTAAAACAATGTTAACCTCCTCCTTCGGATTCTGGTGGCGATTCAGAAACTCTTTCCACCGCTCGAGATTGAGCGTAGTTCGCGGTTCCAACTCTAACCGATCTATGACGATCTGGTCGAGTTTTTCGTCTTGCATGAGAAGTGGTACCTCATAGATAGTACTGGCATCGATAGCCTCGATGACATGACTCTTATCGACATTACAGAACAGAGCGAGCTTATCCTTGATTTCTTCGGCGATTGGTTTTTCGGCCCGACATACAAGCACATCAGGGATGATACCTGCCATTTGTAGCTCCTTTACTGAGTGTTGTGTAGGCTTTGTTTTGTGTTCGCCTGCAGCATTGAGATAGGGAATCAACGTGAGGTGGATCACCATACAATCTTTGTTGCGTAACTCTCGCTTCATCTGTCGTACAGCTTCCAGATAGGGAAGCGATTCGATGTCTCCCACCGTACCACCGAGTTCTGTGATGATCACATCATATTCTCCCGTCGATTCCAGGAGTTGGATACGTCTTTTGATTTCGTCTGTGATGTGTGGGATGATCTGGACCGTTTTGCCGAGATAAGCCCCTTGACGCTCCTTGTTAATCACAGTTTGATAAATCCGACCAGTGGTAACATTATTGGCCTGAGAGGTAGAGATATTCAGAAATCTCTCGTAATGCCCCAAGTCTAAGTCAGTCTCTGCGCCATCATCTGTGACATAGCACTCACCATGTTCATATGGATTAAGCGTACCAGGATCAACATTGATATAGGGGTCGAACTTTTGAATGGTCGCTTTTAGGCCGCGAGCCTGAAGAAGTTTTGCCAGAGATGCCGATATGATCCCTTTACCGAGTGACGAGGTCACCCCTCCCGTAACGAAAATAAACTTGGCCATACTGCTATCGGTGTTACGGGATGCAAAGGTAATTTTTATATCTCAGCCAGTCTCATGTGATACCATCATGTGGCCACTAATTGATGGATGGAAGAGACTACTAAAAGACAACTACTAAAGACGGACGACGTATTGAGTAGGACATTTTCAGTGATATCAAAGGCCTTCACAAAACTGCAGAACAGGAGATGCACTTACCTTCATCGATCCTAAAGAATCAAATATGAGTTCTCTACATGAATCCGTGAAACAATACTATGGCTCAGAGCTGTCCACAACAGAGGACCTCAAAACTGATGCCTGCTGTACACTTCAAGAGCCTCCAGAGCACATCAAAAAGGCCTTAGCAAATGTGCACGATGAGGTGATAGCTAAGTACTACGGATGTGGACTAACGATCCCTAACCAACTTGACGGATTGCGAGTGTTGGACCTCGGATGTGGCAGCGGGCGAGATGCCTATGTCCTCTCCCAATTAGTAGGCCCCACAGGAGAAGTTATAGGCGTTGATATGACGGAGGGGCAACTAAGTATCGCACATAGATATGTCGATCATCACGCCGAAAAGTTCGGATATAAAATTAGCAATGTGAAATTCCTCAGTGGCAACATCGATCAACTGGAAGAGCTGGATCTTCCACCTGAGAGTTTTGATCTAATCGTATCTAACTGTGTGATAAACTTGGTTGAGAACAAAGACAAGGTCCTGAAGGATGTGCACCAACTCCTCAAACCAGGTGGAGAAATGTACTTCAGTGATGTGTACTGTGATCGTCGTATTCCGCAGTCGCTTCAGGAAGACAGAATGCTGTGGGGCGAATGTCTGAGTGGTGCTTTGTATTGGAATGACTTCTTACGACTATCAAGACAAGCCGGGTTTACTGACCCCAGAGCAGTAGAAAGCCACCCTATCAGTATCGACAATGATGAAATCGCAAAAACAGTAGGTGACCACCAGTTTTATTCTGTCACATATCGCTTGTTCAAAATCGCAGGTCTTGAGCCTGACTGTGAAGATTATGGCCAAGCAGTCGCCTACCGTGGTACAATCTCACATGTCGAGAACACATTTGTCTTAGATGACCATCACGAGTTTCCAGTTGGTAAAGTCATCACTGTTTGTGGAAATACTTATCGAATGCTCTGTGATACAAGATTTCATGACCACTTCGATTTCTATGGTACTTGGGATCGACATTATGGGATATTCGAGGGCTGTGGAGGAGCGATGCCGTTTGGCCAAAGTGCCTCCGATAGCGATTCTTCCTGCTGTTAGTCTTGGATTAACTTCTTCATCGCTGCGACTATCTTTAGCAGTATGAAAAAGTTACGCGTATTAGTCGTCGGCTGTGGTAATATGGGTACCTCACATGCACGAGCCTATCACCAGCTGGAGGAATTTGAGATCGTTGGCTTAGTTAGTCGAGGACCAGATAGTCGAAATAGACTGTCCGAGGAGTTGGGAGGATTACCTACATACGCTGGTTTTGAAAAGGCGCTTGAATCCACGGCACCTGATGTCGTATCGATCAATACCTACCCTGATACACATGCGAAGTACATCACTACCGCACTCGAAGCTGGATGCCATGTTTTTGTCGAGAAACCGTTGGCAAACACGGTCGAAGAAGCAGAGAAAATAATAGCTCTCGCCCACGCCAAGAACAAAAAACTCGTCATCGGATACATTCTGCGTGTTCATCCGGCATGGACCAAATTTATTGACGTTGCGCAGACTTTGGGTAAGCCACTTGTGATGCGCATGAATCTTAACCAACAGAGCTCCGGAGATACTTGGAAGACACACCAACAGCTGATGCAAAGTATGTCTCCTATCGTGGACTGCGGTGTGCACTACGTGGACATCATGTGTCTGATGACGCGTTCGCGCCCAGTAAGTGTCAGTGCTATCGGCGCAAGGCTGACCAATGACCTTCCAGATGGTATGTATAATTATGGACAGCTACAGGTCAGATTCGAAGATGGTTCTGTAGGTTGGTACGAAGCAGGATGGGGTCCCATGATTAGCACGACTTCATTTTTTATCAAGGACGTCATGGGGCCACTTGGATGTGTCAGCATCCGAGATGATGCTAAGGGTGACTCTGACGATATCGATGGACACACAAAGACAGGAGGACTATTGCTACATCATGCAGCATTAGATGCCAATGGTCAGTTCATCCATGAGGACAACATTCTCGATACTTCAGATGAGCCAACTCACGATGAACTCTGTCTGTTAGAACAAAAAGTCCTCCTCAAAGCCATCCAAGAAGATCAATCCTTAGAAGATCACCATCAGGATGCAGTAAATAGTCTGAAGATCGTCTTGGCAGCTGACGAATCTGTCCTCTCAGGTCGAGTAGTTGATCTGGACTAAGAGTCACTATCCCAGGCCTTTGAAAATCAGAAGGTGAACAATCAGCTATTCATTGCAGTTATTTCCAGGCCTTATTCCAGAGGCACGCAGCCCTTCTTACCTTTACACTGTATTACTTCACGAGAGTTAATGCTGACTTGAGTCTTGTCAATGGCAGATAGCGAATTCGATAGTATCCTCATCGCGTGTGGAAAGAATGATCGCAGAGCACAGAAGGTGCTTTATCAGCGGTACTATTCCTATGGGATGAGCGTATGTTCTCGCTATGTGACCAATAAAGAAGACGCTACAAGCATACTCAATGAAGGATTTCTAAAGGTGTTTAAGAACATCAAGAAGTTCGACGCTCAATACGATTTTAAACCTTGGTTGAAAACGATTATGGTCAACACAGCCATCAATCACGTGAAGAAAATGAAGAAGTACAATGTCGAAATTGGATTAGATCAGGCGCAAGCCATTCCAACAAGCAGCGATATATTGAGTCGATTGAATTACGAAGAATTGGTAAACATGATCCAATCGCTGAGCCTGGCTTATCGCACCGTGTTTAATATGTATGTGATAGATGGCTTCAAACATGATGAGATCGCTACCAAATTGGGTATTACAGCCAGTACTTCTAAGTCTAACCTGACCCGCGCGAAGGCAAAACTTCGTGAGATGATACAACATAAACTGACGGCATAATGGCGGATTGGCCAGAGGACATGGATCTCGAACATATCTTCCAAAAGGGAACCGAGCAGCACTCTTACCCTTTTGATGAGTCAGCTTGGACCGATATGGAACGGTTGCTCGATGGTAATCGCAAGCGAAAGGCGGCATTCTGGCTGTTTGGTGGGTTAGGTTCGATTATACTCGTCGGGACACTACTCTTTGGAATGGCCAATCCTTTCGGTTCCTCCATACCTGCCAAAGCGGAAGAGTTAAACAAAACCAGCACGCCAGCACAACAACTGACAACAAGCACCACCCAAGAAATAGTCCCAACTGATGCAGATCATCCGGATCATTCCGAGTATGAAAACTCCAATGACGCTCTTGAGGATAACAATCCGGCCGTTAATGCACAACCTGATGGAACTCCATTCTCAGCGGCAGCGGATAAGAATAAAACTGCTGAATTGGCATCTTTAAACAGTAGGTCAGGTGATCGTCCATCCTCGCTCAATCAGTCGGTTACTGCACCTAACGTAACAAGTGGAAATGGATATCAAGATGAAGGAGAAGTTACTGACCCACCAACAGGTACCTCTTCAACGATAAAAGAGGCCAATGTGGGTTCTATACTGACAGCTTCACAAGAGTCAAAAGCGCAGAACAACGCTTCGGTCGATACTGATGAACAAGGGTTTCCCGGCTCTTCGGCAAATGGGTTACGTCTTTTTGGCATTGATGCATTGTCAACCTTTGCAATTTATCCTCTTGCCGCACGGAAGCTTTTACTTCCAGTTGCTCCAGACATAATAGATGATGAGAACTCCGACTCAGCAGACAACCTCTTTGGACGTTTTGGATTCGCAGTTTTTGGTGGTTTAGAATCATCGTGGACGGCCAATGGTGAATACAGTGGCTTAGATGCTTCTGTCGGGCTTCGCACATCCTATCTGCTGACAGACCGTATGGCCTTAACGCTGGCTCTTGGTTATCGAGTGGATAAGTACACCGCTGGACCCAACGACTACAATACTGAAGATGGATTCTGGGCGAATGGTGCGCCTGATTATACTGATGCAGATTGTCAAATGATCGAGCTGGCTACAGGAGTAGAATTTGCTCCCAATGGTTTTTTCGAAAATGGATTTGTATTTGGTGGATCATTGATTTCAAACTTCATGCTGCATGAAAAATATGAGTTCCATTATGCCGATCCATCGTTGAACTTTGAGCGTGACTGGACCTCAGATAATCAAACCTGGCTAAGTAATTTGGAAATATCTACAGGATATCAACATCGGATTTCACCAAAGCTCTTGGTCCAATTTAGCCCTTACATAAAGGTTCCACTGAATGGTATCGGTCATGGTAATTTGATGTTGTCATCATTAGGAGCACGAACTATGGTTAAATTCTAATCGATACAGATTTAGAATTCTACTCTGTACTTCAAGTTTAGTCGTCGTGTGGTTAGCTTATTCGGCACGGCGAACTGTTGTTGAGCGATAGTCCGAACCCAGGTATTAGAACTGACATTCTCGATACCCATCAGGTTAAACACTTCGAGACTGATCCAAGAATTTCGCATACCTCGGAAGATGTGTCGTGGCTTGCGCTCTCGCCAGTCTTCATTCCACAATTGGATCGCAAACCCCATATCAACACGACGGTAATCAGCAAATCGAAATGTGTTGCGAACTACATCATTATCCTGTGGCAACCCAAAAGGTAGTCCACCTCCAAAGGTCAGAGTGAGATTCACCTTGATATTTTCATTTCGTGGGAGGTAGTCCTGAAAAAACATGGAGAAATACATGAACTGATCTGACGGCCGTGGCACCTGACCAACATTCACAAAGGCTCCAGCATCGCTGTCAAAACGTTGGTGCTGAACATCATCGAGAGATTCGCGTACCCTTAGGAATGACAGATTGATCCAAGACTCTGCGCCTGGAACAAACTCACCATTCAGGCGCATATCAAGTCCCACCGCCCAACCTGTGGCATCATTCTCCCCTCGATACCGGATTCGAACATTGTCAATATCATAACTGATCAAGTCACTGAAGCTCTTGTAGTAGGCCTCGGCAATAAATCGAAAGGGTCGATCACTGATCTTTTCCCAGATAAAATCCCTTGTGAGACCAGCTACCAGATGTGTACTACGTTGGGCTTGGACTTGGGTGTTGAGCGAACCATCCAATCGTCTGAGTTCTCGATAGAACGGCGTCTGATAGTAGACGCCTCCGGCCAACTTGTAAGAGATATCGCGCTCCCCACTTGGTTTATATAGCAATTGGAATCTTGGACTGATATTAAAGTCATCATTGAGATCCCAATAGCTCAACCGGGTACCGATGGTTAGTTTCAATTCTTGATCCTCATCACCAATGGATGTGTAACTATCCTGTAGATAGGCCGTGTATTTGAGTGATGAGATGTCATTTTCAGACTTGATCACCTGGTCTAACAATACCTCAGTCTCACTATACGGGAGGGAGTAGCCCGCAGAATCGATACGCTCCCATTCATTCAACCGATCATCGAACTGTTCATGGCGGAGTCTCAGGCCTCCTTGGATAAAATGGGTTTTGGTATCATCATCACCTTGCAGCTCGATGCCTGCCTTAAGATGGATGTCATTGATCTGATTGAACAG
>JBCBIX010000009.1:0-45746 GCA_038523965.1 Bacteroidota bacterium
TGAGATGGTTTGGAACAATTTTTATCGTCTGGCTACTTCTCCGCCTTCTCAAATGAAGCCTCCGATTAGTCAAGAATATAAATACTATGTTTTGGTAGAATGTCTTGGTAGTAACCAACAGGCAGACAGTCTCAAACTGCAGACCTTGATGGAAGAAGCATTCGAGCGAGATATGATATTGGATGCTGTATTCGCTGATACCCAATCAGATTTAGAATGGCTCTGGAAGATTAGAGAAGACGTGCACGCTGCTGTATCTCAATTACCAAATGATCAACACTTTGACATCAGTTTACCAATTCCGGAGATCGGTCGTGTAGTGGATCAAATCTTGACTGAGTTGCAAGCGATCGAGGAAGTAACAGGCGTAGTAGGTTTCGGCCATGTAGCTGATGGAAATATCCACTTGGTAGTTGGAAAGAGTGAACAAAACGATCAACTCATTCACAGGATAAATCAAGTCGTCTATGACCCGCTGCAGGATTTGGGGGGATCCATCTCAGCGGAACATGGTATCGGTCGACATAAGAAGGCATATCTCCATCTATGTAGATCAGACGAAGAGATCCAACTCATGCAGCTTGTTAAAAAGAGTTTAGATCCAAATAGAATTTTGAACCCGGGGAAAGTCATTAATTGACCAAGCAACCTATGATGCCTATCAAGCAAGTTCTAATCGTGGCTGTCTTGCCTTTGCTTTTCTCTTGAGGGTAATCGCCTTTAGTGGTGGGAATTTTACGCCCAAAATAGCAGACAAGAAAACTGGAAGTGCAAGAAAGGCCAGCAAGGGAATAAGGATTGCAAGATGACATGGTATGTAGCATGACGGATGGACTACGAAAACCCCTTTTAGTTAACAACACTTGTAGAACGGGGAGATAGATTCTATGGCCCTGCGATCTTCGAAGAGTTACACTTGTCGTCGATGATAGTTTGGAAGTGGGTCATACTGGACTCGAACCAGTGACCTCTGCCCTGTCAAGGCAGCGCTCTAAACCAACTGAGCTAATGACCCTTCTGTAAAGGAGCGGCAAAAGTAGACTTGTCACATGACTTCTGCAAGCCAATTGCGGAGTGAGCATTTTTGACGCGTTTCAAGTCACCAAATTGCATCACTGATCTGTGGAGATGCGTCAACCTATGGTTATAGCCTTTCCAAAAAAGGGATGCTGAAACTATCCTTCAATCTGACAGTCGACTGACTGGCTCTTAATTAATCACCGTCACGGTACCGACCTCTTCGATCACATCACCGTTGATCAGTACAGCCTTCATGATAAAAGCATACACACCTGGAGATACCAGATCACCAGATCTATCAGTGCCGTCCCAAGCGTTGGTCAATGCAAATGGGTCTGCCTGCACATCATCGAAACCCCAGATCTCTTTTCCCCATCGATCATAAATGATAAACTGTTCAATGCTCCCTAAACTCCTTCCGTAGCTGGAGATGAAGTATTCATCGTTAATCCGATCCCCATTAGGAGAGAATGCATTCGGAACATAGATGTCAACCTCCGTAGACAGGGTGATAGATATGGTATCTGAGTCTGGGCAGCCACGTAGGTTTGTGGCGGTAACACCGATTTGCCCCGGTTGAGTTGGCAATACCTGAATAGCGGTTTCTCCATCAAACTCAGAGAGTCCTTCCGACCAGAATGTTGACCTAATCTGATCAGTGGCATTCACCTCCACGTTAACCACGTCCCCCAAGATCAGATCTAAGTCGGGGCCAAGATCGATGTTAAACTCTGTCGGCTCCACCAAGATCACTTCCTCCTCTGTGAAGCATCGGAATCGATCCTCTACCCGAACTGTATAGGTGCCGCCACCTAAGCCAAAGGCAACCAAATCATCAAATGCCTGCCCATTAGCCACGATGCGGTACGGTGTCACTCCACCACTCACATTAGTGCCAGCAATACTTCCTGATGCTGTACCAAAGCAGAATGGGTCAATAGGAACATATTCAGCTGATAAAACCTGCCGCGGTACAGTGTCTAATTCTATTCGCACTATGCTGTCACATCCTGTCGAGGAAGCCATCAACTCCAACACATATAGCCCAGGTGTTGCCTGCTGAGATGGATCGAATGGAAGACTGTTTCCACCACATATGGTGTCATTGCGTTCGTAGATCCGCTGCGGAACGATCACGGTAAGAGGTTCCGAAAAGAAGCGACATTTTGGATTGGTAATACTGGATGGTGAAGCGGCCGATGCAAATCGAAACTGCCGTGTACCTGGTGCAATGGTATCAATCGTTAACTGGCTCGAAGTGGCATCTCCGATTTCTAACCAGCCTTCGTCGGCAGAGCGTAATATCTCCCATCGATAAGCTCGATCTGTTTGTTCCTCCCCATCCAGTAAGGCGGTAAGTGTTATCGGGATATCCTCCAGACAGGTAGAACTAAAGTCAAGTTCTGCGATCTCTGCCACGGGGCCACAGGCACGAAACGAGATATTGTCCAGTGCCAGATCGTTGCCGATTCCACCTGGTGCATTGTTCCGCAGCGAAAGTTTTACACTTGTCTGTCCAGGCTCTGTGAAAAAGCTAAACGAATAGGTATTCCAGATTTCATTCTTAGGGATGTTACCTGTGCTTAGGACCACCTCATCATTGATCAAAAAATCAACATTGGGATCACTGTGATCAGTAACTCCCCGTCGAATCATATTGAGAATGTCAGCCGAAAATTCAAACTGAGTATTGTCACATAAGTCAGTGATCGTCTCCTCGTAAAACAATCCAGGTTCAAAGGAGGCATTCACGACCATCATGTATCCAAAAGGATCCGAACTATTGTCTCTGGTCACCAGCCAAGTCTCAAAGACAAATAACCACTCTGCAATGTTATTTGTGATGATGTACTCTCCATCCTGAGGTGGGCCGTCACTGACGTATCTATAGCCAGGGGCAAATCCAGGGTCCGATGCCAGTGCAAATCTGCTTCCGCTACCAAAGTCACCGTCTTCGAATTGGTTATCCCCAAGACCTCCTTGGCAATCTTGTCCATATATCACCAATGACATAAGACTAAGCTGAAGGACTATAAGGTATCGTGTCATCAACGTCTAAGCTACCAAACTCACCTTTACAACGTAGCGTTGGTGCCGATCATCCAGTATCAGACCGCCAGGAAACCGACTAAGAAGGCAATTATCAGACCCGCTGTGCTCAGGGCTAACTGCTTTAATTTTGGATCAAGATGCTGTGGGGAGTCGCTTTTCCAAATCTGATACAGATGACGTAGGAAGAGAGGCATCAGCACCACATATGACCAATTGGCCAGATGGTTCATTTTTACATTCGTATAGATTAGAAGGCAAATCCATGCTATAACCACAAGTAGGATATGGTACACTTTTGCTGCCGATAGGCCAATGATCACTGGGATGGATCGTTTACCTGCGCTGTGATCAGATGTGATGTCACGCATGTTATTCACATTGAGGACACCAACACTTAGAAGACCACAAGTTGTAGCAGGTAGGAGTACCCACCAAGAGAATTCTTGAGTTTGCAAGACATAGCACCCGAGTACCGCCACCAATCCGAAGAAACAATACACGGATAGATCGCCGAGTCCTGCGTAGCCATATGGTCGATCACCGGCAGTATAGTTGTATGCCGCCCAGATCGCCAGAACCCCAAGGGCTGTGAAGGACAGGATAGAGACCAGACTTGTGAATGCTATCCATAGCAGGCTTAGGCCGCTTACGAATGCGAGGAGACCGATGAGCATAGTTGCACTTTTCATCTCTTCGCTGGCGAGTAACCCACTTTGCACCGCTCGTGTTGGACCTACGCGATCTGTGTTGTCTGCGCCATGGATAGAGTCGCCGTAATCATTAGCAAGATTTGACATGATCTGCAGCAGCAGAGCAGTAAGTAAGCTTAGTGAGGCTATCGACCAGCTAAAAACACCATCGATGGCGGCTACTCCATTACCCATGGCCATAACCGCGATAGCCAGCGGAAGTGTCCGAGGTCGTGCGGCTTGGATCCAGAGTTTTGTTTTCACTGCGCCAAGATCTCAAAAACCATCCTTGGTGGTCATGACTGCATAGAGTAATATTGCGCCAGATCTAATTTGATTGATCGGGATGTAGCGCAGCCTGGTAGCGCACACGTCTGGGGGGCGTGGGGTCGCTGGTTCGAATCCAGTCATCCCGACTCTACTTTTTTTTGGAGTCATCAGTGAGGAAGTTTGTTTCGGCACACACCATATAGGAAGGTGCCAAATATCGCACCGCCTATAACCAGAAGGATACTCCAGATACCATGACCCAGCAGGGTGAATAAGGGTCCAGGGCATGCGCCCGTCATCGCCCATCCCAATCCGAATATCGTACCACCGATCAGGTACCTGCTTATTGATTGCTCCTTTGGTGCAAAGACGATAGTCTGACCCTCAGTGTCGCTCAGGCCAACTTTCTTGATCAGTCCCGTCATGATAGACCCTAAGATGACGGCAGTACCAATGATGCCATACATATGAAAACTTTCGAACCTGAACATTTCCTGAATACGAAACCATGAAATCGCCTCTGACTTAGTCATGACAATTCCAAATAGGATGCCAATTGCAAGAAATTTAAAATACTTCATTCATTACGATTATAGGATGTAAGGAAGGATCAACCAGGACATTAAGTCCACCAATAAAAAATCCAATGACTGCTATCAGAGAAGGTAATTGGAAATTACTCAAACCGCTAATGGCATGTCCAGATGTGCATCCGCTGGCATATCGTGTGCCAAACCCGATGAGAATCCCTCCACCCAGGAGGATTACTAAATTAGAAAGAGTGAAAGGATGATCAAAAATTTCTTTAGGTACATAGCCCAAACCTTCGGAAATATCCGTAGGAATAGTGATCCCTTGTAATTGTAAATAGTCGCTTGTTTGTTTAGATATTTTTACGGGCTCTGGGCTATGTAAATATGTAGAAGCTATAAATCCTCCGAGTATAGCTCCACCAGCAAATACCAGGTTCCATAATTGAGACTTCCAATCCCATCTAAAAAAATCAACGAATCGACCAGCTCCGCCGATACTGCATAGCGTTCGCAAATTTGAACTCACTCCGAACGTCCCGCCGTTCCAAAGCAAGAGAAACATGACAACGACGATCATGATTCCGGACACCGACCAGTGCCAGGGTTGTGATAAATTCAATCATTGATTCATATATTCTTAAAATTCTAATTGGATGTAGTACATGTAGACTCGACGATTGGTAGACCCAATTCTGTCATAGCGCCAATGCCACCTTCGATATCTGCTACATTATCAAATCCTCGTGACTTTAGTAGGGAGGCGGCTATCATAGATCTATATCCGCCAGCACAATGGATGTGGAAGGGTTGATCGCGAGGAAATCCTGAAATGTAATCGTTCAACTGGCTCAGGGGAGTTGACAGAGCACCGTCTACATGATGAGATGCATATTCTGTTGGTTTACGTACATCAAACAGGGCTGTATTAGGTGATGGTAACTTGGCATACTCAGAAGCACTAAAGCGCTGGACCTGATCGATGTCCCGTCCACTTGATTGCCAAGCTTTCATGCCTCCTTCCAGAAATCCTATTGTATTATCAAATCCCACTCTCGAGAGGCGTGTGATTGCTTCCTCGACGAGATCCTCGTCCACAACGAGTAAAATTGGCGTGTGGATGTCGATGACCAAGGCTCCTACCCAAGGAGCAAAGCTTCCGTTTAGGCCAATGTTGATGGAATTCGGAATAAATCCTTTAGCAAATACATCTGGGTCCCTCACATCCAGGATTAAGGCTCCCGTATCGTTTGCCGCCGTTTCGAATGCTTTTGGATTAAGCGGTTTGGCGCCAGTCTTCAATATCTGATCCAGAGACTCGTAACCTTCTTTATTCAATTTGACATTGAGCGGGAAGTATTTGGGCGGCTCCTCCAGACCATCACTAACAGCGGAGATGAACTCCTCTTTGGTCATGTCGGCACGTAAGGCGTAGTTGAGGGACTTCTGATTCCCCAAGGTGTCGACCGTCTGTTTCATCATGTTCTTACCGCATGCCGATCCAGCACCATGAGCCGGATAAACCAGTAGATCGTCGTCCAAGACCATGATTTTCTGGCGAAGGCTGTCGTATAGATAACCAGCTAAATCCTCGATAGTAAGGTCAGACTCTTTTTGAGCGAGATCTGGTCTACCTACATCTCCGAGGAACAAGGTATCACCAGAGAAGATTGCTCTTTGCTTACCCTCATTATCGATGAGCAGATAGGTAGTCGATTCCATCGTATGGCCAGGGGTGTGTAGGGCCTTGAGTGTGACCTCTCCGATACGAAACTCCTCACCATCCTTGGCGATGTAGGAGGTAAACTTAGGATCAGCGAGTGGTCCATAGACGATCGGAGCTTCAGTCTTTTCTGATAGTGTGATGTGACCACTTACAAAGTCAGCATAGAAGTGCGTCTCGAAGATGTATTTTAGTTGAACTCCATCGCGAGCGAGTCGATCTAAGTATGGGGTAACTTCCCTTAGAGGATCGATGATGGCCGCCTCACCTGCCGAGATGATGTAATATGCTCCTTGGGCTAAACAGCCTGTATATATTTGTTCTACTTCCATGTATTTAAGGTGTATTTGCCTGATCAAAACTAATTTAAATGTTCACTGTCAATTTAAATCTTGGCCTTGAGCACATCCTTGATCTGAATGGATATGATCACATCCTATTCTTGGTGGCATTGTGTGCGATCTACACCTATCGAGAGTGGCGTGATGTGTTGGTATTAGTGACAGCATTTACGATCGGGCACTCGATCACATTAGCATTAAGTGCTCTTAATCTGGTGGTGTTTTCGTCAGAGGTTATTGAGTTTTTGATTCCTGTGACGATCTTTTTAACCGCGCTGAGACACATCATAACTCCTGACCAGACTTCGTCCCGTCGGTCTTCTTATGCTCTGGCGTTGGTATTTGGATGGATCCATGGCTTAGGATTTTCTAATTATTTCAAGGCCCTTTTAGGCCGCGAGGAGAGTGTTGTTGGGCCTTTGTTCGCATTTAATATCGGTGTAGAGGCCGGTCAGCTGGTGATCGTTGCTGTTATCATGGTTCTGAGCAGCATTGTCATTGACGGATTGCGTTTTCCACGTCGAGATTGGTCATTGGTCATCTCAGGTGCAGCTGCGGGGATATCACTCATCTTAGCAGTGGAGGCGAAGTTTTGGTAGAAGTAGGTTGGTCTACCCAACCGGAGCAAAGTTGAAGACGTATTCCATGGTGTGATCCATTTGTGATCCCACTGCATCAACCTTTTTTCCAAAAAATGAAACTCTGACACCATGCAAAAGCTTCTTTTTTTCTCCTTGATAACCATCATATTTCTTTCCTCGTGTGCCGAGGATAGCTGTGAATCCACATTCTCTTATCAGGTCTATGAGCCAGTCTATAAAACCAGAGACGAGCTCAGTGCTGACGTCAAGTATGCAGCCAATCGACCACTTGAGTCTCCTGGTAAGATCTATTACTACAATCGCTATATCCTTATCAATGAACGAAACGAAGGAGTACATGTCATCGACAACAGTGATATCCGCAACCCACAGCGAATCGGATTTTTGGAGATCGAGGGCAATCTGGATATCGCATTGCGCGGGAGCTATCTCTATGCTGATACCTGGCACAGCATTCTTGTCATCGATATCTCGGATCTCGAAAATCCAGAGGTTACCGAGGTTATTACAGATGTGAAAGGTCATCTTTTTGAAGAATCTCCAGGTCGCTTTATTGTGGACTATGTAGAGACCACGGCTACCGAGGTCATTGATTGCTCTGATTCGAATGCCGGAGAATTATGGTTCATCCGTGGAGGTCAGCTGTGGGTGGATAATCTTGCCCGGTTTAGCTCTGGTCCTGCAGTTGATCCGAGTCTCGATATCGCGCTTGGAGGTGCGCCACAAGCTGATGCTGGGGCACCAGAGGGAGTTGCCGGGTCAATGTCCCGGATGGCATTGTTCGGAGGACACTTTTACTATGTGAACGAATACGAGATGCATGTCTTTGATGTCGAAGATCCAAGCAGACCAGAGCAGCTCAACAGAGTTTATATGGAGTGGGGAGTAGAGACCATATTTCCCTATCAGGAGAATCTTTTTGTCGGTGCTAACAATGGCATGCACATCTATGACAATAGTGATCCCAGTAATCCGACCTACCTCAGCACCTTCGCCCATGCCAACGCCTGCGATCCAGTAGTTGTCCAGGGTGACATCGCATACGTCACTCTCCGTGATGGGACTGAATGCGAGAATTTTATCAATCAGTTAGATGTCGTTGATGTATCTAATCTCTTGGAACCGCAGCTTATTGCGTCATTTCCGATGCACAACCCACATGGCTTATCCGTCCGAGATGAGATCCTTTACCTATGTGAAGGCGATCAGGGTCTGAAGGTCTTCGATATCACTGAAGTAGAAGAGATCGGTCAAAATCAAATCGGGGGAGTCAAGGAGTATGACGCATATGATGTCATCAGCCTAAGTCCAGAGTTGTTGTTAATGATTGGCGAGGATGGCTTTTATCAGTTTGGTACAGATCAGCCTGCAAGACCTGACCTTCTCAGTAGCATTCGTATTGGCGAGTAGTTTAACAAACTAACAGGAGTGTAATTAGTAAAGCCTACGGCACCTGTTGTCGTGGGCTTTTTTGTTTTGGGAGAAGTGATCAGGTTTGATGTGGGCTATTATCCAGCAGAATGGAATGTCCTCATTTAAAGTAGACTCTTCGAGCGATGCAAAAAAAAGGAGCGGCATACCCCCCAGTAGCCGCTCCGTAATCTCCAATACTTAATCCCTTAAGTATTTTCAAAAGTTAAAGAACTATTACACGATTGGCACATATCCTGCCAAGGCTTTGTGGGGGCTTGGGTATATATCATATCACGCTTTACGGATATGCATAGACGATTGGTTATGAGCCGATTACATTCATAAATTCTAACTATGAGTTAAATCCAGATGTGTAAGAGGCCGCGACAAGTAGCTTTTACCATTCTCAGTCTCTGAAGTCTCGACCATATCCTATCTTAATCATCACAGACACTGCTATGAAAGACCCCGCACAGAGCACACAGCGAAGAAATACTTTCATTAAAGGACTGCTCGACGATGTGAATGCGATGGACTATATGATCGAGCATGATTGGTTCGAGTGTGATGATATGCGTATTGGTGCAGAGCAAGAAGTGGTCCTCGTGGATCGGCAGACATTCCGCCCCTCGGCTATTGGTCCGGAGGTGTTAAGAGAAATGGGTCAGTATGAGTGGTTAGTAGGAGAGTTATCTAAGTTCAATCTGGAGATTAATCTGGCACCACGAGTATACGGTGGTGACTCCCTGAGTGCCATGGAGCAAGAGCTTTCGACTAATCTGGGAATTCTCAAGTCCCATCTCCAAAAGAGCGGCGTCGACTATGTCCTTACTGGTATACTTCCAACACTACAGAAATTCCACCTCTCGCTCGATAATCTTACGCCCAATCAGCGATACATCGACTTGATGAAGGCTCTTCACGGAGAACTCAAGGAGAAGAGTTTCGAATTGCGCCTGGTAGGCATCGATGAGCTTTTGGTGAGACATGATTCGCCCCTATTGGAGGCGTGCAATACGAGCTTTCAGGTACACCTGCAGGTGACACCAGAGCATTTTGTCCGGGACTATAATTACGCCTTGGCTCTCACAGCACCGTGTATAGGTATGTCGGCTAACAGCGCTATGCTCTTCGGAAAACGTCTGTGGCATGAAACCAGAATTGCATTGTTTCAACAGGCTATCGACACCCGTAAGATCTTGCATCACATGCGACAGATGAGCCCACGAGTCGTCCTTGGCGATGATTGGTTAGATCGTAGTGTCACAGATATCTGGAAGAGTGATATCGGTAGGTTTCGAGTGCTTATGACTTCGGAGGTGAGTGAGGACAGTATGCATCAGGTCCGTCGTAAGAAAGTACCTAAGCTCAAATGTCTTCAACTCAATAATTCTACCGTCTATCGCTGGAATCGCCCCTGCTATGGCATCAGTGGTACAGGTAAGCCACACTTGCGTATCGAGAATCGGGTGTTCCCCTCGGGACCGACTGTCTTGGATGAGATGTCTAACGCGGCATTTTGGTTAGGAGCTGTACGCGGTATGCCAGACTATTACGGAGATATCAGGGACTTTATGTCTTTCGCTGATGTGCGTGACAACTTTGCAAAGGCAGCCAGATTTGGGATCGACACTAAACTAACATGGACCAAGGATCGCAAGATTACGATGAGAGATCTCATGCTCGAAGAACTCATTCCGATGGCTGAGGCTGGACTGCACCGCATGCAAATCGATCAAAACGATATCGACCGGTACATGGGGGTCATCAAAGAGCGAATCAACAAGCACATGAACGGTGCACGATGGATGCTTAGATCCTACACAGCTCTATGCAAACGTGCTTCCAGCACTGATGAAGCACTGGCGACACTCACAGGTGCCATTTATAAAAATCAAAACCGTTCAAACTGTCCAGTCCATGAATGGCCTGAGGCGAGTCTGGATGACCTTGGTATTTACCGGCCAGAAGATATGCGAGTATCAGAATTTATGCAGACAGAGATCCTGACTGCGCATAAGACAGATCTGGCATTGTTAGCTGCTCGATTAATGAAGTGGCACCAACTACAGTACATGCCGGTAGAAGATAAGAGAGGCAATCTGGTTGGTATCATCATAGCCAGCCAACTCATCGATATGTTACTGGAGGACCGCGAGAAGAAGCGCACTCGAGATCGACTTGTTAAAGATGTTATGATCACAGATCCCATCTGTGTATCTCCCGATGAGCCAATCGCCAATGCCATCTCGCTGATGAAGACTCATAAAATAGGCGGTCTGCCAGTGACAAGTGGCAAGGAATTAGTCGGACTACTGACTGAGCACAATGTGATTCGTGTGACAGACAGCATGATGAAGCGATGATTCTCTTGCTTGATGTATACAGAGCAAATCGTCAGGAATTAGATATCAACATTGGCATAAGTGGCATTCTCCTCGATGAATTGTCGTCGTGGAGGGACCTCATCTCCCATCAGCATCGTAAAGACTCTATCAGATTCTAAAAAGTCCTCGATATCCACGCGTCGAAGCATGCGAGTGTCAGGATCCATTGTTGTCTCCCAAAGTTGTTCAGCATTCATCTCTCCGAGTCCCTTGTATCGCTGAACTTTGACTTTAGATTCGTCACCACCTTTGGCGTAAAAGGTGACAGCCTCTTGGCGTTCGGCCTCATTCCAACAGTATCTGAATTCCTTGCCACGGCTCACTCGATAGAGTGGGGGTGCAGCGACGTATATATTCCCATTCTCGATGAGCTCTTTCATGTATCGGAAGAAGAAGGTCAATATCAAGGTGACGATATGACTACCATCGACGTCGGCATCACACATGATAACGATCTTGTTATAGCGGAGCTTCTCAGTATTGAGGATTCGTTCTCCATCTATCTCTTCGATACGTACACCAAGGGCCGTGAACATGTTTTTGATCTCCTCATTGTCGTAGATCTTATGCTCGAGTGCTTTCTCCACATTGAGGATCTTACCTCTAAGTGGGAGTATGGCTTGGAATTCTCGATTGCGTCCCTGCTTTGCAGTTCCTCCGGCACTGTCTCCCTCTACTAAGAAGATTTCACATTCTTCTGGATTCCGAGAGCTACAGTCAGAGAGTTTACCTGGTAGCCCACCCGAGGTGAGTACGCTTTTGCGCTGTACCATTTCCCTGGCCTTTCGAGCTGCATGTCTTGCCGTGGCGGCCAGGATAACCTTGTCGATGATGACCTTGGCTTGCTTTGGGTTTTCTTCGAGGTAATACTTGAGTACTTCTCCAACGGCACGTGAGACGATGCCCGTGACCTCACTATTACCGAGTTCACCTTTTGTTTGACCTTTGAATTGTGGTTCAGGTACTTTGACGGAGACGACGGCTGTCATCCCTTCGCGGAAATCCTCCCCAGAGATGGTGAACTTGAGTTTGTTAAATATGCCATTGTCCTTACCATATTGGGTGAATACACGATTCACTGCTCGTCGAAATCCGTTGACATGTGTGCCTCCCTCTCGAGTATTAATATTGTTGACGAAGGAGTAAATATTTTCCTTGTAGCTCTGGTTATACTGCATCGCAACTTCGACCTCCACATTATCCTCCTTGCCGATAACATGTATTGGTTTCTGGATGATGGATGTTCTGCTTTCGTCGAGGAATTCCACGAATTCTACGAGTCCTCCTTCTGAGTAGAAGTCTTCACGTCGAGGCTTGCCCTCATCATCTGTGTCTCGTAGGTCGGTTAAGCTCAGTTTAAGCCCACTATTCAAGAAGGAAAGCTCCTTGAGTCGATTCGCGAGAGTGTCGTACTTATAAGTTAGCTCTTCAAAAATCTCAGGATCTGGACTGAACTTGATGGTCGTCCCTGTCTCATCGCTGGTGCCGATTTCTTGGACATCTTTTATTGGTTTGCCTTCAGAATATTCCTGCATGAAGATCTTTCCATCTCGGCGCACATCTGCACGCAGGTGACTCGATAACGCATTCACACATGAGACTCCAACTCCGTGCAGACCACCAGAAACTTTATAAGTGTCTTTATCGAACTTGCCTCCTGCGTGGAGCACGGTCATGACGACTTCGAGCGCGGACTTCTTGAGTTTGGCATGCATGCCTACTGGTATCCCGCGACCATTATCAGTGACACTGATACTGTTGTCTGTATGAATAAACACATCGATCTGGTCGCAGTGTCCTGCTAAGTGTTCATCGATCGAGTTATCGACTACTTCCCAGACTAAGTGATGCAGTCCCTTGGCATCAGTACTTCCGATGTACATGCCTGGGCGCTTACGAACTGCCTCTAATCCTTCGAGTGCTGTGATGTTATCTGCACCGTAATTGGTTTTATTTTCTGCCATAGCAACTTCTCCTTAACGTAATACGCAAAGATAAGCCTTCTGCCGCTCAATTGAGCCTATTGCTAATGTGTAACTCGCTCATTATGAAGCAACTCATTCAGATTATTGATCGGAACAGATAGAACTCCGGGTCAGCCTAATTTTCTCAAAATTGATTGATCTGTTCAATGGCTATTTTGAGCCAATGAAACGTCTTGTGGCATTGGATTTTTTTAGAGGATTGACGATCGCGCTAATGGTTGTTGTGAACACTCCTGGTTCTTGGAGCTATGTCTATCCTCCCCTGCGACATGCAGAGTGGCATGGTGCGACACCCACTGATCTGGTATTTCCATTCTTTCTATTCATCGTAGGTGTCTCTATCGCATTGGCCTACAGCAAAAAGAAAGCAGCGGGTGCAATCTCAAGTTCAACCTACAGAAAGATCATACGACGTGCGGTTACGCTATTTGCTTTAGGATTATTCTTAGCGTTATTTCCCAAGTTCAACTTCGGAAACATTCGTGTAGTTGGTGTGCTTCAGCGGATCGCTATTGTCTTTTTGATCTGTTCCATTTTGTATCTCAAGCTCAATTGGAAAAATCAGCTGCGCGTCGGTATAGGATGTCTCATCTCCTATTGGGTGATGATGAAGTTCTTACCTTTTAGTGGCGGAGAGGTGGGCCAGTTGGATCCAGGGGTCAACTTTGCTGCTTGGGTGGACAGGTACATTACCCCCGGTAGGATGTACCAAAAGACGTGGGATCCAGAGGGCTTTTTTAGTACCATCCCATCTGTAGGAACAGGCATTTTTGGGATGCTCACAGGTCAACTCGTACTCCATAAAAACCTGTCTCAGCATCGTAAGATCATATGGCTATTCACAATTGGGTTTTTGACATTTTTGGCAGGCATAGTATGGGGCTGGCACTTTCCGATTAACAAGCATATCTGGACCAGTTCATATGTTCTCTATTGTGGAGGACTGTCCAGCATGTTTCTTGCGGCCTCGATATGGTTAGTTGACGAATTGGGCTATCAGAATTGGTTCACTCACATGGGAGTTGTGTTTGGGATGAACGCTATCGCAGCCTACGTTTTGCATGGTATCATTTGGCGATTATTTCAGATACCGATAGGAGATCTCAGCATACAGCGAAGATGGATGACCACTTTGCCTGAACTCGGTCTGCCCCCAGAGTTAGCCTCCCTCATGTGGGCAGTTTCCTACATGTTGTTGATCTATCTCATTGTTCTCCTTATGTATCGCAGGAAGATTTTCCTGAAGGTTTAGCTGTTGGCTGCTTCTACTTTAAGGTCATGCGCCACTTCTGCCCCCAGATAAGAGTCAATTATGTGGTGCAAGACATAGATAACTGGTGTTAACCCAACTGCGACGATAAACTTGAAGATGTAGTTCATCACGCCTATGGCCAGGACACGAACCAGGTCCCAATCAGACCCGATGTAGAAGGCGATAAATAAGACAACAAAACTATCGATGAACTGCGAGACTAATGTCGATCCGGTGGCACGCAACCACACCTTCTTTTCTCCAGTAATCTTCTTGATCCTATGAAATGTGAAGACATCCACAATCTGTCCGACTAAAAAAGCGACGAGACTCCCCACGATGATCCAGAGTCCCTGTCCAAAAATCCGATTGAATGCCAGGCTCATGTCATTGACATGTTTAGAGGTGTCTTGGACTAAGGTGCCGCTCTGATATTGCCACCATTCATTAGGAGTAAGTCCCATAGCCATGTAGATCATGAGGAATGCATATAGGATGAATCCTATGGCTGCATAGCTCAGTGTGCGAACCCCATGCTGACCGAAGTATTCATTGATGACGTCAGTCATGACGAATACAATAGGCCACAACACCACGCCTGCAGTTAGATCAAAACCGAGTCCCTCAACTCCAAAGATGGTCCAGCCCATAGGCTGGATGCCGAGGGTACGCTCTAAGGAAAAAATCTTCACCCCGATGAACTCTGCCACCAGCGCGTTACTGATGAAGAATCCTCCAAGCAGCAGAAATAATCGATTAACCTTGTTCGTAAGAAGGGACTTGATCACGTAGTCAGTTCTGGAGCGTGTGATAAGAGATCAAGGTAACCACATCACACACAGTGTAGTTCTATATGATTGATCTGGTATGCTAAAGCCATTACTTGTAAGACCGTTTGCTCATCATATGTCTCGAATAGTTGATCGTGAGCGCAGGACTGCCCGTGAGGACCAACGGCGGATATTTGGCGAGCTTATCAGTAGAGGTAGACAGACAGCTTTTGGACGTGATCATGGATACGCAGATATCCGTAGTCAGCAGGATTTTGTAAATCAAGTTCCAATAAGAGATTACGAAGGCCTTAGACACTACTTTGAAAGGATCACTGAGGGAGAGACGGACGTTTTATGGCCAGACAAACCCAAGTACCTCGCTAAGACTTCGGGTACCACTTCAGGTGTCAAGTACATTCCAATCACACCAGATAGTCTGCCCAATCATCTGAATACTGCACGTAAGGCGCTACTCAACTATGCCTCTGAGGGTGGCCGAAGTAGAGTATTTGGTGGAAAGGTGATGTTCGTCTCTGGCTCTCCTGTGATGACCAAAACTGGAGGGATTGATACTGGACGTCTATCAGGTATTGTAAATCATGAGATCCCCGCTTGGATCAAAGGAAATCAACTTCCATCCTTCCAGACCAACTGCATTGATGATTGGGAAGTCAAGGTGGATCAGATCGTAAATGAAACTAAGCATAGTGATCTTCGACTGATAAGTGGCATCCCACCATGGGTGCAGATGTACTTCGAAAGATTGTTAGCTGCGACCGGGCGTGACTCCGTTATTGAGGTCTTTCCGAATCTTCAGGTCTTTATGTACGGAGGCGTTAACTATGAACCTTACCGAGGAGCCATTGAGGACTTGATCGGGACTTCCATAGATAGCGTTGAGCTATATCCAGCGTCAGAAGGATTTATCGCCTATCAGGACTCTTATCAAAACGAAGGTTTGTTATTGAATACTAACTCTGGGATCTTCTTTGAATTCATCCCTGTGGCAGAGGTACACCATACCAACCCGACCAGATTATCAATTGATGAGATCGAGCTTGGTCAAGACTACGCAGTGATTATCAATAGTAATGCAGGTCTATGGGGCTATAATCTGGGTGATTTAGTACGGTTTGTTAGCATGGAACCATATCGGATTGTCGTTTCAGGAAGAGTTAAGCACTACATCTCAGCTTTTGGGGAGCATGTCATCGGTAAGGAGGTAGAAGAAGCTATTCTTCGCGCTGCGATGGACCATGGTGTCCGGATTCGTGAGTTTACAGTCGCTCCACAGGTAAATCCGGAGCAGGAGCAACGGCCTTATCATGAATGGTTGGTTGAATGGGAGCGAGAACCAGAGAGCATTAGTGCATTCGCCAGTACTGTTGATTACCATCTCAGAGAACAGAACATCTATTATAATGACCTTATCACAGGTCAGATCCTTCAGCCGCTGCAGATTCGTACAATGCGTGCTAACGCGTTTAGAGACTATATGGCGTCCCAGGGAAAGCTGGGTGGACAGAATAAGGTCCCTCGTCTAAGTAATGATCGAAGGTTGGCTGAAGCGCTACTCTCGGTTTGATATCTGTTGGCCGTTGTCAGTCCACGCGTATTTCTGAAGCAACTCCAGGTCGCAATATTGTAGTGCATTTTTATGTGTGGATGCCAGTCTGATTGGTGGAGCGACACCAGCTCTCTCGGCCTCTAACCATCGCGAGATACAGAGACACCATCCATCTCCAGCTTTAAGTCCTGGAAATCTGTAGTCAGGTCGAGGCGTGATGAGATCATTACCACGTGACTGGCTGTAGGCCAGAAACTCATCAGTAACAATCGCGCAGACCACATGTGTGCCAAGGTCCGAAGGGCCAGTGTGACAAAACCCGTCCCTGAAATATCCAGTCATAGGGTCCAGACAGCAGGATTCCAGCGGTTCACCGAAAACATTTTGGGATTGTAGGGAGGTATCCTTTTCATGCATGGGTTGAAGGCAGTTTTGTTGTGCTTGAGACTCTTGCACAAAAAGGGTGAAGAAACCAAAGAGGATCAGACGCAAGGTTAACATATGAGTAAAAACGGTTCAGTTGGGCAAGTGTTCGAAGACGTCGAGTGAGACACAGGAGATATTAAGGATGTGTCAAAATCAGGCTTCTACAAGTTATGAATCAGTCGACGCTGCGTTCTTAACTGACTGTTGTACGCTGTCAGCGAATCACCTATTTTTGCGCGCTTATGTCGAGGACCCTTTTCCCAATTACACTCATACTGGTTCTGTTGTCCAGTTGTAAGTCCGAATTTGAGGCAATTCGCACATCTGGAAATGCTGAGAAAATGTTTGCTAAGGCAAATGAATATTATGCGGAAGAGGAATTTGATAAGGCCATTACCTTATATGAGTTGGTGATACCATCTTATCGAGGAAAAAGAGAGGCCGAAGACCTTTACTTTAATTTTGCCAACGCACATTACATCTTAGGTCGATACATTCTTAGTGCGCACTATTTCAACACCTTTTCCGAGACCTATGCAGTGAGTCCTCGACGAGAGGAGGCTTTATATCTTAAGGCCATGAGCCACTATGAGCTTTCGCCGAAGTATAAATTAGATCAAGCGGATAGCGAGAAGGCGATCGAAGCCTTCCAGTTTTATGTGAATTCATATCCCGATAGCGAGAAGGTAGGAGACTGCAATGAACACATTGATGAGTTGAGGAGGAAGATGGAACGCAAGGAGTTCGATGCAGGTCGGATGTATTACAACACTCGTAATTACAGTTCTGCGATCCAGGCTCTGGAGAATATGTTGAAAGACTATCCTGAGTCAGAGCAAGCAGAGGAAGCAAGATTTTTGATTGCGAAGTCGAGCTACGACTGGGCAGAGAATAGCATCTTTCTGCGGCAGCAGGAGCGATATGAAAAGACCGTCCAGAAGTGTAAGTACTATCTCAAAAAATATCCTGAGTCCCGGCATACTGACGAAGTCACGAACTTCCAGAATGCAGCACTCCAACAATTAGAAAATATCCAGAATGGCTGATATAAAAACAAGAGTTCAAGGAATCGATCCTAATCTGCGCGCCCGTGACATCTCAGAGATGGCGGATGAGACAGATAACATCTACAAAACGATCTCCATCATTCAGAAGCGAGCTCGTCAGCTCAATCTCGATATTAAGCAGGAGCTCCACACGAAGTTGGAAGAGTTCGCTGTGGTAACTGATCGTATCGAAGAGATTCAAGAGAACAAAGAGCAGATTGAGATTTCGAAGTTCTATGAGCGCTTGCCGAACCCTACTGTTATCGCAACCAATGAGTTTCTATCTGGCAAACTCACTGTGACTGATCGCAGTCAAGAGGTGGATCAAGAAGCCGAAGAGGAGCTTTAGACCCTTGTGGTGGCTGGTCTGAATGTCATCCTTGGGGTCAGTGGTAGCATCGCAGCGTACAAGTCTCTACTACTAACCCGGCTCCTCATCAAAAATGGATGTCAGGTCAGAGTAATCATGACCGAAGCAGCGACTGAATTCGTCTCTGCACTAAGTTTCGCGACTTTATCTAAGTCAAAGGTCCATGTCAATATTATCGAAGGTGATAGTTGGTCAGATCACGTTAGTTTAGGTCTGTGGGCGGATCTAATGTTAATCGCACCGGCAACAGCCACTACGCTCAGTAAACTTGCCCATGGGCATGCGGATAATATGTTGGTGGCCACCTACTTAAGTGCTAAGTGTCCAGTCATGGTAGCTCCGGCAATGGACTTGGATATGTGGCGCCATCCGTCCACAAGTCATAATCTTGAATTGCTACGATCCTATGGTAACAGCGTCATCCCGGTTGGTCACGGAGAGTTGGCCAGTGGATTAGTTGGTGATGGCCGCATGGCTGAACCTGAGGAGATCATAGCGCACATCTCCAAGTTTGACAAGGCTAAGAGGGATTTGGCTGGGAAGCGAGTGTTAATCACGGCTGGACCTACCCAAGAGCCTATTGACCCAGTCAGATACATCACAAACCACAGCACAGGTAAGATGGGCATTTCCATTGCCGAAGCTGCAGCGGCCCGAGGAGCTGATGTAACCCTGGTTTTAGGTCCGACTTCAGAGAGTATTGAGGCTTCGGATCGACTTAAAGTGATTCGTGTCTCAACAGCACAGTCGATGTACGAAGCTTGTCGTGTCCATCATGAGAAGATGGACCTGGTCGTTTTTGCGGCGGCCGTCGCTGATTATACGCCCAAGGATACTTCACAGCACAAGATGAAAAAGTCAGAATCGGATCTCTCGATACCACTGCGTCGTACCATTGACATCGCTGCTACTTTGGGCAGGAATAAAAGCGAAGGGCAGACTCACATTGGCTTTGCTCTTGAAACAGAAGAAGGCATGACTAATGCAGAGTCCAAGTTGATCCGAAAAAACTTTGATTTCATCGTTCTGAATTCACTTCAAAACCCGGGCGCGGGATTTGGTCATGATACGAATCAGGTGACTATCATCTCCCCGAATAAGACGGAAGAACTATCTCTCCGACCGAAACGTGAGTTAGCAGATGACATTCTCGACCTGGTAGTAGAAGACAAGTCGGAAGTTCAATAATGCATTTCTCTTTTTCGTTTTGACAATCAGTTCGCAGAATTTCGGCTAATGAAAAGCACTTTCTTCTTCGGTTTTCTCCTGTTGTTCTCCAATACGATCATAGGTCAGGAGCTGAATCTGGATGTCCAGATCACTGTGCCGGCTCTGAAAACGGCTGATCCGAAGACGCTGGAGATACTCGAAGGAGAGATTCGGGAGTTTTATAACAATACTCAGTGGACTGATGATGACTATGATAGCGATGAGCGTATAGAAGGCTCACTTCAGATCAACATCAAGGATGATCCATCGGCCAACTCGTTCGTGGCTGATTTTTATTGGAATGTTGGTCGTCCTGTCTATAACAGTAACTACTCTACTCCAATCCTCAATCATGTAGACAAAGACGTGCGTTTTTCATACGAGCAACTCACGCCTCTGAGAGACAACAGGGACAATTACACCGATAATCTGAGTGCAGTACTGACATTTTATGCATACGTGATCCTCGGATATGATGGAGATACATTTGCTCCGCTGGGAGGAGAGGATCACTTCAGATCGGCCAATCAAATCCTAAACCTTGTACCACCAAGTGCCAGTCCCAACTGGACTCGCCAAGCCGGAGATCGGACCAGATTCTGGTTAATGGAGAATATGTTGGATCCGCGAATCAAGCGATATCGACAGGCGATATATAATTATCATCGTAAAGGTCTTGACATGATGCACGATGATACAAGCACCGGTAAGGCGATCATCTTATCGTCTATCAAAGAAATCGAAGAAGTGTCACAGGCCGTTCGAAACTCAATGGTCGTGCAGATGTGGTCGAATACGAAGAGGCTTGAAGTGTTAGAAATCTTCAAGAACAGTGTCAAGTCGGAACAGCGTCGAGTGTTTGACCTAATGGCAAGTGTAGATCCGGGGCAAGTTGATCTTCTTAAAGAACTGAGATAGCCTCCATGTAACGGTTACCACTTCTCTTTTCTGATCCGCATTTTATCTTCTGATTCGATTTTGTCAAACAGGTTGTTCACACGATCGATTTCATCAAGAGTCTCATCTAAGTATATGTCAAGATGCGGGATGCGTCGGACTTGACGTCGAATACGTTGTGTGAAGAGCTGCTTTAGTCGAACCATGTGATCTCTGATGAGATCTACTACCGCTTGTTTGCTTTCTGTGTTATAGACGCTCACATAAATTTTCGCGATGCTTGAGTCAGGAGTAATGTAGACCTGTGTAACAGACACTAATACCTCTGAGTCGTAGATGTAACCTCCCTCCTGGTGCAGCACCATGCTGAAATTACGCTTGACCAATTCCGCCACTTGCAGTTGTCTCCTGGATTCCATTGTAGGTCTCGATTATCGTTGAGAGAAAACACAGCATTCTGTGCTAAAGTTGCTTCTAAGTTACATATAACTTTTCGAGATACGTAAACGATTGAAAGCCTGACCCTGAGGAGCTGGTTCCGTGATCAAAGCAGGTCCTTCAGCGTGGACCAAACGTTCTCCATGACAATGAGTTGACCTTCTGCGTTCGGGTGTTTTCCATCACCGATGTCAAGTCCTTTACCCTCTAACCCAGCTAAGAGAAATGGAATAAGGGAGGCATCATAATCCTTGGCCACTTGGCCAAAAATGGCTGCGAAGTTGTCTTGGTAGTCTTTGCCCATATTAGGTGGTGCCTGCATACCTGCTATCACGATTTTTGTGCGTGCATTCGCTTTCCTGACCTTATCGAGGATGGCGCGCAGATTCTTATCTGTCTCTGATAGATCTAAGCCACGGAGCATATCATTGGCCCCTAATTCCAGTACAAATATGTCTACCGGCGATCGCAGTACCCAGTCGATCCGGCCCTTGCCTCCAGCTGTTGTTTCGCCACTTAAACCTCCATTCACTACCTGATAGGGTAGGCCTAAGGAATCAATACGCGTTTGGATGAGGTATGGAAACGCTTCCGTCTCATCTAATCCATATCCTGCTGTTAGACTATTGCCAAAAAAGAGGATGGTCATAATTGAATCGGGGCTCTCAGTAGATTTTATTGTCGACTTCGTCTGTTCTTTTGGAGTGACCGTAACTTCCGAGGGACCCTCCTGTTTACTTTCGCAGCTTGCTGCAACAAGACCGATGAAAAAGATGACAAGTTTGGGCAATAAAGTGGATGTAGGATTGGAGCTAAACAATGAGCAATAATTATGGATGATCAGATGGAGATACTACAGGTCAAAGATATACACAAGACCTTCCGAAGTGGACAGCGAGAGGTCCGTGTATTAAGTGGTATCAGCTTCGATATTCTCTCCGGAGAGGTAGTATCTATCATTGGGCCATCTGGTAGTGGTAAGACTACCTTACTGGGCCTCTGTGCTGGTTTAGACCATCCTACTAACGGCAGTGTCGCCATAAACGGAACGTCACTTGAGTCCTTAGATGAGAACGCCAAAGCAGCGGTTCGCAATGAACACGTAGGCTTTATTTTTCAAAATTTTCAACTCATACCCACGCTCACGGCAGTCGAAAACGTCATGGTGCCGCTTGAATTACAAGGCAAAAGTGCTGAAGCCAAATCGGCGGCAAAAGAACTGCTACAGCGTGTGGGCCTTGGAGAACGGCTAACACATTATCCATCCCAGCTCTCAGGGGGGGAACAACAGCGTGTGTCCCTGGCTCGGGCATTCTCAAATCGGCCGAAGATTTTGTTTGCAGATGAACCAACGGGAAATCTTGATGGGGAGACTGGTGATCGTATCGAGCAACTCCTTTTCGATCTTAATCGAGAGCAGGGTACAACGTTGGTTATCGTCACTCATGACCAAGACTTAGCAAAGCAAACCGACCGTATCATTTCGCTAAAATCTGGTCGCATCGTCTCTGATATGAAGACGCAATAGATGAGGGCATCGGTAACATACCTGTTGGGTACAGCGTACCGCGATAGTCGCAAGAATCGTGGGAAGCTTATGATGTTCATGTCTTCTATCGTCCTGGGAATGGCGGCTCTTGTGGCGATAAATTCATTTAACTATAATCTGGTCCGAGATATCGATCGACAAGCGGCCACACTCCTCGGGGCCGATATAGCCATCAATGGAAATAAGCCATTGACAGAGGAGTTGGAGTCGATTGTGGACAGCCTAAATGCTGACCGAGCATCGCAGTTATCGATGTTTTCGATGGCTTACCTCCCAAAGACAGATGAGACACAGTTTGTAAATATTAAGGCGCTTGAGGGGGAGTTTCCGTTTTACGGGATTCTCAAGACCATACCTGTTCAGGCAGAGAGAGACTTTAGGATAAGACAGTCTGCTTTAGTTGATCAAGGCATGATGCTCCAGTACAACCTGGTTGTCGGAGACACTATTCGTCTCGGGCAGTCGTCATTTGTCATCGCAGGGGAGCTGTTAAGTGTTTTCGGTGGCGCTGCTATAGGTGGCAGTTTTGCCCCTGCAGTTTATATCTCCCGGGATTATTTGGCTGAGACAGAACTGCTCCAGCCTGGAAGTCTTGTCGACTATGATTTTTACCTCAAAGTTGACAAGACCATAGATGTTGATGATTGGCGTAAGCAACACCGGACACAGTTCGGTAACTCGAGCATGAGAATCGAGACCATCCAGAGCAGGCAAAATAACCTTAAAGAGGCCTTCTCAGGACTCAATTACTTTCTGAATTTGGTGGCTCTCGTTTCACTTCTACTGGGATGTATAGGCGTTGCGAGTAGCGTTATGATCTATGTCAAGAGCAAGCTCTCTACGATCGCCATCTTCCGCTGTCTTGGGATGTCAGGACAACAAAGCTTCCAGATCTATTTCTTTCAGATCGTCACACTCGGGATACTGGGCGTCCTGGTCGGTGGTTTGTTGGGTAGTGCGATTCAATACTTGCTACCTCTGGTCCTTCAGGACTTTTTGCCATATGAGGTGGACATCACATTTAGCTCACGAGCACTGGTGGAGGGCTTAGCAATTGGGTCGGTGGTTGTCACTCTTTTTGCCTTATTGCCTTTACTTGGTATCAGGCATATCAGTCCGTTGCGTACGCTTCGAGTCAGTGATCAGGTCTCTGGAAGGTGGGCCGAACCATCTCGGATTATGGTAGTGCTGGGAATCCTATTGTCGTTAGGATTATTCCTTTGGAGAGTGATGGATGATTGGATCGGAGCGATCGTGTTCGTTGTCTCAATGATTGTCGCCTTTGTTCTACTCTGGATAGTCGCGAGGGTGGTGACGTGGGCGATTAGACGATTTTATCCCCGGAGTCTTCCATATGTCTACAGACAAGGCTTGTCAAATCTATATCGGCCGAACAATCAGACTCAGACATTAATCATATCTATCGGTTTGGGGACAGCAGTACTGACCACATTGTTTATTGTCCAGGGTCTACTACTAAGTAATGTTGCCTCCATGGATGCCGGTGATCAACCGAATGTAATCCTCTATGGTATCGAGCGTGATCAGACAGATGGAGTTGCTGAGCTGACTTCACAACACGAACTACCTATCATTCAGCAGGTTCCTATCGTCACGATGGCGTTAGAAGGTTGGCAGGGTAGGACAAAGAAGGAATGGCTCGCTGATACGACGCGCACAGCACAGCGATGGGCGATCAATCGTGAGGCCAGAGTGAGTTTTCGTGATCATCTGGAAGAAGATGAAACTCTCGTCAGAGGTGAATGGACAGGTGAGGTAGATCCTGGTGATAGCATTAAGATATCCGTAGCTGATACATGGGCTGATGCCATGGATATCGATATCGGAGACGAGCTTATATGGAATGTTCAAGGTGCGCGTATCACGACCTATGTAGGCAGTATCCGTGAGATAGAGTTCAGATCGATGCGAACGAGATTTTTCATTCTTTTTCCAAAAGGAGTCTTAGAGCAAGCTCCTCAGTTTCAAGTCATCGTGACTAAATCACCAAGTACGGCAGCCACTGCTTCGTATCGGAGTGCCGTGGTAAAGGCATTTCCAAATGTTTCTGTGGTTGATCTGGGAAGCATTTTATCAGCTCTCAGTGATATCCTGAATAAGGTCAGCTACGTCATCCAGTTCATGGCGGCCTTCTGCATTTTCACAGGGATAATTGTACTGATCAGTTCCCTTCTGTTAAGCAAGTTTCAGCGAATCCGAGAGAGTGTTTTATTGCGGACGGTGGGAGCCAGTAGTCGTCAGATCTTGTCGATTACGACTACGGAATATGTTCTCCTTGGTATGTTATCCGCATTGACGGGTATTGTGATTGCTTTAATTGGAGGGTATCTGTTAGCTGTATATCAACTCGAGTTGGATTATCATATCCAGTGGATACCGATTGTTTCAGTCTTTCTTTTCGTGACAGTCGTTACAGTGCTCATTGGCTTGGCTAATAGTCGTGATGTGATTAACAATGCACCCATGGAAGTCTTGCGAAAAGAGGTGTAAGAATACTTCACCCAAGGTCGCGTTAGATATGGCATGGCTGAAGAGCGTTACAAGATTTTGGGTGTAGATCCAGGCACGAATATCACTGGATACGGGATCATAGAGCGTCAGGGTAGGGATATGAAGTTGGTTACCATGGGGGTATTCGATCTACGTAAGTGTAAGGATCATCAGACTAAGCTTAAGGAGATCTTCCTTCAGCTTCAAGAGGTGATCGAGACCTATCTCCCCAAACATTTGGCAATCGAGGCTCCCTTCTATGGGAAGAACGTTCAATCGATGCTTAAGCTGGGAAGAGCACAGGGGGTTGCAATGGCTGCTGCGATGACCATGGGGTTGCGGATCAATGAATATGCTCCTAAGAAGATCAAGGTTGCTATCACAGGGAGTGGGAATGCTTCTAAGGAACAGGTTGCCGCGATGATCAAGTCTCGTATGCAGATCACACTGGATGATAGATTCTTGGACGCTACAGATGCCGTGGCGGCTGCGATCTGCCATAGTCAACAATTGGATGGAAGTTTCTCTGGCGCTGATCAGGTTAAATACAAGGATTGGAAGAGCTATTTAGCCGCTAACCAATCTCGTTTGGGTTCTTAGCCAGTCCGTTTTTGTTTAAAGTTCAGTTAACTGTGCACGAATCGCTCTGTATTCTCAACTAAGCGGCTGGTTTTCTATGCTGCGATGACGTATTTTTGGGGGTCAATGCGTGAATACCTCCTTTTCTCTTCGCCCCGTCTGTCATTCTCTTAGCCAAGCAAGTGTGTCTTTCATGTACCTATCGGATACCGATAAGGTGAAGCGCATATGCTGAAATCGGGAAACGTAGAGAGTTATGGATCAGTCACACTTATTATTAGTTAAAACACAGTAACACGATGTCAAGACGCAGCAAAAAGAAGTTCGAATTTGCTAAGGATGTATACTACTTCAATATCAAGAAGGGATACAACAATGAGATTACAATCAAAAGAATGGAGAAAGAATCTGCCATTCATACTTACGGTAATTACCTCAAGACGTATCGAGAAGCCTGCGAATGGTTAGGCAAGTGGGATGGAAAGAAGTTCATCGAGAATGACTACGAAGAGTTAGCCAAGGCCAGTTAGCGAGGCAAAGTCAAAAGGATATAGGGCTCCTGATGGTTACATCAGGGGCCCTTTTTTGTTCCGGCATATACGAGGACGATTGGGTCATAAGTTAACGAGTCGTAATATCATGAGTCGTAGAGTTATGAGTTATAAGATTACGAGTCGTAAAGTTATTAGTCGTAAGATTGTGAGTCATAAGATTAGGTAGTACTTTTGATAAGTGGCCAAAGTCAAGACAAACGAATCACCATTCATCTTCGGTAAGATTCCCCAATCTGCTGGGTTTGTTAATCGTACAGCCGAGATCGAGCGATTGAGTTCCAACTTTAGAGGATGTATTTCGTCAGTACTGATCTCACCTCGACGCTGGGGTAAAACCTCACTCGTTTACCATGTATCTGAGCTGACTTCATCTAAAGATCACAAGGTCATTCACTTGAATCTACAGCGTATTCGTACCGAAGAGGAATTCTACAACCTCTTGGTTAGCAAAGTGATACAGGCGACTATCTCCAAGACAGAAGAGAAGCTTGGCATGATTAAAAAGTTACTTCAACGATTGCGTCCTGCTATTAGACTAATAGGGCTTGGTCAGGAGGTAGAAGTGACCTTCGATAGGAAGGATATCCACCAAAATCGGACCGAGCTTCTGGATGTGGCCGAGAAAATTGCTCAAGAAAAGGACATCACCATAACTGTCTGTATCGATGAGTTTCAAGACATCACAAATTTTGAATCGTCACGAGAGATACAAAATGAACTCAGAGCAGCGTGGCAGCATCATCAGAAAGTGGGATACTGTCTATACGGTAGTCGACAACACATGATGGAAACACTCTTCCAGGACTCGGATCGACCTTTTTACAAGTTTGGAGACTATATCCAATTGAGAAAGATTGATAAGGTACATTGGGTGCGCTTCATCATGGATTCATTCCAAAAAACGAGCAAGTCGATACCGGAGGAGGTGGCCGCAGAATTAGTCTCGCTAATGGAGTCACACTCCTTCTATGTCCAGCATTTAGCTCATCAGACGTGGCATCTGACCATATCAGCTTGCACCCACGATACGCTTCAGCGAGCACTTATGGACCTAATCACACAGCACGAGATCCACTATGATCGACTCGCAAGCGACTTGCCTAATAAGCAAATAGCAGTCCTTCGAGCTGTAGTCCAAGACGAGAAAGCCCTCTACTCTAAGGAGGTGATCCAGAAGTATAATCTCAGTTCTTCTTCCACAGTCTCTGCCGCAATCAAGGGACTGCAGCAAAAGGAAATTATGGATTACGATCAGGATGGAAGCCTGTTCTTCTATGATCCGCCAATGAAATATTGGTTAAAGGACACCTACTTCAATCCTTATGCGATTTAATCGTACCGAAGATGGTCAGAGATACGGAAGGCGATGTCCTGGAATTCTGGTGGCTCGAGCGATAGCTTAGGCCTTCCGAAATCTATGTCAGCCATCTCATCTAACGGAACCAGATGGATATGTGCATGAGGAACCTCTAAACCGATGACTGCCATGCCTATACGATTACATGGAAAAGCAGTTTTTACTCCAGCAGCAACGTGTTTAGCAAATCTCATAAGACCCAAATAGGTATTTTCGTCGAGATCAAATAATCGATCTACTTCCACCTTGGGCACAACCAGAGTGTGCCCTCTTCGAAGAGGGAAAATATCCAGAAAGGCCAGAAAATCCTCGGTTTCTGCCACCTTGTAGGAGGGTATTTCCCCAGCTATAATTTTTGTGAATATGCTGGGCATACCTTAGATCGTGATGTCGATCACTTCGAAATCCATGAGGCCTCCAGGAGTCTGAATCTTTGCGATTTCTCCTTTTTTCTTGCCGATCAGTCCCTGCCCGATTGGGCTGTCCACGGAGATCTTTTTCTCTCGTACGTTGGCTTCTGCCTCGGCGACAATCTGATACTGCATCTCTCGACCCATCTTGAGATTCTTGATTTTGACTTTACATAGGATGGAGACACGAGATGTATCTACAGAACTCGAATCGATGACCTGAGCTGATGCCATTGCCTTTTCGAGTTCATTGATTTTCATCTCTAACATGCCCTGTGCGTCCTTCGCGGCATCATATTCGGCATTTTCTGATAAATCCCCTTTTTCACGAGCTTCTGCTATTGCCTTGGCAGCATCCTGTCTTCCTCTTGTCTTTAGGTCCTCTAACTCAGCTTGTAATTTGTCATAACCTTCTTGGGTCATGTAAGACGTCTTACTCATCTCTTTATCTTCTACGCATTTCGAAAAGAAAGGACGACTCCGAAAGCATCAGAATCGTCCTTTAAAATCTTCAAAACTACTCGATTTAAACCTAATCCGCATAGAAGGCCAGGATCTTGCCCAATAGTATACTGGCTATCCGCTCTAAAGATTGGTGAGTCCAACCTGCGATATGGGGTGTGATGATGACATTGGGCTGGCACAACAGGGCATCATAGATCTTCCTTTCTTGATCATTCCAGGTAGATGGTTTTTCATTCTCCAAAACATCGAGACAGGCTCCTCCGATATGACCGTTAACAAGGTGACTTAACAGACTCTCGCTGTTTACGATATTCCCCCTTGAGGTGTTTATGAGGATCGACCCTTTCTTGCATTTTGATAAGAAGTCATGATCAACCATCCCATCAGTCTCTGCGGTAAGAGGCAGATGTATCGATACGATATCAGATTGAAGTAGTAGATCATTCAAGTTGGCTTCCTTTACTCCTACAAAGCCAGTACGATACTTGTCATAGACCAAGATGTCAACTTCAAACCCTTCCAATTTTTTTGCAAAAGCAGGCCCCGTATGGCCATAGCCAACGATACCGATGGTTTTTCCATGTAGCTCCTCTCCGCGATGTGGTTCTCGATTCCACTCATGTCGCTGTAGATCTTCAAACGATCGATTGAGATTACACATGACGGAGAGTAACATACCTAACGTGTGTTCACCTACGGCATTTGCATTGCCTTCTGGAGAACTAATAATCTCAATACCCACCTCCTTCGAGTAGGGTAGATCGATAATATCAAGCCCAGATCCCAGTCTACCAATGAAGTCGAGATGTCGCTGTGAATCCAAAAAATCTCGGTTACAGATGACCTTGCTATTGATAATGAGACCATCGAATTGCCTCGCTGAATGTTGCACTTCTGCATAAGGCATCCTTGGTTCATACGTCACATCGTATCCAGCATCTTCGAGACCACCGACGAGAAGAGGATGCACCTTATCAGTGATCAAAATCCGTTTCATCGGCATGGCTGGTTAGAGATTTTTCACCTCGGAGATGAGCTCTTGGATACTTTTTTTCGCATCACCGAAGTACATCTTGGTCTTGTCATGGAAGAAAAGCTGGTTCTGTATGCCGGCATAGCCAGGACTCATGGATCGTTTCATTACGATGACATGTTTGGCTTCCCATACCTCTAAGACAGGCATACCGTAGATGGAAGAAGTAGGATCATCCTTGGCTGAAGGATTGACTACATCATTTGCACCTACGATGACGACAACATCGGTACCGGGCAGGGCGTCATTGGCCTCATCTAAGTCCAACAGCTGAGGGTAGGGGACATCGGCTTCTGCGAGCAGGACATTCATGTGCCCAGGCATACGACCCGCGACTGGATGTATGGCATACTTTACGTCTACACCATTCGATTGGAGCTGATCATCTAATTCTTTTAATGCCTTTTGAGCTTGTGCCACTGCCAGTCCATATCCGGGTACAAACATCACTGAGCTGCTGTAATTAAGTAAGATCGCCGCGTCGATGCCGCTTGTAGTTTTCGCCACCTGATCACCATCAGCCCCCTTAGCACCTGCTGAAGCTCCAAATCCTCCGATAAGTACATTGAACAAGGATCTATTCATGGCTTGACACATTAGTACTGTAAGTATCGTACCTGAGGCACCCACCAGAATTCCTCCGACAATCATCAGATTATTAGAGTAGATCAAACCTGCTGCCGCTGCAGATAATCCCGTGAATGAATTCAATAAGGAGATGACGACTGGCATATCAGCCCCACCGATGGGTGCCACAAAGGACCATCCATAAAAAAGACAGAGAGCCGTGAAGGCAATAACCAATCCGATCGATGGTGCAGTAACGATAAGAAAGATCATTAGACCAATAGTTAGTAGGAGTAAAACTTGATTAATTAGACTGTGCTTAGGCCAAGTTACCTGGCTGTCTTTTAGTCTCCCATCAAGTTTGAGATAAGCCAGAATGCTACCAGTGAAGGCAACTCCCCCAATCAAAAGAGCAAACAATGAAATCCCTCTTTCGCCAATAGATTGAACATTGGTTACCATCTCGACAATGGATAGAACTGCTGCACATAGGCCGCCAAGACCATTAAAAATGGATACCATCTGGGGCATGGCAGTCATCTGTATTCTTTTGGCGGCAAGCCAGCCTATCGCTCCACCGATGGCCATACCTCCTAAGATCCAAGGGTAATTACCAGCACCTGAGACTCTCGGGTCCAGCAGTGCTCCTATTATGCCCATGACCATGCCTACCGTCGCGTACACATTTCCTTTGCGCGCGGAGTCAGGAGATCCTAATAGTCGTAATCCCCAGACGAATAGCACTGCTCCAATCAGGTAGGCGATATCTACGGAAGTGGTCATCATAAGCGTCGAAGTTTTTGGGCTGTGGTGTTTATGATTTCTTCTTCTTAAACATCTCTAACATTCGGTCGGTGACGGCAAATCCGCCAACCACATTGACCATGCCAAGCGCTATAGCGAGTGTACCAAGTCCTAATGAGAGGTAATCATCTGAAGCTGAACTCCGTATGAGAAGGATAGCTCCGATGATGATCACTCCACTGATCGCATTGGCTCCAGACATCAAAGGTGTATGCAGAACCGTCGGGACCTTGGAGATGACCTCAAACCCTAAGATCACCGTGAAGATGAGCAGATAGATCATCAATAGATGTTGCGAAAAAAATTGAATCAGTGTCTCCATGGTGTATTAACGCTGTGACGAGATAAGTGCAGAACTCAGAATCTCATCGGTAGATGTGAGATCGATAACTCCATCGACCACAATATGCTTTAGTAGTTGGATAATATTATTGCTATACAGCGTACTCGCATCCTGCGGCATTCTGTCTTCTAAGGAGCTGTCACCAATGATTGTTACTCCATGATGGGTAATTGTCTTGCGATCTTCGGTCAACTCACAGTTGCCACCTGTGGAGGCGGCAAGATCGACGATGACCGATCCTGATTTCATCTGTTCTACTGTCTCGGCGCTGATGAGTTTAGGAGCAGGACGGCCCCGTAATTGTGCAGTTGTAATAACAAGATCGGAAGCAATGGCTCGCTCCTGTATAAGTGCTGCTTGACGTTGTTTATAATCTTCAGATTGTTCTACTGCGTATCCACCGGCATCTTTATCATCCGTCGCCCCTGTTACCTCAACAAATTTTGCACCGAGGCTTTGCACCTCTTCTTTGACTGCGGCCCGAGTATCAAAGGCCTCCACCATCGCTCCCATTCGTCTGGCAGTGGCAATGGCCTGAAGACCGGCAACTCCAGCACCAATGACTAAGGCTTTGGAAGGCTTTATGCTCCCTGCCGCAGTAATCATCATGGGAGCATATCGAGGTAGTTTACCTAATCCTTGTAGGACTGATTGGTATCCAGCGATACTGGCCATGGAGGACAGGATATCCATGCTCTGAGCCAATGTTGTCCTCGGTATCATATCGAGACTAATTGCATTTACATTCAGCTCGTTCAGGTGAGGTACTAACTCAGCATTAGTAAACGGTGCATACTGTCCAATGAAGATGGCAGTCGTGGATGCTTCTTGATACTCTTGGTCCTCGTAGTCGGGGGTCACCTTAACAATCACATCAGACTGAGACAAGATTTCAGCCCTTGACAAGAGAGTGACATCACTAAAATCCTCGTCAGCAAATGAAGCGTCACGGCCGATTCCTGCTTCGATGGCGATTTTATCAAAGAGTTGAAGGAGTTTCTGAATGTTTGCTGGTACAACAGGTGATATCGGACGCTCATATTCTGCCAAAAAGCCAATCATCATTCCCATTACAGTCCTGTTATATTAATGAACGGATGCACTATCTGCTTGTGTAAAAGTGCGTACCTAAGGTTAAGACTACGCTTCTCAGTTAAATATGTTGAGATCCTTCGACAACAGCTAAAAAAATAGGGCAAGTTTAGATCAACCTGCCCTATCCCATAGTAAAGTTGGTTACTCGGCCATGATCTAACCAAAGTCAAAACATGGACGAGCATTCGCAATCAGTATGAACGCATAGTTAGTATTAGTAGGAAGCTTTGAATTCTACTCGACGGTTCTGCAGACGGCCTTCAGATGTATCGTTAGATGCAATAGGCACTAACTCTCCGAAACCAACAGCGCGCATTCGAGTAGGATCTACGCCTTTGTCGCTAAGATACTTCATTACAGATTGAGCTCGACTGATTGAGAGCTGCATATTCGTGTCATCTTTTCCTTGACTGTCTGTGTGACCTTCGATGCTCAGTTGAAGCCCTGGGAACTCGGTCATGACACTTACCACTTCGTCCAAGTTGGCATAAGAAGCTCGAGTAAGCACCGCGTTTCCAGATCTAAAGTTGATTCCAGCGATCGCTCGGGTAAACACTTCCGCAGCCTTCACAGGTATGGCCTTAGCACATCCATCAGGACCAACAATACCACCGATATTTGGGCATTTGTCATCGTTGTCTGCGATGCCGTCTCCGTCACTGTCTTTAGGGCATCCATTTTCGTCAACGATGCCTCCTTCATTTGGACATTTATCAGCGTCACCTGTCACACCATCGCCATCTGCATCGGCTGGACAGCCGTAATCTGTACCTGCCTCGTTGGGACACTTATCATCTTTGTCAGCTACACCATCACCATCCGAATCGGGACAGCCAGCAAGGGCTCCAGCAGTTTCAGGGCAGTTGTCATCCTTATCAGCTACTCCATCGCCATCTGAATCGGGACATCCCGCCAACGTTCCGGCCGAATTAGGGCAGTTATCATCTTTGTCGGCAACTCCATCACCATCGCTGTCAGGGCATCCGTTTAGATCACCAGCGACATCTTTGCAGTCATCCTTAATGTCGATGAATCCATCGCCATCTGTATCGGGGCATCCCATGTTGATCGCGTCACCTGCGAACATTGGACAATTATCCTCTTTGTCTGGTATGCCGTCGCCATCAGTATCTGCGCAACCATTGAATGCCTTGATGCCGGGCTCATTCGGACAAGCATCTTTCTTGTCAGCAATTCCGTCACCGTCCATGTCCGATGGTCCCTCAGCTCCAAACTCATAAACCAATCGACCCAATACACGACGGCCAATGATCGGCATGTTTGGATAACCTCGATACTGACTATCAAACAAGTTTTGAGCAGTCACCTCTAATGAGAGACCATTGTCAAACTTATATCCAACACCAGCATCGATGAGATTCTTTTCATCAGTAAGACCAGAGAACTGGCCTGAATTAGTCAAGAAAGAAGGATCATGCTGGAATGAGGCATTCGCATTAAATCCATACTCAGGAGTGTAATTAAAACCAAGTCGATACTTGTTGGCAGGAATGTTAAGCAGGAAAGGAAGGTCTGCTACGCCTTCGGCGTCAACAACACTGGCCATAAATTCTGTCTCACTCACCCACGAATAGTTGAAAAACAAGGACAAGTCATCTGTAGCATAGTACTCAGTGCCCAAGTCAGCGCCCCAGTAATTGATATTATCAAATGTGCGATAACCAGCAGCAACGTGAGTTACACCATTCGCTGGAGACTGTTGTGTCTGGGTCGTTGCATGGAAGGGAAGTCCATCAATCACTTGTTGTAGTGATGCACCGCCAAAGGCATCCGAAGGAGTATTCAAAAAGTCAGCTGCTCCTGCAGTATAGGCACCATTGATTAGGCCACCTAATTGAGCCGCAGTGGCACCAGCAACCTGTGCTGGTAGTCCTGCGCCAAGCAGAAGTGCCTCGATTTGAGGTTGTACCTGTCCTTGCACAGATGTGCCCAACTGTCCTGGAATGCCATCAGCACCGACGAGTGCATAAGCCGGAGAGATAGCTGTGAATTGAGAGAAGTTGTTGTTGTCCACGTTGTAGACATCGAGGCTCACACCAAACTTGTCACCGAACAAGCCTTTGTATCCTACTTCCCATACATCGCGTGTGCTTATACGGGAGACAGGTGCGTCCACGATAGGTAGCGGCGATCCGTCAAAAATGTTGAAACCTGGTGACAGCTGTCCCCCAAATCCGAGAGCTTGCTGATCAAGGTTGAGCAGGAGGCCTGCGATTTGATCTGCGAACGGCGCAGTTGCTGGGTTTGCAGCAAGTCCTTGTGCTACTCCTGCAGCAACAGCATCGTTAAGCGTTGCTCCTGGTGCAACAGGGAAACCTGTGATAACACCAAGAGGCAATCCTGCGCCTGGTGTGCCCACTGGTACCTCCGGAATCAATCCTGTAAACCATGAGTATGTAGGATTGGACGAGAATGTCTGTGGGACCTTGTTGCCGTATAACCAAACATCGAGAGAGTTAGGAATGATCGTGGAGAGGGGGAAGTCAATGTTCAACTGAAGATTGGACACTGTCGTATTCGCTCGGTTAAAAGAACCACGGAATGTATGCTTAGGTGATGCCTTGAAGACCAGGGCTGCCCGAGGAGCAAAGGCTCCATCGTCAATGAAGTTGAACCGATCGTATCGTCCAGCCAGAACTAAGTCTAACTTATCGGCCAAGGCAAACTTAGCTTGGGCATATCCACCGACTACTGAGAAATCGTCGTCCAGCTCGTTACGCCCATACACACGATTTCCAGTATCCTCTTGAGATCCGCGGTAGTCAAATCCAACGGTCCAATCTGCATCCAAGAAGGAAGGCATCGCAAAGTTGTACTGTAGTTGTCCTTCTAACTGCTTTCTTGCGATAGATGATTGTAGACCTGTCTGGTAGAGGAATGTCGGATTGTCACGAGTACCCCCGTCATTATCAGAGTAGAAGACCTGAGCGAATAGTCCACCGGCCTGAACTCTGGCCTGTGTCCAAATGGTGTTGTCTTGAGACAGTCCTTCTCCCTGCTCGTTGTAGAACACTGATTTACCACCATTCCATCCACCCGCGACGTTGATTGTAAGGTTGTCCTTTGGTCTGAACTCTAAAGTGGCATTGGCAAAAGTACTTCGCCAGTCTGGGGACATTGGATTTCCGTCACCGTCTTCATCTAAGTTAGCGATGAGAGGGGTATCCTCTTGGCCGACCACAAATCTGTCTGGCCCAATAAGTGGAGCGAATACTTGATTTCTAAACTTGGCAATCTGAGCATCGTCGATAGGATTCCCGGGCTGCAGTGTGAATTCGTCTCCTTGCTTGTGTGATACGTTGATTTTATATCCGAATGTCTTGTTAGCGTTCGTACCAGCATGTCGTATCGAGCCACCAAATGTGGCTAACTCACCGCCGATAACTTCGACTGTAGTACCCGGGAAGTCAATTGGGCTCTTACTAATAAAGTGGACTACTCCCTGATCGACACCAGGGCCGTAAAGAGCAGAGCCTGGTCCTCTGACCACCTCAATGCGCTGCAGATCGATATTGCTGAGTCCGGCACGATCAGATTGGAATGTACCTGTACCTACACCACTTAAGTTTCGGTAGTCTAAGATTGGGAACACACTTGTTCCGAATAGACCAGCAGAACCTCTCATTGAGATATTGATTCGTGCTGCAGATTGTTGTTGGATCTGCACACCAGGAGTGGTCACCAAGTTCCGGAGTGGGTCAGTAGCTTGAGGCGTTGATGTCAGTTTTCGTGCGTTGATCACTGAGATAGATGCTGGCGCCTCTTGCACCTTCTCACGCTTGCGAGAAGCAGAGATGACAACATCTTCAGTTAGAAGAACACCGGCCGATAATTCGATTGCGATATCCGTTGAAGGCGCATCCAGATTGATTTCTTTGGAGTCATAACCTGTGAAGGAAACTTCCAACACTAATGGAAAGGAGGAAGAAGTGCTGAACGAAAACGAACCGTCAAAATCCGTTATCGTACCATCCGTAGTACCCTGAACAATCACATTGGCACCAATCAGTGGTTCGCCAGTATCGTCCATGACTGTACCCTGTAACTGTCCCTGCGCCATAAGGCTGACAGCAACGCACAAGGCGAATACAGTCGAATAGATTCGATAGTTAAATAATTTCATACGAGCTTTTTGTTAGTTAAAATTTTGCCAGTGTTGGCAGACACGGGGCAAAATATGGCAAGAGCGCCGGTAAAGAAAATGTTCGCCCGTAAATTAACCCTGAGTAAAGCCAATATTATTAGACGGTACATTCTTCGGGGCGCAAGTATACTAAAGACAGCCAGATTTGACTTTCTTTCAAGAGTGGGCAACGCCTCTTAACCTGCTTGTGCAGTTGACACTTGACGACATTTCTATGAAACGAATTCTTACTCCGGCACTTATCATTTTCCTTGTTGCTGTTCTTGGCTTTGGGATTTTTATTCGGCTCCAATATTGGTCACAGCTCCCCGTGGCTAATGGCTATGCAGCCAAGATGATGTGCTCCTATCACTTCATAGCTGATCGTGAGGCGGCAGCCATTCAACAGGAGGATCTCGGAGCACCACCTCTATCTCTTACAAAAACAGTCATTGATGAATCAGCTAAGACTGCAACTACGTCTCTCTTTGGTTTTAGTCCGAGAGTAGCTGCCTATCGCGAAGGAGTAGGGTGTATTCTGATAGATGGAAAGGATGATCATGGTGTTTCATTATCACGTCCCGATATTGCCCTGCGACGGACTCCTGACGATCCTCCAATTGCTGCATTCAGCGAAGTCAATGGTGTAGATTATGGACGACTTCATCGCGCAGTTGAGTTAGCATTTGATCCCTCAAGACAGATGGATAGTGTAATGACTCGTGCGGTAGTGGTGATCTACAAGGACAGTATGATAATAGAGTCATATGCTAAAGGAATCGACAAGAATACTGAGCTGTTAGGATGGTCAATGACTAAAAGTATTACCTCTGCTATGATCGGTATCCTCATCAAGCAGGGGCAACTGAATCTCGATCAGCGGAGTCTATTCGACACCTGGACAGATGAGCGGTCTGAGATAACACTCCGACATATGCTGCAGATGCAGAGTGGATTAGCCTTCGAAGAAGATTATGCAACCCTCTCCGATGCCACCAAAATGCTTTTCACATCTGAGGACATTGCCGAGATCCCTCTTCAAAGCCAATTAGAATATGAGCCTGGCACTCATTGGTATTATTCGAGCGGAACGACAAATTTGCTCAGTCATCTTATTAGAGAGACTATCGGGGATCAACAAGCTTACCTTGAATTTCCCTACACCGAGCTATTTGAGAAACTTGGGATGAAGAGCGCAATTATGGAGACGGATGAATCGGGTCTTTATGTTGGATCTTCATTCATGTATGCGACAGCTCGCGACTGGGCCAAGTTTGGCCAACTGTTCTTGCATCAAGGATACTACGATGGTCAGCAGGTCTTGGACTCCTCCTATGTTGATTTCGTGCGTAGCGACAATGGACACAGCGGTGGTCTTTATGGTGGTCAGTTTTGGCTCAATGTGAATCATGCTGCACTCCCCGATGTGCCCGAAGACCTGTTTTCTTGCAATGGCTTTCAGGGCCAGTACGTCTACATCATTCCTTCATATGATGCTGTAGTCGTGAGGTTAGGTTTAGCTAACGAACCGATGTTTGATCCTAACCTATTCTTATCAAGAATCTTAGCATCGCTAAAACCTGTGGACTAATCCTCCTCGTCAAGATCATCGAACATCCGAGCAAGTGGATCTACAAAACTGAGCTTGGTGTCAAGCACACTCTTTCCGATAATATCAAATGCCGCCAAGCCATGTAGAATTAGCTCCTTGAAAAAATATGCCAACTCAGTGGTGTGGCTATGCCCCTCAATGAGCTTATCGAGTCCCTCTATGGAATCGAGTTTTCTACGATATGCCTGCTCGGAGTCGTCATTGAGCAAGTCGACATGATTGCCAGATGAAAACCAAGCACGGATAACTCCATAGGGGTCTTTTTCGGATTTGGACGCTTTATCTGGATCTGGGAACAGTTCTAAGAATAGTTCCTTGATTGCACCGTCGACCAGGTTCATAGCTACTCCATAAGGTCCTTCCTGTTCCCCTTCGTAGACTAACTCGACCTTGCCGGTGATAGATGGAACTACTCCCCAGAAGTCTGTAATGCGTATCGATGTTGAGGTGTCAGCATTGAGGATCATTCTCCTCTCTGCGGTGCTATAGAGGTTTTCCATCGCTGAGATACTCATCCTGGCAGAGACTCCCGATTTCTCATCGATGTATTCGCTCTCACGAGCCTTGAAGGAAATCAACTCTAAAATGTGTCTCACCTCGTCAACTGCCGAAATTGTGTCTTTCTGTGATGTTATGATATCAGCCTCTTGAGCCGTTATCGCTAAGGCAGTCTCGAGATTTTTTGGATAGTGTGTAAGAATCTGGCTCTCGATGCGGTCTTTCAGTGGAGTTACTATACTACCTCTGTTGGTGTAGTCTTCCGGATTGGCAGTGAACACAAACTGGATATCCAGTGGGAAACGCAGCTTAAATCCTCTGATCTGAAGATCCCCTTCTTGTAAAATATTAAATAACGATACCTGAATCCGAGCCTGGAGATCTGGAAGTTCGTTAAGCACAAAGATCGATCTATGAGCACGTGGTACCAATCCAAAATGAATCACTCGCTCATCAGAGTACGGCAACTTAAGAGCCGCTGCTTTGATAGGATCGACATCGCCTATTAGGTCTGCCACACTCACGTCTGGGGTGGCCAATTTTTCAACAAATCTTGTATCGCGATGTACCCATCGGACTGGAGTGTCATCACCGTGCTTTTGGATCAGGTCTATAGCGGCGCGAGATAATGGACGGAGGGGGTCGTCATTGATCTCAGACCCATCTACAATCGGAATATACTCGTCCAAAAGCTGCGTCATCATCCGAGCTATTCGGGTCTTGGCTTGCCCTCGCAATCCGAGAAGTAGGATGTTATGTCGCGAGAGAAGTGCCCTTTCAACATCTGGAAGGACTGTATCATCGAATCCTAAGATGCCTTCGAATACCTTCTCCCTGCGAGCCAATCTGCTAAGTAAGTTTTTGCGGATCTCTTCTTTGACACTGAGGGGGTGGTATCCAGATTCCTTGAGCTGGCCGAGGGTTGTAATTGAAGTATAACTCATGATGTACGTGCTTGTCTTATGTTATTCGAAACGGGATGAGAAGATGACTAACCCTTTCGACGTCTTTTGTTGTCCTTGTAATCCATGAAGATGAACTCACCGAGTCCTTCTAACCCACTATAGAAAGCCTTGCCTCCGTTGGTTCTGGTAAACATATCTACGAAGTTGCGGAGATACGGGTCGCTGGCGATCATGAACGTCGTAACGGGGATGTGAAGCTTACGGCACTTGGTGGCTAAGGCCAGTGTACGATTGAGGATTTTTCGATCTAATCCAAATGCGTTTTTATAATACTTCTTTCCCTTTTTAATACATGTCGGCTTACCATCAGTGATCATCATGATCTGCTTATTGTTATTCTTCCGCCGACGTAGGATATCCATCGCTAACTCAAGCCCGGCAACTGTGTTCGTGTGATACGGTCCAACTTGTAGATAGGGGAGATCTTTGATTTCAATGCGCCAGGCGTCATTGCCAAAGACGATGATATCCAGCGTGTCCTTGGGATATCTCGTTTTGATAAGTTCCGCAAGGGCCATTGCCACTTTCTTTGCAGGAGTTATCCGATCCTCGCCATACAATATCATCGAGTGAGAGATGTCGATCATTAGTACTGTGCTGGTCTGACTCTTGTAGTAAGTCTCATGTACTTCGAGGTCATTCTGTGTCAGAAGGAAATCATCGATGCCGTGATTGATTTGGGCATTGCGAAGTGACTCGCTAACTGCAATGTTGTCGAGTTTGTCTCCGAACTGAAATGGTCTCATCTCGCTGGTCGACTCGTCTCCCATTCCTGTATGTCTGGTAATATGGTTTCCAGTCTTGGACTTGGCTAATTGGTCGAATATGTCGTCCAAAGCCTTCCGGCGCAGTTCGATTTCCATTTTGGCTGAAGGCTGAAACAGGCCATCTCGTTCGGGTTGTGTGATGTAGCCTTTGTCGATGAGGTCCTGGATGAAGTTGGCCATGCCATAATCCTCATCTGTAAGATCGTAGTGCTTGTCAAGCTCTGTAAGCCACGATAGAGCCTCGCTTACATTGCCCGAGGTATAGACCAGCAAATCCTTGAAAACACTCAGCAATCTCTCAAAAGGATCATCCTGGAGAGAGTCTTCATCGAAATGTAAAAATCGCCATCCTTTCATGAGGTGAATATAACCTCATGCTAACCCCAATGTTGCGCGAATTCTAACCTAAGGAGATGGCACTCACTACATCTGAGTTGGGATCACATGTTTCTGGCATAGTCTTTGGCTTTTGACAAGAAAAAATCAGTCGTCATGGTCTGTAAAGCGCCTCTAACCACTAAAGCCAGCGTGATCGCTTTGATCCTGTGCTTCGTGTCTCAGCTCTCCTATGCGCAGATAGAACTTAACCCTGATCCAACATTAGATCCCAATGTTGGTCCCTGTCTCCAGATCACTGCAGGTGAAACGCTCACTTTCACGAGAGGTGCGGTAGGCTGTGATGTTGTTTTCATTAATGAGGGTCTGGTTACAGAGGTATTTCGCACCACTGATCAGACATTCAGCTTCACTTTTACTACGGTTGGCAAATTCATCGCCTTCTGCGATACGGCGCCATTAACTGGTCCAGGAGCTGTTGCTATCGCTGCAACTTGTATTGATGTAAGTCCTGCTCCAATTGAAGAACCTATTCCCACTCTTGGCGAATGGGGTATTATTATCGCTCTTCTCCTTTTGCTCATCGTTGGCGTGGTCGCTCTCCGTAACTACGTTGGTGGTACCGCCAGAGTGTAGAGCCGTAGGCTTCATCATTTCAAGTCTTACTTGGCTCGCTCTCGGTCTATCAGGATTCAAACGTTAATGTTTTTGGGTTGAGCCGTTACCTGGCGTACATGATTCGGTCTTAAATACTGTAAGCCGAATCATCTTTCTTTTTGTCAGCCATGCGTCCTGATTACGTATTAGTTTTTTTGTGATATGTGTAGTTTTATAGCTTGGATGAAGGGTGAGATTCTTCGGTGTTACCCTGACAAACTATTCCCCGAACGGTGTGAACATCACATCGTGTAAATTGGTACTATGCATATTTCGATCCTCGCGTCGAGCCATACGACCCTGAGGGTGTGGAGTGTTGTCACTCTCATCCTATCTCTAATTGTTTTTATTCACTCTCACACTTTTGCTCAGCAGTGTAGCGGCAGCGCCACCTTTGTAACTGCGCAAACTGGAATAGTCAATGCAGAGAATGCGACAGGTTCTCCTGATGGGAATTTTGCCCAGGGTTATGACTTGGCTGATCGTCTCACTCTGGATCTGACAGATGTTCTTCTGGCGGGATCAGAACTATCCTTCGTTTGGCGACGCAAGGCGACTTACACGAATACGGCAACTGCTGATGTGGTTATTGAGACTTCAGCAGACAACGTTACGTACATATCTGAAGACACCATTGCAACGTCCAACCGTACTTCTTTCGTCACCCAGGCCATAACGCTCTCTGACACCGCACGCTTTGTTCGACTCCGAACTCTCACAGCAAGTAATGATGACTACGATCTTGACGCCGTAACCTATTCTAATGCCAACTGCGCTCCCTCTGTGCCGCCTTGGCCAAACGAAAATTGCAACGATATACAAAGCTATCTGCACCCAGGAGTGGCTGTGCTCACATGCGCTGTGGCTGAGACTCAACCTGAGGCAGATCGATTTACATTGGCTTTTGTCAGCTTCAATGATGCCCTTCCAGCAATGGGTCGAAGTGAGGTGACCAACATGGATAGTGTATATCATCACCCCACTTGGCAAGTGGATCAATTGGGTAATGTTTTTGGCATTGCACTAAATCAAAAGACCAATGAAGTCTTCGTAACTGCTTCATCTAATTTCAGCCATACCTTTTTCTTTCAAACAGGAGTGATTCGCTACGGAGATCTCGGAGGAGGTGCAAATGATTTGAACGCAGCAGGAACAGTATATAGGATCGATCCTATCACAGGTGTTGCCGCTCCTTGGGTAGTATTGCCTCAGCAGTCCACACCAATCCAACACGTCGATTGTGAGGCGACTGATTTAATTCCAATTCGTAACACAGGGGTTGGACTTGGTAATATTGTCTATGACGAAATCCACGATATCTACTTCGTTAGCAATATTGAGGATGGACGCATTTACCGAATTTCAACTTGTGGAGAGATACTCTCTTCATTTGATCCATTTACACTGGACGATAATACAGCTGGAATCACGAACAGTGAGGAAATACCCTACGGTTTAGCCGTTGAGCCCGATGGCAGTCGACTGTTCTTTGGAACCTCTGATTATACGACAGGTGATGGTTTTGCTTCAGTGGGAAACCCTGGCGTCTTCAGTATTGATTTAGATAGTAATGGGCAATTTGTAGGTACCGTCAACAATAGCCAGAATAATGCTTCCGTCAGCGCAATAGATAATTACACAGGCACGGTGACCACTCATACGACCATTCCCACTGGAACTGGTGGTTCATTCACAGATAGTACTGTCTATCATATTTCCGACTTGGCATTTACTCCTGATGGTAATCTGCTTGTTGGGGTGCGCACTGGATGCAAGGGTACTTGGCATTCCAGTTATAATCATTTTGGAGAGACTAATCTGCTCGCTCAGGTAGGCAATCTTTACAATAATGTGGTCACAGAATATGACATCAGCGTTCAAGGTCTTGCTGCCCCAGAAGACAGTTATGGCGGCGTCTCGACTTATACCCAGCCTGATGGCGAAGTGCGGTATTTAGCCACATCCTCAGACATGCTTGATGAAAATGGTCCTCATGGAGTAGCAATATGGAATGCCGATAGTGTAAACTCTCCTCTAAGTCCTCTGGGTGCTTTTTCTTATGGAGTTGTTGACGCTGGAGATCCTAAAGGTGTGGGAGGCGATGTTGAAGTGTTTAATTCATGCCAACAGAATTGTTTTGTTACTGCGCTAACCCCTCTATGTGAAGGTGAAGATCTAAGTCTCGATGCAGGTGCATCGGCCGCCTCATACAGTTGGAGTGGCCCTAATGGTTTTGTAAGTACAGACAGTTTCGTTATCAGGAATAATGTGACCCTTGCGGACGCAGGTACTTATTTCGTAACCTTAACAGATTCGAACAATTGTCCTACGCTCTGTTCTGTTGAAGTCATAGTTGATTCTTTACCTGTAGTCAGTGCAGGTAGCAATAGCCCAATTTGCGAAGGGGATGAATTGAGCCTTTTCGAGTCCGGAGGGGACGCAATAAGTTGGTCATGGAGTGGACCAAATGGTTTTTCAAGTTCAGACCAAAATCCTTCTATTCTTTCTGCTGCATCCGCTTCCAGTGGGGTGTATCAGGTTATTGTAACTAATGTCAATGGTTGTGTTGACTCGAGCAGCATCAATGTTGTTGTTAATGATTTACCTGAGGTAACACTATCAAATCCCGTTAGTATATGTATTAATGACGGTGGTGTGGTGAATTTTACTGCTTCTCCGACAGGTGGAATATTTACAACTACTGCTCAGGGCCTTATTCAGAATAGTGCTGCCGGTACAGCATCGATCGATGTTGCAACCACTGGGTTAGGGGTTTTTATCATCGATTATACACTTACAGATCTTAACGGATGTACTCAAAGTACTACTGCCACATTCGCCATTTCTACTTGTGCAATTGTAGAGTGTGATTGTACGGAGTTGAATATTGATTTTGAAAATGATGGAATGGGGAATCCATTCCAGTTAGGAGACACAATTGGTGCGACCGCCTTTCAAAACATTGGTTTGGAGATTACGTCCGGTGTTGACCGCCCAATTGTCATTTTTGATAGTTCTAATCCGACGGGCGGAGATCCTGATCTTGGATCTCCCAATGAAAACTGTCCCGACGGCGGGCCTGGACTGGGAGATGCATCTGCTGGTGTAACTAACTGTGATAGCCTTGGTCTAATCATTACTACTCATGAAAGGCCGTATAACTCAACTGAGGACAGTGACGGTGATGGGCGTATAGATAACCCTGATGATGGTGGTCCTCAAGTTTTCAATCTTGATTTTGTAGATCCTGTAACTGTTTTTTCGATTGACCTGATTGATGATATTATCGGAGATATGACGGTATTTTTAGAAAATGGGGACTCGGTAGTTTTTACGATCGCAGGGCAAAACGATAATGACTTCTTTTCTTTGAGAGTCGATACGATTGATATTGTTTCAATTCAATTGAATTTTATCGGAAGTGGTGGTATAGCAGCGTTGAATTATTGCCCTCAGCCCGAAGAACTAACCTTGAATGACCCATCTGACCGCTGTCTGGGAGATGATGATTTTCTATTTGTAGCAACACCCGCACCAAACACTGCATCAAGTACTCAAGGTGTTTTTTCAACTAATGCGGGTGCTGGCTTTGTTGATAACGGCGATGGTACTGCAAGCCTGAATACAATTCAGGCATCAGCTGGTACATATAGTGTCACGTATAGTTACACGAATCGATCTCTTTGTGTATCCGATACAACTGTCACTGTTACAGTCCTTCCATTGCCGAATATTCTCGTGAACAGTAATTCTCCTCATTGTGTGGGTGAGACAATTCAATTTACCGAATCTGGAGGGGATGGAACAAGTTGGCTTTGGAGTGGCCCGAATGGTTTTTCCAGCATCTCCCAGAACCCTACCATTTCGAATGCAACAGTAGCAGACGGTGGGACATACAAGGTAATCGTTACTAATGCTGGAGGTTGCGTCGATAGTTCTATGATTAGCATTGAGGTCAATCCCACGCCAGTGATCACATTAACCGATCCCGCAGATGCATGTGCAGAAGACATGGGTACGCTTGACTTCACGGCGACACCAGCGGGCGGCATGTTTACGACAACGGCGCCAGCGGCGAGCTTTGATAGTAGTTCAGTAGCAGGTACGGCGAGTATAGACATCCAAGACGCAGGTCCAGGCACCTTTACCGTGACGTACAGCTTCACAGATGGCAATGGTTGTATGACAGACAGCACGGTAAGTGTTACGATTGATCCTACGCCAGTGATCACATTAACCGATCCAGCGGATGTGTGTGCAGAAGACATGGGTACGCTTGATTTTGTGGCCACGCCAGTGGGCGGCATGTTTACGACTACGGCACCAGCGGCGAGCTTTGATAGCAGTTCAGTAGCAGGTACAGCGAGTATAGATATTCAAGATGCAGGTCCGGGCACGTACACGGTGACCTACAGCTTCACAGATGGCAATGGCTGCATGGCAGATAGCACAGTAAGTGTTACGATTGATCCTACGCCAGTGATCACATTAACCGATCCAGCGGATGCGT